>JBCAXU010000060.1:0-22619 GCA_038533895.1 Pseudomonadota bacterium | reverse complement strand
TGGCGATAATTGCATCATGCTAAAGTAATGATTGATCTAAAGACTGTTATCGCAATAGATGTTGTGATTTAATCCAGTGAGTTGTTCAAAAAAATTAGGAAAGGGAACTATGAGTGGTGTTTTTGAAATCGTAGCTCAGGCACGTCGTAAAAATAAGCTAAAGCGTGAGCTTCTTGATAACGAAAAGAAAGTGCGTGATAACCGCAAGCGTGTTGACTTGCTTGAAAACCTGATGGACTACATCAAGCCAGACATGAGCAACGAAGAAATTGTTGCCATCATCAAGAATATGAAAGCAGACTACGAAGATCGCGTTGACGATCATATCATCAAGAGCGCAGAAATCTCTAAAGAGCGCCGTGATATCAGCCGTCGTATTCGTGAGTTGACTGAAGAAGATAAACTCATTCAAGGCAAAAAGAAGTAGTCTCGAGTCCTACTCACTGATGCAATAAGCCTGCTTTGTCGCAGGCTTTTTATTGGAAACAAGGTGACGTTTGGACCAACACTTTTGGTTATTACTTTGTTGCAAACAACGTAAAACGTTTGCGTAATCGCTAACCTTCTCCGTTCATATTTTTGGGGCTTTCATCACACATTTAGCCCTGTTATATTTCATCTCAGTTAATCATTTAGACCATTCGAGGCACGGAGCTTCCTCACTTATCTCAAGACGAGAAGAATTGGTACCGATGTAGGGTCGGCAAAATTAAGAGGGTCAAATTATGGATATGGTTGAAATTCTAGGCTACGCAGCTTCTATCATGGTTGCAATCTCACTCACAATGAAAGACATCGTTAAACTGCGTGTCCTTAACTTTATCGGTTGTGGCCTGTTTACGGCTTACGGCCTGATGATTGATGCTTGGCCGGTTGTCGTTACCAATGGTTTCATCGCGTGCGTTAATGTCTACTTTCTAGCCAAAATGCAAAGCGAAAAAAAAAGCGACCAAGTTAACACCGCCGCATGATCGCTAGTGTTACTCATTGAATGAAGGCTCTTGTGCAGTGCACAAGAGCCTTTTTCATTGTTAGCTAGTTACCAATTCTCGTTTGTCTATCTTGTCGAGATACCTCGCTCGAATTTGCATAAACTTTTCGATATTCTCGACCAAAACATCCACACAAATCGGATCAAACATCACAGCTTTGTTGCGCTTGATGTACTCCACTACTTTGCTCAGTTCCCAAGCAGGTTTGTAAGCCCGGCGGCTCAGCAGCGCGTCGAACACATCGGCCAAAGTGACAATTCTCGCCTCAAGTGGAATCTCTCGACGGCCCAGTCCATCAGGTAATCCCTCGCCATTGTATAGCTCGTGATGGTGGCGAATGACGTTTTTGATAAATTGGATCTCTTGCTCGCTCACCATAGTCGCCTGCGCGACTTCGATCACTTGATCAATGATCTGCTCACCATAGATGGTGTGGTTATTCATAACCTCGCGCTCTTCGGCAGTAAATCGTTTGTTGCTGTACAAAATATCATCTGGAATCATGTATTTACCAATATCATGAAACGGAGCATACAGACGTATCCTGTGAATGAATTGATGGGAGATGTTCGGGAACTTACTCGACAACAGTCGGGCGATCAACTCACTGTACATTCCCATCCGAATTAAGTGTTCTTTGGTTTCAGGATCGCGTGCATGTCCCATTTGCAGCGCAATCTTTAAACTCGATTGAAAGTGACGCTGCCCTTCAAACAGCTGGATGAACAAGCCAGACACAATCTGGCACACAAACGCAAAATCTCGCTGTACCGAAGGGTGGGAAAAATAACCCAACTCAGTGGCATTAATAAAAATGAAACCTATGGTTTTACCTTGGTAGGAGATTGGATAAGTATAACTACTTATGTGACCATGACTTAACAACGCTTTTATCCGGTCGGTATGTTGCATCTGAGTCATATCATCAATGACTCGAACCCGAGCGGCGTAGGCGATGCTACTTAACGAAGAGTCGTCGGTGATCTCATGGTCATCGTAATCAAAGCATCCGGAGTCAACGAATCTATCTTGGACGTAATAGTTTGACACTCTATTTTGCTCAATGAGTGCAATGGAAAAACGTGACAGATTTGAGCAACGCGCTGATGCGTGTTCGTGAATGGCGTCTAACTTAGAAAGTAGTGCGCTATCTTGTGACGCTATCTGATTGAGAAAAGCATAATCGAACATGCCAATACGTTACCTGTTTTTATGTTTTTGAGGACAATATCTCATCGTTGAGAATGACTGTATCAAATATTTAACAAAACACTAACTCGCTGATTTATAAAGTTAGAATTTCATCATAAAAAGAAGGGTTATTCAAAACGGAACGTGATCACTGTGTGATTATAATGTTTGGCTACGCGGCGAGTTGCATTAGGTTATGTCGTGGATATCAAATATGACTTGAATACGAAAACAGCCCACCAAAATAGGCAGGCTGTTTTCACCAATGAGGAATTTAGAGTGAATCAGTTGTTAGCGACGATGAACAACACTTCTACACGTCGATTACAGGCCTTACCCGCTTTAGTTCGGTTGGTACAGGCAGGGACATACTCGCCATACCCGCGGGTAAAAATGGAGTTCATCGCCACATTATTGTTGACTAACTGCTGCTTCACCGCAGTGGCGCGTTTCATTGAAAGGGTATCATTAAAGGTTGCAGCGCCTGTGTTGTCAGCGTGTCCATCAATCACGATGTCGATGCCAGGTTGAGAAGCCAGATAGCGCCCCATCATATTGAGCCAGGCTTCAGAATCGGCAGAGACGCGAGAAGAGCCAGTATTGAACTTAATGGTGTCTTTTAGCTTCACCATCACATGGTTACCCGGCAACAACTCGTAATCGACGCCATTGTTGACCAAAAACTTTTGCAACTCACTGTAGCTTTGTGTGCGTTGCTGGCCAAAAGGGCCCTTCACGCCAGAGCCGGCGATAGCAGGTTCACTGCCCCACTCCGGATAACGTACATCGAAGTCAGATTTAGGTGCGGTGTCGAGTAGATTATCGTCGAACATAGCAATCGTGTCGTCTAAACTACTACACCCGGCTAGCAATAATATCAGTGGAAATACAAAGCGCTTCATCGATTCACCATTGGTTCCTTTTCCTTACCATTTCTATATCGACCAAAACGGAAATTCTTTAACGGTTTTTACTATTATTGCTCCAAGCGCACAGTTTTTTCCCTGTCCTTTCGTTGTTGTAAGCGACACACTTTGTAATGGGTTTTTCTCAATCTCATTGTTTCATACAAGCGATGGAACAAGTAGAATTAACCCATTGTTCTTTATCCCATAACTATCACCTAGTTGGTGACCCTATGAGACCTTTTTATGAATAGAGTTTTTTCCCTGCTGCTACTCGCCTTTGCCTTCTTTGTTGCAGGTTGTTCTGACGACGGCCAACCTCAGCAAGGCAAACAGTACACACAATTGCCCGCTAACCTTGCTACTTTTAGGCTTCCCCCTGTTGTGGAGGTGTTCTCCCTCAACTGTGGTCATTGCCGCAAGATGGAAAACGAACTGGCGACCATCGAACAACTGACAAGTCAGAATATCGGCAAAGTTCATGTCACCTTCAATGAGAGCGCTCAAATTGGCGCAATGATCTATTACGCGGCAGAGATGCAGCTAGGCCAAAAGCCCGATCACTCAATGATGACTGAGCTATTTGCAGCCACTCAAATGGGCGATGGAGCAACGCTTGCCGATAAGAAAGCGGCGATCGACTTAGCATTCCACAACCGTGACCTGACCAGCCCATACGATTTCGACGAAGCAGCGCAGAAACAACTGTTTGTAGCGATGCAAGTGGCCGACGATATCACTACTCGCGGCCAAATTAATGCCGTTCCAACTTTTATTGTCAACGGCAAGTATCAAGTAATGACCAGTGGTCATAAAGATATTCAAGATATTGCAAACACTATCAACTTCCTACTCAAGCAACTCTAATTTAACGGAAAGGATTTATGTCTAAGATTACTATTGCCATTATTATTGTTGTTCTAGCGGGCTTTTTTATTTACCGCACCTGGACAACCCACAAAGCTGGTGAACAAAACTTTGCGCAAGGCCAAGCCTTTTTGCTAGAAAACGGACAAAAAGAAGAAGTGGTGACCACAGAAAGTGGCTTGCAATATCAGGTGCTACATAAAGGTCAAGGCACGACTCAGCCAACGAGTAGCAGCGTGGTCAAAGTCCACTATCATGGTACGCTGATCGACGGCACCGTTTTTGACAGTTCGGTTGATCGGGGTAAGCCAATTAGTTTTAAGCTCAATCAGGTGATTAAAGGATGGCAAGAAGGTCTGACTTATATGTCTGAAGGAGATAAGTTCCGCTTGTTCATACCAAGTACGCTAGCCTATGGAAAAAGCGGCACTGGCCCTATACCTCCGGCAGCGACCCTCATCTTCGACGTTGAACTATTAGAAATTCAATAACAATACAAAAGGCCAATCTTATTAGATTGGCCTCTTTTTTAACGGTTAGACGAAGCTTGAGATTCGCAGTAATCAACCAGGTGCTTGTGAACGAACTCGACATCTGCGGCATGGAGGTCGCTTAAAGGTAAATCGTCGACCGAACGCCATTCAAACTCGCTGTTGTTTGATTTTGGCGCCGATGATTTTGCAGTGTTAAAAATGGCGTAGTAGATGCGTCCGCCAAAATCGTTAATACCACTGAATGTGGCAACGTGTTCGCCAACCGAGAGCCCTGCTGCCTCAAATAGCTCACGTTTTGCAGCGTCCGTACCTGTCTCATTGTTTTTCACCGCTCCACCAGGAAACTGATGGAACTCGCCTTGAACTGAGCATGGGCGCTTTTGTACCAACACCTTACCATCATCAATAACGACAGCCATCGCTAAGTGTTTCATTTGTTACTCCTTTATAGTTTTTATTCCATACTGCGTATACCAAACAGCATAAATATCTGGTCATTCTTGCTGGCTAAAATCGCTGATAGCGTCGTTATAGATTTTGTAGGTAGGTCAACTAGCTAGCTGCAATCTATGCCTTGCTTTCAGCGATTTTTCCTGCGCAATTATCTGAACACCTATTTATCCCGTTTGGTATTAAGGTTTGATCGCCGCTCGTAAAACTGGGCGATTGAGGGAATTAGCAGCACGGTCGACCGACTTTAGCGGGCAAATAGTAACCTAGTGGCGTATCATTCGCTGAGGGGAAAGTTAAAAATATGATCTAAGAAATAAAAAAACCAGCAGCTTGTGATGCTACTGGTTTTATTTTGTGCGCTAAAACACTGTTATTTGTGTTTATCTTGGATGTATTTCTGGCTTACATCAACAACAGCGATATCTTTGAAGAAGCTGCGACCAAGAAGTAACGGGTAAGTAAGATGGGTTCTATCCGCTAAGGTAAAGTCCGTTTTCTCTTTCAAATCACCAATTTGAATCCATGCCTCCACTACGGCGCGTTCATGCGTGCCGTCTGAGCTTGACTGGCGAATTCTCACCCACCGTTTAACCGGCAGCGCAATCTCTCGGCTCTTAATGTTTTCATGCTCAATTTTAAACTTGACCCAGTCTTTACCGTCTCTTTCGAATGGGATAATGTCGACCGCGCTTATCGATGAAGTGGTCGCACCGGTATCAACTCGAGCGCGAAAGTTCTGCTCTAAACCAGGAATATATACCCACTCTTCTGAGCCAAGGAACAACTTACCATCAGCGGTTTTCTTTACTGGCTCTTGTACAACAGGTGGTTTGGGTTCTGGCTTAGGTTCAACTGGCTGTTCAACTTCAGGTGGCTGTGGGTCTACAGCAGGTGGTTCAACTTGAGGCGTCTCCGGTTGCGGTTCAACCGGTAACTCAGTCTGAGGCTTTTCTTCTGGTTCGACCGGGGTTGGCCCAGTCGTGGAACAAGCGACTAAACCGCCGCTTAACATTAATGGAAGCAGTACTTTCCACGTTTTATTCATTGGTTCACCTAATCATAATATACCGGACCTAGATGAAGCGGGGCTGCATTGAGCCCCGACAGTGTTATGCGACGTTGATTATTGCTTGCGCAACGTAAGGAATGTCCTTCTCCGTCAAGCCTGCAATATTGATTCGACCATCACCAACACCATAGATCCCGAACTCTTCGCGCAAACGCGCCATTTGGTCTTGACTAAATCCTAGCACAGTAAACATGCCTTTGTGGCTTTCTATAAAGTCGAATTGTGAAGTATTGTGTTTATTTCTCAACTCGTTACACAAAGTTTGACGTAGGTTTAACAGACGTTGCTGCATTTCACTCAACTCTTGCTTCCAGACTGCGGTTAGCGCAGGGTCGCGAAGGATAGTTTTCACCAATGCCGCACCATGATCCGGCGGCATGGTATACGTAGAACGAGCCAGCGTTAATAACTTGCCTTTGGCATTGTTCACGTCACTTTGCGATTTGCCAACAACAATGGCCGCTCCAGTTCGCTCGCGATAAAGGCCAAAGTTCTTCGAACACGACGTGGTGATCAGCATTTCTTCGACATTGTCCGCCATATGGCGTAGCCCTTTCGCGTCTTGCTCTAGGCCATCACCAAAGCCTTGGTACGCAATATCGACAAATGGGGTAAAGCCATTTTTTTGCGATAGCTCTGTGATTGCTTTCCATGCATCAAAATCGATGTCTGCCCCAGTTGGGTTATGACAACAGCCATGAAGAAGGACAACATCGTCCGGCCCTGCCGTAGCAAGATCGTCCATCATACGCGCGATATCAACTTGTTTAGTTTCAGGACTAAAGTAGTGATAGTGTCTCACTTTGAGGCCAGCCGCTTCCATGACAGGGCGATGGTTTACATAACTTGGATTAGAAATCCAAACTGTCGTGTTTGGCTGAGCCACTTTCATCAAATCGCCTAGCATACGCAGAGCACCACTCGCCCCTGGCGTTTGCACAGCGGCAACTCGGTCCATGGCAGAAGTGCCATCGAGCAGCAAATCAATCATGGATTGATTGAACTCCTCGCAGCCGGCCAATCCAACGTATGATTTGGTTTTTTGTGTCGCGACAACGATATCTTGTGCTTGCTGAATTGCCTTCATTACGGGCGTTTCACCGGCGCTGTTTTTGTAAACGCCAATGCCAAGGTCAACTTTTTCGTCGCGAGGATCGTTGCGGTATGCAACGGATAGAGAAAGAATAGGATCCAGTGTTGGAGTCGGTAAATGAGAGAACATGAAAGTCACAACCCTTTGAAATTCAAGTAACGGCCATCAACTTATCATTTAACTCATCATTCTAGAAATAAAATTTCAACTTAAAAAGGCAAAACAGGATAAACAACCATCGCAATTAACATTTATTTAACCTTTAAAGTTTAATTTAGAGAATTATTCTACTATTCACAGTGTAAATTTGTGGATGACTTGATTGGCGCTTCCCCGCCATTCTAAGTTGAGATCTTTCTTATCTTGTTCAAACTTGCCATCTATCAAGGTATCGATATAACGTGTGACCTCTCGTTGATCTTCATCAAGCTCATCAAGTCGATATCCAGTCCATACCCAAATGTCTTTACCTGGACACTCTTCCCTTACCCGTTTAACCAACGCAAGTACATCGGCGACGTTCGCCGGATGAAGAGGATCGCCCCCAGAAAGCGACAAACCACGCCGTTTAATCCGAGTATCGTTGAGATCGGCAATGATTCTATCTTGTGCCTCTTGAGTAAAAGGGAAACCTGAGTCGAGTCGCTGTGTCGATTGGTTGTAGCACCCTTTACATTGATGCACGCACCCAGAGACAAAAAGCGTACAACGCGTACCTGGGCCATTGACCACATCAATGGGGTAATACTGGTGGTAATTCATTAAACTGTCTCTAAAGAAAAAGAGCCCAAGCTATTGGGCTCAATGGTTTACCTGTTTATAGATGTTTGACCCGGCGCTTCACTTCTTCTTGCTTACCGAAGTTAAACGGTCTGGCATCAGGACTACCAAGATAACCACACACGCGACGAGTCACGGAGACTTTTGTCGAATCGTGATTGCCACAGCTTGGGCAGGTAAATCCTTTGCTGGTGCAGTCAAACTCACCGTTGTAGCCACACTCGTAGCACTCATCAATCGGGGTGTTAGTTCCGTAATAAGGGACTCGGCTATAGCTGTAATCCCATACGTTTTCTAGCGCTTCAATATTGCGCTGCATGTTAGGGAACTCGCCGTAACAGATAAAGCCACCACTCGACACCTCAGGATATGGCATTTCAAAGTCGATCTTATCGTATGGGTTAACCTTTTTCTCTACATCAAGGTGGAAACTGTTGGTGTAATACCCCTTGTCAGTCACCCCTTTGATCACCCCATACTCTTTGGTGTCAATGCGGCAGAAACGGCTGCACAAGTTCTCGCTCGGTGTTCCGTATAGACTGTAACCATATCCGGACTCTTGTGACCATTGGTTCACCTTATCTTTAAGGTACTGAACAATAGCGATGGCCTTTTGACGTAGCGTGCTGTCATCGTATACATGGGTCTGGTCACCAAACAGAGCGTTGATGGTTTCATGAATACCAATGTACCCGAGCGAAATCGAAGCGCGCCCATTTTTAAAGATGTTAGCGATTGGCTCATCTGCCTTTAAACGCACCCCGCATGCCCCTTCCATGTAGAGGATCGGCGCTACGCGCGCTTTTACATTCTCCAAACGCGAGATGCGCGTCTCAAGTGCGCGGCGGGCAAGATCGAGCTTTTGGTCTAAAAGAGTATAGAACGCGCGCTCATCACCACCAGCAGCCAGTGCTATCCGTGGCAGGTTCAAACTGACCACACCTAAGTTGTTGCGCCCTTCGTGGATTAACTCGCCATTTTCCTCATAAGTGCCTAAGAAGCTACGACAACCCATTGGGGTTTTAAATGACCCGGTGATCTCAACCACTTTGTCATAGTTGAGAATATCTGGGTACATGCGCTTTGACGCACACTCTAAAGCAAGCTTTTTGATGTCGTAGTTAGGGTCTTCTGACTTATGGTTCAATCCATCTTTAATACCAAATACCAACTTAGGGAACACCGCCGTTTTACGGTTTTTACCTAAACCTGCAATCCGGTTTTTCAAGATCGATTGTTGAATCAATCGAGACTCCCAGCTGGTTCCCAAGCCAAAGCCAAAGGTGACAAATGGTGTTTGGCCGTTCGCGGTGTGTAGGGTGTTTACCTCATACTCGAGTGATTGAAATGCGTCAAAACACTCTTTCTCTGTGCGTGACTCAGCAAACGCTTTAGGGTTAGGGATATCCCACTCCTGAGCGATTTTTAGGTGCTTTTCATAACTTGTAGTCACATACGGTGCTAACACTTCATCAATACGGTTGATGGTGGTGCCGCCATAGATATGACTGGCAACTTGAGCAATGATTTGCGCGGTAACAGCGGTCGCGGTCGAAATCGATTTTGGTGTGTCGATCTCAGCATTACCCATTTTGAATCCGTGTGTCAGCATCCCTTTTAAGTCAATTAGCATACAGTTGAACATAGGAAAAAACGGCGCATAGTCGAGGTCGTGGTAGTGAATATCCCCCTCTTCGTGCGCCTGAACGATATCACGCGGCAAAATATGGGTTTTTGCATAGTGCTTAGCAACAATACCTGCAAGTAAGTCACGCTGAGTCGGAATGACCTTGCCATCTTTGTTGGCGTTCTCGTTGATGAGATCAACATTACTCTCTTCGATCAGCCCCTCGATTTCTCGGGTCAAGGTGCTCTGCTTCTCGCGCGCGATATCGCGGTCGTGGCGGTATTCAATGTACGAGCGAGCAAGCGACTTATACGGTCCCTGCATCAGCTCATTTTCGACTAAGGTTTGGATATCATTGATGTGTACTTGATCGTGATCTTTCAGTTGCAGCTCCACCGCAAGCGCCACGTTAAGCGCATAAATAGCGGTCTCTTTGTCAACATGCTCTGCAGCCGACTCCACTGCGGCTTGAATGCGATCCCTGCTAAACGGAGCCCTAGAGCCGTCACGTTTGATTACGATTGGTTTCACCTTTTCTCCTTACCCCAGCATACTCACAGACTTATCCACAAACACACTATATAGGGCGATTTTTATTTCAACTGACACTATATATTGTGGCGTATTTAACGAGATGCGGCTGGCTAGAGTATTGATTTTGATCAATAAAAGGAGACCCTCGCTTAAGACCAAATCGATCTTAGTGGCACTGATCTCAGATAGAAAGTAAATGATGAAAATTGAAAAAATGATACTAAGCCTACTTGATTTTTGTAGACCTGTTATTAGATAAAGGCTGCAACTATCTTCAGGAATTTACCTTATGTTCAACGTTAAATATTGGCTACTTGGGTTCGGTATTTGGTTACTACTACCACTGACGGCCCTAGCCGAACAAAAACTCGTCTACAGCAGTTGGAACCTTGAATGGTTGTCGAGCAATCCCTCTGGGAAGTTCCCCAGCTCACAACGAAACAACGGCGACTATCAAGCCCTTAGTCGCTACTTTAATCAGCTCGATAGTGATGTGCTGGCGTTTCAAGAGGTCAACGATTTAGACGCTCTGCGCAAGGTAATCGGCAATGGCTATCAGCTGTACTTGTCACAGCGCTCCCAGCCTCAATACCAATTACATCAGTTTGCCGACATCAATCAGTACACGGGTTTTGCGGTGCGTGAGGGTATCCGAGTGGAGAACAAAACGGATATTCAATTGGACAGTCTCAGTAACAGCAAGCTGAGATTCGCTTCGTACGTGGTGATTAATCCAACCAGTGATGCCCCTATTCATTTGTTGTCAGTGCACCTAAAAGCGCGCTGCTCCGGCGCATATAAAAATAACGCGTCCTGCCGCACTTTAAACTCACAAGCGAAAGCGCTAAACCAATGGATAATGCAACGTGAGTCGAATCAACAGACTTACATGATCATTGGCGACTTCAACCACAACCTCTCCTACCCGAACGATTGGTTATGGAAAACCTTGAGCAGCGGCAGTCAGGCGCAGTTAGCCACGCGACACACGCCTGCCGAGTGTAAAGTTCGCTCACGTAAACAACCCAATAAAACGCACCAATTCCGCTCGCTGATTGACCATGTAGTGACCAGTCGTGATTTTACGCTAGACTCGGTAAATCAAGTCACCTACAAGCATAATGACTTGTTTCAATATCAACTGAGCGACCACTGCCCGTTGCTTGTACAGTGATAAAAAAGCCCCGCGTTAACAGCGGGGCCAATCAACTATTCGCCAATCAACTATTCAAAACTCAAAACGTTTTCGCATCGCAACGTAATAGAGTACGGGTATCACTAACAGTGTCAGTATGGTCGAGACAAAGATACCAAAAATAAGACTGATGGCGAGCCCATTAAATATCGGGTCATCGAGGATAAATACTGCACCTATCATTGCTGCCAGTGCGGTCAGCATGATCGGCTTGGCTCGCACCGCCGCCGATTGAATCACGGCTTCAGCAAACGCCATCCCTTGCTCTGTTTGTTGATTGATAAAGTCAACCAACAGGATGGAGTTGCGCACTATAATGCCCGCCAGTGCAATCATGCCAATCATCGAAGTTGCCGTAAACTGCGCACCTAAGATTGCATGCCCCGGCATCACGCCGATGATGGTCAATGGTATTGGTGCCATGATAATCAAAGGCACTAAGTAGGACTTGAACTGAGCGACGACCAATAGGTAAATGAGTATCATACCGACCGCATAGGCAATGCCCATATCACGGAAGGTTTCGTAGGTAATGGTCCATTCACCATCCCACAGAATCGAAATACCGTCTAAGCCATCAGACTGATTAATGTAGTACTGCTCAACATCCATCTGCTTATCAATCGCAGCCCCAATATTAAACATGCCATACAGCGGACTATCAACAGACCCCGACATATCACCGACCACCATCGCCATAGGAACGAGGTTTTTGTGCACTATGTAGTCGTCCATGCGCGTTTGTCTGACACTCACCAAATCAGAGAGCGGATACGCGTTACCGTTTTGACTGCCGACTTTCATATTCAGTACTTGCTCAAGGCGAACTTTGGCACTCTCACTGGCTTGAATTTGAATCGGCACTGGGTATTTGCTGTGCTCACTGTGTAAGTAGGTGATCGGTTTTCCGCCCACAGAGGTCGCCAACGCGTCGACAATTGATGCGTACGACACCATCAAGTGCGATGCTTTACTGCGATCAATCACCACTTGCCACTTCTGATTCGCTTCCGGCAGATACATATCTACGTCGACGATATCGTCAGTCGCGCGGAATACCTCACGAATAGCCCGCGCCGCCTCACTGCGTAACTCTGGCGTTGGCGCATACACTTCGGCCAAAATTGGCGACCAGACCGGTGGACCTGGCGGCACCTCGACGACTTTCACCTTACCCCCAAACTTGCTGGCAATTTTGTCGAGAGCTGGCCGAATCGCTGAAGCGATTTCATGGCTGTCGCGGTCACGATCGGTTCGGTGCACCAAGTTCACTTGAATATCGCCTTGATTGGCTTGGCTGCGAACAAAGTAATGACGCACTAGGCCATTAAAGTTGATGGGCGCAGCGGTCCCCGCATAGATTTGATAGCTGGTGACTTCGGGTAATTGATTAAGCTCTTCGCCCATTTCAAACAGCACTCGTTGAGTACGCTCCAGCGAGGCTCCTTCTGGCATATCTAACACCACTTGGAACTCTGACTTGTTGTCGAACGGCAACATTTTCAGTACCACAGCCTGAAACACTGGCAGCATCACTGAGCCCACGATCAGCGCTAATATAGCTAACAACAGCATCCAACGATTGCGAGCTTGCGCTTTTGCAGTCACAAAGGGCGCCATCACTTTGTGGAATATAGAATCACTAGCGTGAGACTCTTGATGATGCGCTGAGGGTTTTAAGAAATGACTGGCGAGCCAAGGCGAAACAACAAACGCTACCACTAGAGATATCAACATCCCCATAGACGCATTGATCGGGATCGGGCTCATATACGGGCCCATTAAACCACTCACAAATGCCATCGGTAGCAAAGCCGCGATTACGGTCAATGTGGCCAAGATGGTTGGCCCACCGACTTCGTCAACGGCAGCGGGAATTAAGGCTTGCAGCTTAGCCTTACCCTGAGACATATGTCGGTGAATGTTTTCTACCACCACTATCGCGTCATCAACTAAGATACCAATCGAAAAGATCAGCGCAAACAGCGAGACGCGATTGAGCGTGAAACCCCATGCCCAAGATGCAAATAGCGTGATCATCAGTGTCACTACTATCGCAAAACCCACTACAAAGGCTTCTCTCCATCCCATGGTTAGCAGTACCAGAATAACCACAGCCGCAGTGGCGAACGCCAGCTTACCGATAAGAGTGTTACTCTTATCTGCGGCGGTTTTACCATAGTCGCGAGTGATCTCGACTTCGATGCCATCGGGAATCAGCTTGTTCTGTAGCTCTTGCAACCGAGTCTCGATCGCTTGCGCCACATTCACTGCGTTTTCGCCCGCCTTTTTGGCAATCGCAATGGTCACCGCGGGTACAATGTCGGTTTTATCGCTGGTCCACACGTTTTGAGTTGGAGTATTGGCACCTAAACTGATCGTCGCGACATCTTCGAGATACACAGGTGCGTTATTGTGCAGCCCGACCACCAGTTGTTTCACCTCTTCCACTCGAGTTAAAAACTGGCCGACTTGCACAGGAAACTCCTGATTGTCGTGCGTCAGACGTAGCATTGGTGAGCTACTATTTGCAGCTGGAAGATGTTGATTTAACTGATCTAAGGTGATGGCAAAACTGTTCATTTTGGCCGGATCCAAACGCACATCAACAATCGTCGAATGCTCGCCTATGGTGTAGATATCGCGTGTTCCGGGAATGCGCTTGAGTTCGGTTTCTAAGCCGTGCGCCACTTGAGTGAGCTGTTGCTGATCGAATCGACCACTGCGATCACTCAAGGTTAGGCTAACGATTGGTACGTCTTCAATCCCTTTAGGTTTGATTATTGGCTCGCCAACACCAACGCCTTGGGGCATCCAATCCCTATTCGAATACAACTTGTTGTACAGGCGCACCACCGCATCATTGCGGCTCACCCCCACTTCGAAGATGGCCACAATCATCGCACCATCTGGCTGTGAGAACGAATACAGCTTATCAATGCCCTGAATTTCAGAGAGGATCTGCTCTGCCGGCGTGGTGACTAGGCTTTCAACCTCTCGCGGCGAAGCACCTGGAAATGGAATGAAAACGTCGGCAAACGTGACGTCTATTTGCGGCTCTTCCTCTTTGGGCGTGACCAAAACCGCAAACAGCCCCATCAACAAGCCAACCAGCGCCAATAGTGGCGTCATTGCCGAGTTTTGAAATGCTGCTGCAATTCGACCGGAAATTCCGAGTTGATTATCCATCATCACTCTCCTTTTGCCGCTAATGCCACCGTAGAGATCACATCGCCTTCTTCAAGGCCTGACAACACTTCGACATAGTCACCATAGCTTTGGCCTAACCGAACCGGATTGAGGACTCGTGATTGCCCTGTTTCTCGATACACAGCGCTTAGTTCACCTCGGCGAACCACAGCGGACTCTGGAATCATCAACGCCTGTTTCTCACCATATTCAAACTCGGTTTTCACCCACATTCCAGGCACCAGTTCTGTCGTGTTCTCTGGCAAGATTAAGCGCATTTTAAAGGTGTGCGACTGTGGGTCGGCATAGCTAAACAAGCTATACTCTGTCGGAACAATCGAGCGTCCGTTTGGGGCGCTGATTGCAAACTGATCGATACGCTCGACGCGTGGTTGGTAGCGCTGAGGAATTTCCGTCTCGACTCTGAGCATATTAAGCGCAAAGCCGCTTAACATCGGCGTCCCCGGAGCGACCGTTTCGCCCAACTCAACATGACGTTTGGTGACAATACCATCATATGGTGCAGTAACACTGGTATAGCCAAGTGATTCTTTGGCCTGAGCCACTGCAGCCTGAGCCGATTTCACTGACGCAGCCGCACTGCGAGCTCGGGCCTCTGCGCTGTCCATTTGATCTTGAGATATCGCGCCTTTAGGGAAAAGCTGCTTGTAGCGCTTTAACTGTGCTTGCGCCTCTCGATTTTGCGCAACTGCGCTAAGCAGTTGAGCTTGCGCCGCCTCAAGTGACGCCGATTGTTGCACATCACTGATTTCAAGAAGCACAGCCCCTTGTTTAACGTAGTCATTGACATCAACATACAAGCCAACAACCCGACCGGATGTTTGCGCAGCGACCGTACCCTGATTCACAGGTTGAACCACGCCGTCTAAATGAACGATTTGAGAGAGTGGCTCACTCTTCACCGTGTAGCTGTTTTGGTCTTGTTGTGCATAGACGTTGGTGGCCAACGCTGTAGCCAACGCGATACTCAAAGATAACAGTTTCATTTGCACTACTCCCTTAATCCAAACATCCCATCAAATCATCTTGATGTTTATAGTAAACTTTACGCGGTTTGCGTTTGTGACTCGCGACTATTTTTCATACAAATCAGTAGGTTTGTTGCCCCAAGCCCAACCATCATACTGGCGAAGAAGACCCAAACCCCCATATTGCCTAGCGCTAAGCTCGACATCGCTGGCCCAGGACAAATACCAGCAAGCCCCCAGCCAAGCCCAAACAATACGGCGCCGGCGACTAAGCGAGCGTCGACATTTTTGTGGTTGCTCATACAAAACTGTTCAGCCACTACAGGCTTTTGTTTCGGTTTGATCAGCAAGAAGTAACTCGGCATAAACACCATTAGGGCGCCGCCCATCACGAAAGCAAGACTTGGGTCCCACGCCCCCGCGACGTCTAAAAAACCAATCACTTTATTCGGATCGGCCATACCAGAAATGATCATACCCATCCCAAATAGAAAGCCAGCCGCTAGGGACGTTAAACGAAATACTACTTTATTCATGGTAATGCTCTCTTGGGTTATAGAAGGTGAAGACGGACAAATACGGTCGCACCAGCGACAGCCATAAAGATCATAGTCGCGACGATGGAACGCTTAGACAGCCGACCAATGCCACATATACCATGACCACTGGTGCAGCCATTGCCTAATCGGGTGCCAATACCAACCAGCAAACCCGCCGCTGCCAACCACCAAACACTGAGACCAAATTCACGTGGAGTATCAACTGCAAACCAAATCATGGCGAGAACACCACCGCCCACCATGCCGACTGCAAAAAGCAATCGCCATGCGAAGTCAGACGATTTTGGGGTTAATAGTCCCGTCATAATGCCACTGATCCCAGCTATCTTGCCGTTCAACAGCAGCAAAATAGTGGCTGAAATACCCAGTAAAATGCCTCCTGCTAACGATTCCCAAGGAAAAGTAAAAGCCATAGTTACCTCTTAAGCTATCAAAGTTAAAAATTTAGCCACAAAACGTGGACTGTAAATTGTGAATAAGCTGGACAACGCGTTCGTCATCCAGCGAATAGAATACTTGTTGCGACTCTTTACGCGATTTGATTAAGCCATGCTTGCGTAGCACAGTCAGATGCTGTGAGAACGCTGATTGACTCAGGGTCGAGCCACTTTGTAGAGCTCCAACTCCTACTTCACCTTCGGTCAATTGACATAACACCATCAGCCGCTCTGGGTGAGCCATGACTTTTAATAGTTCCGCAGCGGCGACTGCGTTCTTTTGCATTTCGTCGATATTCACTGTTTGACTGTTCATGGCTCATTTCTCCTCAACCTTTAAATTAGATAATACTAAATAACGATATTTAGTCAACACTAAATTAGATTTTGTGAATTTAGTAAAATTAACATTAGACTTTTCTAATTTAACTATCTATAGTGATTAGCAACTAAGGCAAATAGTCACGTAAGGAGAACGTCATGAGTCTTGAAAATGCAATCAGAGTACTAGCTGGAAGTATGGTGCTGCTCTCGGTGGTTCTTACCTTAACGGTTCATACTGGCTTCGTGTGGTTGACCGTTTTCGTCGGTGTTAACTTGATTCAAAGCGCATTTACAGGGATTTGTCCTGCGGCCTATTTCCTGAAAAAACTGGGTTTCCAATAACGGAGTGAAAAATGACTAAGATTTTAATTGTTGGCGGTGTGGCTGGCGGCGCATCTGCCGCAGCTCGCGCACGTCGCTTGAGTGAAGGTGCTCAGATCATCATGTTCGAGCGCGGTCCTTTTGTCTCATTAGAAAAGTAAATAATAAACCACTCTTTTTACAGAGAGTGGTTTATTAAGTACTTTCGATTAAATTTGGAGTTAGGTAATGACAAAGATTCTTATTGTTGGTGGCGTTGCTGGTGGAGCATCAGCCGCAGCACGTGCTCGTCGCTTGAGTGAAGATGCAGAAATCATCATGTTCGAAAGAGGAAGTTTCGTCTCGTTCGCCAATTGCGGCTTGCCATACCACATAGGTGGTGACATTAAGGATAGAAGTAAGCTCCTCTTGCAAACTCCAGAAAGCTTCTTAGCTCGATTTAACGTTGATGTTCGTGTTATGAACGAAGTCATATCCATTGATCGACAAAACAAGCAGGTTACTGTTAAGAACCTATTGGATAATAGCGAGTATACAGAAAGCTATGACTTCTTGCTCCTTAGCCCTGGCGCAGGCCCTATCGTACCTCCAATCCCTGGTATTGATAACCCACTAACCCATTCGCTGCGTAACATCCCAGACATGGATCGTATCATTCAAACGATCCAGATGAACAAGCCAGAGCACGCAACGGTTGTCGGTGGTGGATTCATCGGTCTAGAAATGATGGAAGCCTTCCACCAATTGGGAATTAAAACCACGCTAATTGAGATGGCCGATCAGGTGATGACACCAGTCGACCGTGAAATGGCGGGCTTTGCTCACGCTGAAATTCGTCAAAAAGGTATTGACCTTAAACTAGGCGTTGCTCTTCAAGCTATCGAGTACGTGCCGAACGAGCATATAGCCAGTATCGGCTCTGGTGAAGATACCGAACACCAGCATATTGAAGGTGAACTCAATCTTACTCTAAGCAATGGCGAGTCACTAACTACTGACATCTTAATCATGGCTATCGGTGTGCGCCCTGAGACTAAGTTGGCAAAAGAAGCAGGGCTTCAAATTGGTGAACTAGGTGGTATCTACACCAATGAAATGATGCAGACCAGCGATCCTAGCATTTACGCAGTGGGTGATGCGGTCGAAGAAAAAGACTTTGTCACAGGTGCACAAACTTTGGTTCCGCTTGCTGGCCCTGCTAACCGTCAAGGTCGCATGGCTGCCGATAATATGCTTGGACGCAGTGAAACCTATCAAGGTACACAAGGCACCGCTATCTGTAAGATTTTTGACCTCGCGGTTGCTTCAACGGGCAAAAACGAGAAACAACTTAAGCGTGATGGTGTTGAGTACGAAAAGGTCTACGTTCATACCGCAAGCCATGCAAGTTACTACCCAGGCGCTGAGATTGTCTCATTCAAGATGTTGTTCGATCCAAAAACAGGCAAGATCTTCGGTGCTCAAGCAGTGGGTAAAGACGGTGTCGATAAAAGAATTGATGTAATGGCTGTTGCACAACGTGCGGGCATGACTGTCGAGCAGCTTCAACACCTTGAGCTCACTTACGCGCCGCCGTATGGCAGTGCTAAAGATGTGATCAACCAAGCAGCCTTTGTGGCAAACAACATCATTAAGGGTGACGCCACTCCGATTCACTTTGATGAAATGGACTCATTGACAGACGAGCAAGTCCTGCTCGATGTACGTAACCCTGGCGAACTTGAAAATGTTGGCTTTATCAAAGATGCGATCAACATTCCTGTAGACCAATTGCGACACCGTATGGACGAACTACCAAAAGACAAGGAGATCGTAATCTATTGTCAAGTTGGGTTACGCGGTAACGTTGCATACCGTCAGTTAGTTAATAATGGCTTTAAGGCCCGTAACCTGATTGGCGGTTATCGCACTTACAAGTTCGCCACCGCATAAGGTAATCCAAACACTGCCCTTTTCCTTTGGAGCACTCTATGTGCTCCTTTTTTTTGATTGTAACAATCAGTCAGTCTCTTAATGCGCATATCTCCAAGAAAATGATGTAACAAATCGATATTTAAGCCTAAATTGTAAATGCCATAGTGGGCGAAATATTGGTGAGTATCAAAGATATCTACATAGTCAGTAGACTGGGCATCAAAGGCTAGCCATATCTGACATCGTTGTTCTGTGAGCGAAGCAACACTACAACGCAAACTCGAAGCATTCGCCAACGGCGGAAATATGAACTCTTACGTTTCTTTCTGCCATTAAAATACCCCACTCTAACTCTACATATTGCTCCTTAACCCTTGAGCTAACATTTGTTAGCGCATCTATTTAACTTGACTAAATTAATTTACTTTGTATTAAGTTAACCCCCACAAAAAACCATTTCCATGAAATGGCTTTCTAACATAAGTATATTCAACTTTGTTAATTGCTCATATTCACTAATAAATATTTGTGCATAACCAACATAAAACAAAAAAACCAATTAACCTATCAGAAAATAATATATATGTCAGTTGATCAGTGTCAATAATATCCTTAACATATATACATGGTCATAAATAAATACCCCAACTGCTCTTTAGAAAATTAAACAAACATCACACTCATTGAGTGCAGACCGATAATTGACAATAAGGTCATAGCACTCTACAGATATTGTGCAACAAGCCAGTACTGATATTTTCTCGTTCCTCGAAAATCCCAGTCGCTTGCTCTGCGAGGCGTCCTCGGCTACGCCTGTGGTGCTCGAACCTTACGGTTCTGCGCCAAAAATCCCTACCAAAAATAATAATAATAAAGGTTACAAAAATGATTAAACTAACTTTCGAAGAGCTTATAGCTCGACTCAGCAAAAAAGAACTTGAACAAATGCGAACTGACACTTTTCAAAGTGAAGAAATGAGTAATAAAGAAAAGATCGAACGCATACAACTAATAGAAATCGCCATTAAAAAACGCTCCAAGCGTGGTCGACCTACAAAAAGCGAAGAACAGAAGCAGACAAAAAAGATTACTGCGAATGTGACCCAAGCTGAGCAGAAGCTCTTGAGAGAAAAAGCAAAGCGCCTCGGCTACAAGCATATAAGCGACTACTTAAGGCAGATCTGCTTCAATTTAACTCCGCAACTTAGAGTAGAAGAGACAAGTCTGCCCAATACCGCTTCTGAACAGTTCATTTCAGACACCATGGGTGAGGTCGTCAGTCTTCTTCAGTACTCGTTAATGCAAGAGAAGCTAAATAACGAAGAAGTGATGAACATCTTCAACTTTCTGCAAGACATTCAAAATGTAGTCACAGCACACCGTCAGCAGCGAATTGGAGAGTTCGATGAACAGACAGCTATCGTTATCGCAAATCAGTTCCTTAGCGCAGAGCAGCTCCAAGAGCTCGCTGACAACAAAGCACTAAATGACGAGCTATCAATTCAATAAAAAACCGTAAGCTACTACAACTAAAGCAAACTTGATTTGCAAGCAAATCAAAAGCAAGTCGAGTTTGCCTTTCCTACTCCACTTACCACCAAAAATAATAATAAAGGTAACTCACATGATCAGAATTAGATTCAAAAACGTGCCCAAGAATAATGGCGCTACGCAGAAAGGCGAAGACCGCGCTAACTATGTTGCTGGCACAACTAAAGACCTCGACCAGCTCGATGGACTAAATAGAGCAAACTACGTGGCGGGCAAAACAAAAGACCACAATGACCACGACCCTCTGAGCTCAAAAACCGAGTTCCTGACTAGCGGTAATATCGCCTCTCCACTGCCGACTCTACTAACCCCCTTCCTGCCACACCATCAAATGGATTGGTCGCATATTGGTAGGGAAATCGGCTCAGTGAAAAGCATGAAAGGCTTAATAAAAGATCCGATTCACGAGATGATTAGCCTCCGAGAAGGCGAACATCTAACACGCAAGCAATGGCTTCAACTTGCCAGAGATTACGTTAAAGAGCTCGGGCTGCAAGGCGCTAAGTACATTTTTTTTATACACCGCGACACTAAAAAAGAGCACATACACCTTGTGTTTAGCGGTACAGATGCTGTAACTAAAAAAGTACTGAATCATTGGCAAGATCGAAAGAAAGCCACCAAATTAATGAGGAAGTACGAAAGATGGTTTGGACTCGAAGCAGTACCAAATCCAGGCGACCGCCTTGACCAAGATGTTACAGAAGACTACACCGATAAAAGCAAGATTGGCAAATCGAAAGCCGCAAGGCAAACAAGTCAAAAAGCACGGATTGCAAGGGCCATTAGCAGCGTCATCAAGCAAAATGAAGTTCTTGACTATCAGCCCACCCTGCTTGAGTTCTTGGAGCAACTTGAACTTGCTGGAGTGGCTGCAAGTCTTAGCTACAAAAAACTTGGCGACAAACACCCCTCTGGAATTAGCTACAGACTGTCTCGGAACGCCAATAAGAGCCAAGCTGCCAACAATGGCACTAACACGGCAAAATACATTCCAAGCTCTAAGATGGGCCATGGCGGCATGTATAACTTTAAAAAGCTAATGGAGTCTGAGTGCTTTAAGTTCAGCGACAAGGAAGCCAACTTGGTTCGCAGAATGAACATGGAAGAAGGCGCACGAAAATATGGTATAAAAGCAGACCCTGACGTTAAGCTCGGATTCAATCAGCCCATCGAGGATAAAGCCTACTGCAACGTGGTGTGCCGCTACAAGCTCAAGGATGAAGCCAAGGTCAAGGCAGCTATCAATTCGGTCAACCTGCCTGTCTACGAGAGACTGTTTAACCAATCTGGTGAGAAAGACTTCCTGACGTTCAACCCCAAGCTTCGCGCATTTGTCATTCGCGTAAAAGCAACCAAGCGCCGCTGGCATGAGTTTGAGTACAACCAGCAATGGTCGAGCAACCAAAAGATGACTAAGGGCGAATTCAATGCTCTGGTTCATCAGCGCATGGCTGAAATGCTCATCGAATTCATAGAAAGGATTCTTCAAATGTTCGGTATTGTTGGAGTGGAAATTGAAACGCATGCGGGCGACTATCAGAAGCAGGATGATTTCAAGCTTAAGCACAATGCGCAGCCTCAGATACTCCATGAGGACGATTTGGAAAAGATACTGAGCCGTATTGGTGGCGGTGACATCGAAGCTCTTACCAAAAACCATGACTTGAGTTCAAGCCTCTCGCTCTAACTCCAGCCACCTACGGGTGGCTTTGCTCTTGCTATCAATCTATTGTAAGACATTGATTTAAAGTGAAGTAATATTAACCAACATGACATTTGTAACTTGCGTCAATTATATTAATTGGTAGATATATCTCTCCCACAACTAGCTGACATTTAATATTAAAAATACCACATTAAAACACCTTAAAATATAAAGAACATACAATATAACAAATTAATTTAGTAAACAAATCGGTTATTTATTCACTATTTATTAAAACCCACAAACTCAACAAAAAATTTTAGAATAATCACATAATGTAAAAAATTAATTTGTCAATTACTCATAAATATCCTTGACCTTAATATTAGTTAATGCAATCATATATTCAAGCGGCTTTGTTGCGTTATTCGGACAGAAAACCAAACCGCCCGAAATTGAGTAATTATTAAACAACATACCGAGTTT
>JBCAXU010000059.1:0-23246 GCA_038533895.1 Pseudomonadota bacterium | reverse complement strand
AGTCCGATCTCGAAAATAATTTGGTATTGGCCCGCGACTTTAAATTGTCCTTTAACCCCATCTAAGTTCGAAATCGCTTCTTCATCGACCATTGTGTCATCTTTCAATGCTAATCTAAGCCGCGTTGCGCAGTGGGCGAGTGCTTGTAGGTTGTCTCGTCCTCCAAGTAGCTCCAGCAGCTCTTTTGCAATTATTGGATAATTCATTCCAGACCCCGTTATTATTCGTTTGATAATGGTTTGCAAAAACGTTTCGGGAACGTTTGCAATTTGATTTTTTTCCATTACAAACGTTCAGTCAAAGAATAGCCGGTGTTTATGTGAGTTGGATCGGCTAAAATTTTTTGCTAAACCGATTGAGCAGGGTGGCTTTTACTGAGAATTCTGCTAATTTTGCAAACATTCCCAATTACTTACATGAGTTTTCACTATGGCGAGTCTGCATGACGTAGCGAAACTGGCCGGAGTCTCCAAGTCAACCGTCTCTCGGGTTATCAATGATGAATATGGCGTTAAAGCGTCGACTAAGCTGAAAGTAATGAAAGCGGTTGAAGAGGTCGGGTACGTCGTCAACCAAGTGGCCAAGGACTTGAAATCGCAGAAAACCAATTTGGTTGGTGTTATCGTTCCTCGGGTATCATCCAATGCGACCGCACAAGGGGTCGATGGATTGAGTCGCATCTTCGATCAGGCAGGTAAACAAGTCTTACTTGCGAGCACTCAGCAATCTAACGAAAAAGAAATCGAATATATTCAACTGTTTAACCAGAAACGGGTCGAAGGGATTGTGTTATATGCCACCCATATTGATGCCGAACTGGTCAAAGCGATTCATCATTCAAAAAGTCCTGTCATCTTGGTTGGGCAAGATGGCTCTCTGTTTAACATTCCAAGTGTGGTACACGATGATTTGCGCGTTGGTTTTGAAGCGGGAAACCGTTTGTTACAAGCAGGCTGCCGTCAGATTGGTTTTATCGGCGTGAGTGATTCAGACTTGGCGGTTGACAAGTTGCGCTCGGATGGACTCAGACAAGCGCTAGCAATGAATGGGTTGAGTGAGTTGCTGTTCCATTGTCATGGCGAGTTTAGCATTGAGTCTGGCTATGCCAATATGCGCCAGCTACTTAAAGATTACCCGAAGATGGATGGCGTGTTTTGTGCGACAGACCGCATTGCGGTTGGTGCGATCAAAGCGCTAAAAGAGTCCGAGATTGTGGCTGGGCAACAAGTGAAAGTGTTGGGGGTCGGTAATGATGAGCTCGGATATATCAGTGCTCCCAGCCTATCGACCTTCAGCTATGCATTTGATAAAGCGGGAGAAAGTGCAGCAAAAATGCTACTTGATTTGATTGAAGGTGCGCCGGCTGTGATGAGCAAAGTCGTACTCAGCTTTCAAAATATTGATCGAGAAACCTGCTAATCTCTCTCAGCCTACGAAAAAACCTGGCTTGGTCCAGGTTTTTTTTGGACCACTTTTTGTTGCTCTAGGTATGATGTTCGACTGCGAAGACTTGTAGTTTAAGTTCAGTTACGCTATTTTGCAAACGTTCCCAACAAATAGGTAAGTTGAAATGACCATAGAGAATTACATCGCTATCTGCGGCGGCGAGTGCAACATTCGTCGAGTCCTAACCGCTCAAGGGAAGTTAATCTTTGCCGTCAAAGATTGGCAGCTGGTCGGGGATTATCACGCTATGGCCGATGCCGAGCAGGTTCTTGATGAATGGCATTTAATCTTTATGCGTCCGAAAACGCTGAGGGATGATGAACTCTATCAATTGGGCCGCAGCATCGAACGTCAGCAGCAAACGCAAATCGAGGATGTGCAGCAACCGACAAGTTGCCCTTATCGCCCTCACTGGCACATTTCGCCGCCGCGAGGTCTGTTAAACGATCCGAACGGTTTCATCTACCACCAAGGTCAGTATCATCTTTTCTATCAATGGCACCCGTTCGACTGTCAACATAAAGACAAATATTGGGCGCATCTAATCAGTAAAGACCTAGTCAATTGGGAGTGGCAGCCTGTTGCGATCACGCCAAGTGACCACTTCGACTCACATGGTGCGTTTTCAGGGCATGCACTGAGCCATGGTGAGGAACTGATGCTGTTTTACACTGGCAACGTGCGAATTGGTGCGCAGCGTGAACGTCAAACCATGCAGTGTCTCGCCACCTCAGTAGATGGTATCCACTTCGAAAAACTGGGTCCTGTGATTGATGCTTTGCCGCCGGGAGTCACCGCTCATATTCGCGATCCTAAGGTGGTTCGCCATCAGAATCACTGGCTAATGCTTCTAGGAGCACAAACCTCAGATTTAATGGGTCGACTGGCCATTTATCGCTCCGAAGACCTTAAGCATTGGGACTATCTTGGTTTGTTTGGGGAAGAGTTGGGCCAGTTTGGTTACATGTGGGAATGTCCCGATGCCTTTGAGCTAAATGGCCAACATTTTGTCGTCCTTGGGCCACAAGGTATTCAATCTCGCTCGCCTCATCACACTGTGCCTCATCATAACGGTATTGCCGTTGCAAACTGGAGTGAAGAAGGAGGTGTACGCTTAAGTGGCTTTCAACATCTCGATCACGGCTTTGATTTTTATGCTCCTCAGACGTTGCAGACTCCGGATGGAAGGCGCGTGATATGTGCTTGGATGGGGCTGCCGGATGAGGTTGAGCAGCCGACGGTAGAAAACAAGTGGATTCATCAACTTACCTCGATGCGCGAGCTGAGCTATCAAGATGGAAAGCTTTACCAACAACCCACACGTGAGATGGAGCAGCTGTTCGGACCCATCCAAGAAATCGAACTCAATGAGACTAAGCACAATCTCGTCAACAACGCCTACGAGTTGACCGCCGAGCTTGAGTGGGGTGAGCAACTGATACTGTTTGCCGGAGAAAAACATCGACTCGTTATTGAAGCAAGCGCAGGCTCACAGACTTTATTGTTGGATCGCTCGCAAACCTTGATTCAAACCGGTGACAAAGTGCGAGAATTGAATTTGACCAGTGATCGTGTTCAACTACGTATATTAGCGGATGCTTCATCAGTCGAGGTGTTTGTCAGTGGCGGAGAAGCAGTGATGACCTCGAGAGTGTTTGTGGAGCAGTCTTCCACGGGGATCGCATTGGTGGGTCAGTCGAAGTTAGCTCAAGTACGAATGATCACTAAGCCCCGTGAACCATTTCTTTACCAGTAATGTGATAACCAGAGGGAAAGGGAAGAATGCAGACAGCAAGTTTTAATCCGTCTGTCGACCAAGATAAGGTGGCGTACTCTTTTGTTGCACGTCAACCCATTTTAGATCAAGAACGAAATATTTTTGCATTTGAACTTTTGTACCGTGACGGCGAAAAAAATGCATTTCCAGTCAATGTAAGCAGTGGTCAGGCAACGAGAAAACTACTGGCAGAACATTTGCTCGGATACAAATCTAAAGTGTTGGGAGAGTTTAAAGGGTTCGTGAACTTTGACTACGACTGTCTGATTGAAGGCGTTCCTTTAGATTTTCCTAGTGAAGACATTGTCGTCGAGGTGTTAGAGACTTGCCCGCCAAGCGATGAACTGTTGGCAGCTCTGACAGAGTTGAAGCAAGCGGGCTATACTATCGCTTTAGATGATCATCTTGAAAGCGCCGAATGGCATCGCTTCTACCCGCTGGTTGATATTATTAAGGTTGATATTCAACAGACATCGCTACTTAAAGCGCGTGCGCTGATGGATAAACTAGAAGAGTACCAAATTGCGTTTTTGGCCGAGAAAGTCGAAACCAATCAAGAGTTTCAACGCGCAAAAGACTTCGGGTTTGAACTATTTCAAGGTTATTTCTTCACTAAGCCTGAGATCATAAAAAATCGGAAAATAAACACATCATTTGACGATCTAGTTCGCTTAACCCAGTGCTTGTCGGGGCCCAAAGTTAACTTTGATCAAGTGAGCATCATAGTGTCACGCAATCCGGTGTTGTCCCATCAGCTACTGAGTTTTGTTAACGCAAGCAGTTCATTGAACGCGACAATAAAATCGCTAAAGCAGGCTGTGGCATACTTAGGAGAGGACAAATTAAAGAAATTTGCATCGTATGCTGTGATTTCTTCGTTTGCACCGGGTAAGCCCAGTGCGCTCTACTTGCTGTCACTGCATAGAGCTAGAATGT
The DNA here is from genome assembly GCA_038533895.1 of Pseudomonadota bacterium. Taxonomy (GTDB): domain Bacteria; phylum Pseudomonadota; class Gammaproteobacteria; order Enterobacterales; family Vibrionaceae; genus Vibrio. Next base: position 19,087 of record JBCAXU010000059.1, on the reverse strand, counting down.
TTCAACTCATCATGTCTTATTTGAATCACCCTCAGTTGGCGCAAAGTGCCTACCTAGTGGGCTTGCTCTCTCTCATTGATGCGATTCTTGACGTGGAAATTAACACCGCACTAGGTGAACTGACATTAGACGACGAGATCAAGCGAGCTCTGCTCGAAGGAGAGGGGGTTCTGGGGACTTTGCTGTCATTGAGTCAATCAATAGAGGCGTCACAATGGGACGAGATTGACCAAATACGCAGTGAACTAGGTGTAAACGAGCAAGTGGTTATTGCGTGTAACGTTGAAGCCTCAGTTTGGCTGGCGGAGTTGCCCATCGACCTATAAGTTGCATCAGTTCTATTGCTTGTAAAACGAAACAGCCCAGCGTGATGCTGGGCTTTTTTGAGCGTTTTGCCGCTAATTTGACAGATAAGCCTGCAAATCTTCGCCCGTGGGCAGGGCAGTCATTGCGCCTTTTTGTGTCGTCGCGAGGGCGCCACAAGCATTGGCCCATTGTACCGCCGACGCAATCACCGCCATATCTGCCCAAGTATTTGATTGAGACAGTTTCGCTAGCAACCCACCAACAAACGCATCGCCAGCGCCTGTCGTGTCTACCGGCTGGATAGCTTTGCCAGACAGTAACTGTTGCTGGTGATTGTGTACCACCAAGGCACCTTTCGCCCCTTGAGTCACCAGAACTAAGGTGTTGTCATAGTGCTCAATCGCGGCAAGCCCTTGTTCAATCGAATCGCAATCGGTTAAAAAAGTCAGTTCATCATCAGAGAACTTAACCACATCAGCTAAGGCAATCGCTTGATGAACCGCAGGTTTTAGTTCACTTGGATTGGCCCACACCTCCTCACGTAAGTTCGGATCAAAGCTAACAAAACCACCAGCGGCTTTAATTTGGCGCATAGCTGACAGTGTGGCACTGCGGCTTGGTTCGTTAGCAAGTGCTATCGAGCAAACATGGAGCCATTGTCCTGCCTCAAAGCTGGGAATATCTGCTTCGCTAAAGAACTGGTCTGCACTGGGTTTAACCATAAAAGTAAAACTACGCTCACCTTGGTCGTCGAGATCGACGATCACGGTTGAGGTTCGCTGCTCAGGATCTAATAGTAAATATTGAGTATCGACACGCTCGTTATTGAGAGTTTGTCGCATAAACTGACCTAAAGGATCGCGACCCACTCGACCAAAAAATCCAGTCTCACTACCTAATCGTGCAATCGCAACGGCGACATTGGCGGGCGCACCACCTGGGCATTTTAAAAATGTGGTCTTTGACTCTGGAATTAAGTCGACCACGGCATCCCCCGTGACCCAAACTTTGCTCATTTTAATACCTATCTATGTGATTAGTTAAACAAGGTAAGTATATAGCTAAAACGTTTTAGCTATCCAGTTTAGCCACCTAAATGTAGCGGGGTTCGATCGTTTCTGTGATCTGTCACTTTGTTTGAACTTTTGCTCTCTGATTAGCGCGTTATTTTTGTGTCCTGGCGTAGCATTCTGACGCGAGACGATTAAGATAACGGCATTATCACGGCGTAAACTTTAGTCGTGCAAACGTTCTACAGGTAGTTCATGGCAGCTAAAAAAATGAGGCTGGCGGATATCGCTAAGTTAGCCGGAGTGTCTAAGTCCACAGTGAGCTTTGTGCTCAATGGTCACGCGCAAAAACATCGTATTAACGAGCAGACGGTAAAAAAAGTACAAGCGATTGCCGAGGCCAACAATTACTCGCCCAGCATTTATGCTCGCGCGTTAAAATCGAAACAGACCTATACGGTTGGATTAGTGATTCCTGACTTGACCAACATGGGCTTTGCTACCATTGCTAAATATCTGGAGTCACATTGTCGCCGGGTAGGGTATCAGTTGCTGATTGCCTCTTCAGATGATGATCCGCAGATGGAGCAGCTGGTTATTGAAGGATTGGTTGAACGACAGGTTGACCTTCTCTTCGTCGCAAGTGCTGCCAGTGATGACCAGTATTTACAACAGGTGGCGAAACATACGCCAGTGATACTGTTTGACCGAGTGATTGATGATACTGAGCTAACCAGTGTAAAAACCGATGCAGTTCAGGCTACACAGCAAGTGGTCGCCCGTTTAGCCGAGGAGCTTGATGAGTGCGTGTATATTGGTGGGCAATTGGAGTTATCGCCGAGCAAAGAGCGCTTAGCAGGTTATCGAGCGGCGTTGAGCTTACTCGGAATTCGCTACCAACCTCAGCTGGTATTGAATAAAGACTATCAACCTGAATCTGGTTACCAGATGATGGCGGCTGTGATTGATGAGTTGGGTCGTCCGCCGAAAGCGCTATTTACCGCTTCATACACTCTGCTCGAAGGCGTGCTGAGGTATCTAACAGAGCATAATTTGCTGGCCAGCCCAATTCGTTTGGCCACGTTTGATAACTCCGATATTCTCGACTGCTTGCCAGTTAAAGTGGACTCAATCGAGCAAGATTGCCCACTGATCGCAAAGGTTCTGTACGACACCGCTGCACAACTGCTTAACTCGCCGAATCAATCTATTGCGCCTCAAATACTGAAGGCCAAGATTCACTGGCGTCGCCATTCACCTTGATGTTCAGCTGTTGAAAACGCGTTAATAGAAGTTTGTTTTGCGATTGATACCAGCCCGCAGGCATCGCGTTGGCTAAGCCAGCTTGTTTAAGCGCTGTTAGCTCATGCTTAGTGATGTTGGCGTAGTGAAGTAGGCCATCAAGAATGCGTCGCAGCGAGCTAGGCGTTAGCTGCCCATCTCGCCAATAACGCTTGATTTCCCCGATCACCACTTGCAGCGGGACTACAGGCTCTAACACTCCGCCGCCCGCAGATGTGACCTCTAGTGAATGAGGGACACGGCTGCGAGCTGCTTCCCAGTCAGGTTTGCCTTTGTGAGTCACGAAACCTTCACGATAGCAGAAATAACTAAACAAAAATCGCTCTAGCTGCGGCCAGCGCTCTATCCTTATTTCAAGCAGCATATGCTCAAGTTCGATGTCGAGGTCTGTCATGGCGTAGTTCAACTGGTCACGAAAAAATGAGTGGAGAGTATAATACCAATCTGGGTAAATAAGTGACCAGATAGATACTCAGGAATAATAGCACAGAGCAAAGTCTGGTTTTATCGAGCAGTTAAGTCGAGATTAAACTGAACAGCTGAAATAACTTAGTTTTATTCACGGTCACTTTGTTCTCATAGAGGGGTGTGATAGCCTCTGCTCACTTTGATTTATGAGAGATAACAATGTCTTCTGATTACTACGGAACCAGCAAAGCTTACGCGCGCAAAGAATCGGACTATCGAGAAAAGGCACTTAAGCTTTACCCTTGGGTGTGCGGGCGTTGCGCTCGAGAGTTTGTCTATTCCAATTTACGTGAGCTTACTGTGCATCATATCGATCATGATCATACCAATAATCCAGAAGACGGCAGCAATTGGGAGTTATTATGCTTGTACTGTCATGACCACGAGCACAGCAAGTATCTTGAACACGAACGTTACGGAAGCGAAGTTAAGCCGGGCGAAGATGAGCACCAGAGCGCAACCTATAATCCTTTTGCCGACTTAGCCAAAATGATGAAAAAATGATGTTCACTCAAGGGTTCAGTCAGTGCCAAGCGCTGTATTTTTATCAAGAAACTGTGGCTGCTTGTATAGTCGCGAAAAGCAATAACAAACTCAAGAAAATCAGTAGTCGATAGTTATGGCATTCCGAGTCAGGGCATTAAAAATCAAGGTGGATTTAAGAACTCTCATCCTCCTGTTGTGTGTGGTAACACTGACGTTCACCATCGCGAATACATTTCAATCTGTGTATCAGGTACAACGTGACCTGATGATGCGTAACACCCTCGAAGCGAACAGGGTCTACGCACAAAAAACCGCCGAGACAGCGGATGCTTTTCTTCGCCACGCGATGTTGCAGCTCAAGTATAGCGCCAGCTATTTGAGCTCTATTGTCGACGAAGCGGGCAAAGTAGACATAGAAATTGAGCGCTTATTTCAGCAAAGTGATTCGTTCAACTCCACCTATTTTGTCAGTGCACAAGCGCAGATTCTCTCGATTTCATCGAACCAATCAAAGCTAAAATATCATACGCTTTCCAGCGAAGGTGCAACGGCACCCATTGCTAAGCAGCAGCCCATGATCACCGAACCGCTCGTTTCTCCCGTCGGAAATTACATGATAAATATGACATACCCTGTTTTCAGTCCTGCGGGCGATTATCTTGGTTATGTCGGCGGGAGTATTTACCTGAATCAAGACAGCATTCTTAGTGAGTTGTTGGGTAAACATAATTATCGATCAGGCTCGTACTTGTATGTGGTTGATCGCAGCAAAACGCTTATCTATCACCCTTTGCCTGAGCGCATTGGTGAAGTGATCACCAATAACTTGGCTATTAATGCTGTTACCTCCTCGGAAAGTGGCGATCTGGACATTGTCAATTCAAAAGGGGTGGCGATGCTTGCGGGCTTCTATCCGGTCTCTGAAGCAAGGTGGGGCGTGGTTGCTCAAACTTCGAAGCAGAGTGTATTGGCAGAACTCGAGTCACAAATGTGGCAAGTAGTAGCTAAATCGGCCCCATTGGGCGTAGTGACCCTAATCTTTATCTGGTTTGCCGCTTCTTATATCTCTAAACCGCTATCAAAGCTTGCTAATGCCGTGGAGCACTATGATTCGCGTTCCCCAAAGGCTGCTGAGGCATTAGACAAGATCCAACCATGGTACTTTGAAGCGCATCAGCTCAAGTTGCGGCTCTCCGATACTTTCAGTGCCGTCAGTCGCACCGTACAAAAGCTCAACTCTGAAAGCTTAACTGATCCCATGACAGGGATGTCTAATAGGAGAGGGTTAACTCAAGCAATCAACGACTTTTACCAAAAACAGGTGCCTTTTACTGTGTTAGCGCTTGATATTGACCACTTCAAACAAGTCAATGACCAGTATGGTCATACTCAGGGTGATGCGCTGTTAAGGGAGGTGGCAGAACTCATTAAACGCGAGGTGAGGCTACAAGACATGACTTGTCGCTCCGGTGGTGAGGAGTTTATCGTTTTTCTTTCGGGTGTTGATGTAGAACGAGCAAGGGTCATCGCAGAGCGGATTCGCCTAGCGGTTGAGTCACACAGCTTTGCTGGTTTAGGACAAGTCACCATTTCAATCGGCATTGCTCACTGGCAGAGTCAAGAGGCTGCGGTTGGAAAGACTATCAAAGATGCCGATGATGCGCTCTACCGCGCCAAAAGGAACGGTAGAAATCGCACAGAAGTGTTTTGCTAACACCCAGCCACAAGGCTAACTTGTGGCTGCCGCCAGCATGTTCAGATTTCGCTGTTTGTTGATGGCGAATAACAGTTGTACTAACAACAGTATGCCTGTTACACCGAGGCCGATTCCTATCCCCCCCCAGATACCTGCCAGCTCAAAATGAGGCATTAGCCACCACGCAGCAGGCAAGCCAATCATCCAGTAGCCTATCGCTGTCATCAAGGTAGGGCCGCCGACGATCTTCATCCCGCGCAGTAAGTTGATTGCCAGCAGTTGCCAAGCATCAACAACAAACGACAAAGCCACAACCCAGAGTACCGCAGTTAGGAGTTGAGTCAGCTCACCATCAAGATTAAACATACCTGCGATCAAATCTGGCCATAGGATAAAGCCACCTGCTAACAATAGGCTTAGAAGTGTGGTGAGTGCGAAGCTGCGCAGGGCAGTGCGCTTGATCCCTTGATAGTTTTCAGCACCAAAGTCTTGCCCAACCAAAATCGCAGCCGCCTGAGAGAAACCGAAGTTTATGTTCCAGGTAAAACTCAAACATTGCAGCAGGATCTGATGCAGTGCTAGCGCGGCGATACTTATCGTTCCGGCCATCAAGGTGCCACCATAGATCAGACCGTGCTCTAATAGAGCCGCAAGGGCGATTGGCAGCCCCATAGCCAGCAATGGTGTAAGCAATGACAGCGAATACTCATGGCGATTTAGCCAAGGAGCAAAGGGAGCATACTCTGGCCGATTGAACACCCATATACCATAGCCGAGCATCACCAGGAACGCTGCCAACGCGGTACCTGCGCCTAAGCCTGCCAAGCCGTAACCAAAGGTGAATGCCAGTAAATAGCTGATTGGTACATTGAGGATCACCGTAAGCAACGACATAACCATAATTGATCGGACATTGCCAAATGCGCTGGTTAAACCGCGCAGCACCAGCAGTATCAGCGAAGGAAGCATCGCCCACTTCAACGTATCAACGTATTGCATTGCTAGCGAAGCAAGCTCCGGTGGCTGATTGGCGAGCGTGAGCAACTGAGGAACAAAGGCAAAGCTCAGAGTTAAAACTACGCTCAGCACCAGGGACAACAGAACAGCGCCTTTGACCGCCAAACGAATTTGCTGATTGCCGAACTCTGGACGAGCTACACGCTGACCATAAGCAATGGCAATGAGGTTTGCGACACAGCCAACCGTACTCCCTGCGACGATAAAGACGAAAGAGTATACCGACGCACCTAGCCCGCCCGCTGCAATGGCCGAGACACTCAGTCTCGACATCATCCATACATCGGTCAGGACCAGTGCCATTGATATCATTTGCGAAATAATCAGTGGAATCGCCAGAGTTAGTATGTTGCGCATGTTATTCCTCGTGATCGTTATCACACTAAGGTAAGGGTTATCACACTAGCGTTCAAATGACATTTATGCCAATCTGCTATGATTTCAAGTTATGGGAGGTGATATGACGCCCTATAGCAATCTACCTTATTCACACAACAGTCTTAAAGTGTTCGAAGTGGTCGCTCGGCTACTAAGTTTTACCAAAGCTGCTGATGAGCTGAACGTTACGCAAAGCGCTGTTAGCCGACAAATTAAACAGTTAGAGCAAGAGTGCCAAATGAGCTTGCTGGTTCGTAAACACCGCACCATAGAGCTGACCGAGCAGGGACGGGAACTGTTCGATATGTTGCGTCAAAACTACCATAACTTAAACTCATTAATTGGTCAGTGGAAAGGGCCGGCTAAGAATCGTATTGTGATAAAGAGTGCGCTGAGTTACGCCACTCGCGTTTTGCTACCCAAAGTCGCCCAGCTCAACGAGAAATATCCGGAGCACGAAATCGTAATTATTCCTTCCATAGAGGAAGATCCGATTTTGGAACAGGAGGATTGCGACTTACTGATTATTAACTCACGTAAGCACGAGCGTTATATCAATAAACCCGGTGTCAGTTTTTTGCGGGCTGAGTATATGGCGCCAGTATACTCGGAGCTCATGTCTGCAAGTAGAATTCAAATTCAAGATCTGCTTAACTTGCCTCATCTACACGCTACGCTAGATCATCAAGACTGGAAGTTGTGGCTGGCCAATACCGCGCTGAAAGGCCCAAAACGTGGCCGAGATACAGTGTTTTTTAGTCTCGACCTTGCATTGAGTGCGTGCTTGTCTGGGCAGGGGGTGACGGTGACTGACCTATTGCTGGTGTTACCCGAACTGGAGCGCCAATTTCTTATGTGCCCTGAAGGGATTGTTTTACAGCACAGTGACTGGCACTACTACTGCTATCAACGCAGTCATACGCCAATGATCAATGACATTAAGCAATGGTTGGAGAGTCAAACTCACGCTGATCGAACGCAGCTACAAAGACTGTGCGACAAGTTTGGATGGAGCGTTGCCGATGTGGTGTTTTAGATCACTAGCATCGATATCATTGTAAAATGCCAAGGGTCAACTTGTGAGAAGTTGACCCAATTGTAGGCTAGAGATACAACGCTAATGTACCGACTATCATTAGAGCGATGGCACCATACCAGAAATATTGGTTTGCTTGGTCTGCGACAAACGTTCTGATGTAGTTGATTTCATCGTTGGCTAGTGCGGTGAAATCATGGTCGTTTGGTTTATAAGGTACTTTACGTTTACTAAACTCCTGATGTGCAAATGCAACCAGAGCTGGTATGTCTTCAAGTGATTGGCGCGCATGTTGCAAACTGTCCCATACTGCAAGGCGAGAGTGATACTCTTGCTCGCTGACGCAGTTGAGATCGCGCAAGTCATGTTCTCGTTTTTTCTGCTCTCGCTGCAGCTTATTCTGGCTAAGCTTACTCAAGTTTTTCACGATAGATTCCCCAAATGTGGCTAGGTGTTAAAGAGTGAAAATGCCACTCAAACGGTTGTCAGCACGACGCTGAGAAAAAGTCGACCTAGCTACGAAATTGTCACCCAAAACATGCCTGTCTTGGGCGCAACGCATAGTATTGAGCCGGTGGAGAGGGTGCAAATCTATCCTTTAATCCTGTCGATAAAAGGATTTGTCTATTAATGGGGAGAGTGGGCTTTGTTGGATGATTTAGCTTTTTATGAGCAACGACTTTAACCAGCGTTTAAGTTGAGCGTGGCGTTCGGTTTGAGCAAAGTCAGGCGTACTGACTAACCAATAACTAGCATCTGTCTTAACCTCTGAGCCGATACAGGAAAGAAACCCAGACTTAATATCCTGTTCAATCAGCAAGGTGCGACCCAGTCCAACTCCCATCCCGTTAATTGCAGCTTGGAGCATAAGGTCAGCGCGGTCAAAAAACACCTGCTCAGGTGAGTGTTTGGTGCCTAAATTTATTTGTTCGAAATAGTGACCCCAGTAGAACTGAGTTCCGTCGCGTTCACCTCGTCGATCTGTGAGCAACGCAAAGTGACTAAAGATCTCTTCGCTCTGGGCGCTAGATTGCTTAATTAGACGAGGGCTGATGACGGGCTGCATCTGACTATGACACAAATGAACTGTATGTAGGCCGGGATAAGGCCCAGTACCAAATCGGATTGCGGCGTCGATGTTTCCGAGCGAAAAGTCGCTGTGCTGATCTTCAACATTGAGCGTTATCGATAGGCCAAATTGTGCACAACTGCTAAGTTGTGGGATCAGCCATTTCATTGCTAATGAAGAAGATACCGATAGGCGAATTTGCTCTTGTGAGTCTAAGCGTGTGAGCTGCTCAAGAGCCTTGGGCCAAATCGCGACTGCTTGTAGGGCTGCGTCACAGACGATTTTTCCAGCTGGTGTTAACCGCAACTCACGAGTTGTGCGCTCAAATAAGCGTAGTCCAAGTGTTTGCTCGAGCGCGCGTACTCGATGGCTAACTGCAGATTGCTGAATCCCCAGTTGTTCGGCTGCGCGCGTAAAGCTGAGCTCACGTGCGATAGCAGCCAACATGGGTGCTGCTTGTGTGAGTCGATTAAGTAGGCTCTCATTCATGAATTAAACTCATCTTTATATGAGTAGATAATGATAGTTTGATCTCTTTATTATTGGCAAGTAGGAACTAAACAAGGGATAGTAGAGATGAAAAATAATCATTTAATTGTCGATGTCAACGTGGTGAATGGATTTGTCGCACAGAACCGAGGTGGTAACCCGGCAGGGGTGGTTCTCAACGCCGATCAATACAGCGAACATCAGATGTTATCGATCGCAGCAAAGGTCGGGTTGTCTGAGACCGCCTTTGTTTCTTCCTCGTTAAACGAAGGGTTCAAACTCGATTTTTTTACGCCTAATCGTCGTATTGCACATTGCGGCCACGCGACGATTGCGGCTTTTTCCTATCTTGCTTCGCAAGGCTTAGTCGAAGAGGGCGAGACCAGCAAGGAGACGGTCGACGGACCGCGTAAAGTCATAGTCAAACAAGGGGCCGCTTATATGGAACAACTTGCCCCAAGCTACTCGTTTACCAATGAATGGCAGGCACAAGGTGTATCTGAGCAGGATATGTTACGCGCTTTAAACTTGACCTGCGATGATCTGTTGTCTGAAGCCCCAATGGCAAAAGTAAATACCGGCAACAGTTTTGTCGTGGTTGCAGTTGAGAGCGTCGAGGTTTTAGCTTCCATTGAACCAAATTTTGACCAAATCGAGCAGATCAGTCATCAATTAGACTTGGTGGGGGTTTATGTCTTTACTCCAGATATCACCTATGCTGATGCAACAACACGTATGTTCGCTCCACGTTTCGCCATAGAGGAAGAGGCCGCAACAGGTATGGCGGCAGGACCACTCGCTTGTTACCTTTTTGATGTACTCAAGCTAGAAAAATCCAAGTTGGATATTCGACAAGGGGAGCACATGCAGCCTGCTTCACCAAGTATTATCAACGTCGAGTTGACCCTTAAGAATGGGGAGATAGCTGGTTTGATGGCTGGTGGCTATGGCAAAATGATGGAACGACGTCAGGTAGAACTGTTGGAGTAACTAAGGAGAAGATATGCTCAAGCGCAGCAAAACGGGGTTAGTGATTGTCGATGTTCAAGGCAGGCTAGCACGCTTAGTCGCGGATAGTGAGCAGGTGATTGCTAACTGCGCCAATTTGATTCAGGGGGCTCAGCGTTTATCATTGCCTATAGTTTGGTTGGAACAAAATCCAGACAAACTGGGAAGTACGGACCGCACATTGACTCAACACCTTAATGGTTACGCACCGATTAAAAAGTTCGCGTTTAACGCCGGTGCTGAGCCTGAATTTGTTCAAGCGGTTAAAAGCGTCGATGTTGAAACCTGGCTGGTATGTGGCGTGGAAGCGCATATCTGTGTGTATCAAACTGCGCTTGGTCTCCGTGAACTGGGCTATCAAGTTGAAGTGGTGCAAGATTGCGTGTCGTCGCGTTCACCCCACCACAAACAGTGGGCGTTGGACAAGCTCTCGCAGTTAGGAGTGTTGTCGACCTGTGTTGAAATGGCGTTGTATGAGTTGGTGGAGGATTGCCGCGATCCCGCGTTTAAGCCAATCCTCCAACTTATCAAGTAAACCACGCTTTTGTGCGGCAACCGTAATCATTGGCTGATTGGACTCGCCACTTTTTGCAGATTGGCGTTGATACTTTGATCGCCTTTTAACCTTTGCCACAAGGTGGCTAGCTGGGCAAAACTACGCTCACTCGGATAGCGCTCTGGAGCATCGAGCAGCTGCCATTCACCCTGTGGGTCCTTACGAGCAAACACAAACTCAAACGCTAAGTTGTTGGCCATACCTAAGCGCAGATCCGAGACAATCAATTGTCCTTGCTGCTCTTTAACGTCAAGGTATTGATGAGAGAAAGCTCTGAGACCAACCAAGGTCTCAGGCTCTTCCTCAAGCGGCCAGTGACCGACAGGTCGACTGACAAACTTTATGCTAGGATCGCGGTCGAGCAGCGACACCAACCCTTCCCAATATTGGTCATCTCCCATTACCACAACGCGCCACAACACGGTATTGAACGGTGTCGGCGTGATCAGTATTTGCTGGCTGGGCAGGTTTTGAGTGGCGAGGTTAGTTTCGACCTGCTTGGCGACCACTTGCTGTGCGCCGTAGCCCCAACCCAAGTAGAGTGTCGAAATCAACACCATGGTTTGGCACCATCGACCGGCATGGTGCCTCGATAGCAGAGCAACCACTAAAGCGGCCAGTAAGGGTAGTGTATAAAGCGGATCAATAATGAAAATATTGCTCACTTCAAAGTAGCCGTCAATTGGCCACAGAAGTTGAGTGCCATAAGTGGTCATCGCATCGAGTAAAGGATGGGTAATCAATACCCCTGCGACAAGCGCAAACACCCGCCCAAAAGACCAGTAGTGGTCGGGGCGAAGCTTGCAGTACAGCCACGACAACAACAGTGCAAACGGTGGCAGTACTAGCAAAGAGTGACTAAAGCCTCGATGTTTTATGGTGTTGCTCACCGCGTCGCCATAATCGAGGACCACGTCTAAATCAGGCAGCGTGCCGAGCGCAGCGCCTGTTAACAGTACTTTGGCATTACATCTTTTTCCCGCAATCGCGCCTGCGATGGTCGCACCTAGAGCGGCTTGAGTCACTGAGTCCATATCGTTCCATGTTGATTGTCTTAAGTATCAGTTTAACGTCACGGGGGTACCGTGACCACTATAAACCCATGCTCGTTTTTACTCTACAGAGCAACAGAGCGATCATTTCAGCCCTAAGAGACGAGAATTAGTCCAGATAGGTGAGTTATTTGAACTCTGTCTAATGTTAATCTGAATTTAGGCGATATGCTTATCAGTATGAAAGTTCAGTCAGAGGTGGTGGTATGGACTTAAAGCAGCGTTATTTTACGGTTCTTGATGCTCTGCCCGATTACGTGTTTGTCTTCTCGCAATCTGGGGTCTACTTGGATGTGTTTGGCGGCGAAGAGAGTGCCACCGGCTTTGACTGCAAGCCTTTTATTGGTCGTTCTTTGTATGATGTTGCCCCACCTGATATGGCCAAACAATTTCATCGCTACATTCAGGCGGCACTAGAAAGCAATCAAACGCAAGTTGTGCGCTATAAGTTTGATATCGATAATATGATTGAATTGCCTGAGGGGATGACTATAGTCGATGAACTTTGGTTTGAAGGTGTTATTAAACCTCTTCCTTTGCAGCAAAGTGGTGAGCGCACCGTGGTGTGGACCGCGAAAAATATCACCGAAAGACATTTGCTTGAGCAGCGGCTAAAAAAGCTCTCTGAGAAAGATGATTTAACCGGCATATCAAATCGACGCGTATTCACAGAGTCACTCATTACGGCGCTGAACAACTATCGCGAGGGCGGCCGTCATTTCTCGGTACTGATGATCGACATCGATCGCTTTAAAGCGGTTAACGATACCATGGGGCATAATGTTGGCGATGAGGCAATTCGAATGGTCGCCCAGCGGCTATTTGGTCAACTCAAACATAGTGATGGTTTCGGCCGCATTGGCGGTGAAGAATTTGCCGCTATCTTGTTTGATATCGACACCCAGACAGCACGGCTGGTGGCAGAAAAGCTACGATTGAGCCTTGCCAACAGCCCGTTGAAAATCGAGCAATATCGACTCCCACTCACTGTCAGTATCGGTGTGACAGAAGTCACCCCAGACGACACTGACATCAAAAGTATCCTCTCTAGAGCGGACGAAGCCATGTACCGCTCTAAGAGATTGGGCCGCAACCGAGTGACTTGCCATCCGCACCACAATGAACAATAGCAAATCTTCTCAAACAACTGACTAGGCAGAGCTTTCAACGTCTGCGAACCTTTCTGGATAATCACTGAAGATTGCATCGACTTTATCAAGTAATGGGAAGCTTGTTGGTTTGTTGACGGTAAAACACCATGCGGCACAACCAATTTCTGCAAGTTGCTTGAGAGCGGAGTGGGTGATGTGCTCGTAGTTCAAATGACAGCTGTAAGCATTGATTGTTTTAAGCAGCGCGAGAACATCGCTGCTCATTCGATCACATATGACCCCGAGTTTGTATCCATTACACTGGTCTCCTAGCGCCCTCATCACTTTAGGGTTAAAACTAGATAGGATTATCGACTCGTTATCTATGTTATGTTCGCTCAGCAGCTGTGCAACACCTGCTACAACTTGCTCCGCACAGTCGGTATCGAGCTTTATCTCAAGGTTGAGTTTGATATTGCTCGCCTTAACAATGGCAAACAACTCACCTAGGGTTAAGATCTCTTCTCCAGCAAAGCCTGAAGAGAACCAACTACCGAAATCAAGCTGCTTTAGTTCATCAAGGGTGTGTTGGTCAACACGGCCTTTACCGTTACTGCATCGGTCTAGCGTATAATCGTGGCAAATTACAAGCTGATGATCTTTAGTCGGCTGAACATCTACCTCTACCCATTCTAATCCCCTAGAAATAGCCGCTTCTATGCTGGCTTTTGTGTTTTCAGGATAGTGGCCAGATACGCCTCTATGGCCGACAATGATTGGTCTCATTATTATTCCTTAATCTGCAACAACCAGTTCAACCTGATTGATCGTACATAGTGATTGAAATTCTGGTACCGCCTCATCGACAAATAGGCGATCCATTTCAGAAAGCTGCGCGCTGACAACGGGTGCATACCTGCCCGGTTTGGATTTATCAGCAATTAGCCAGCATTGTCGGCTTTGTTCAATTATGGCCCTAGTGAGATTAGCCTCTTCAGGAGTGAAATCTAGAAGCTCTCCTTGCTCTCCCAATCCACCGATGCCAAAGATGCCAATTTTGATATTAAACTGGCGATAAAAGCGTGTCGTCGTCTCACCCACTGTATCTTCGTCAGAAATTCTTACCGCACCACCTGCGAGATAAGTAGAAATGTTTGTATTTCTACTTAGCGTGAGAGCCGCATTAATGTTGTTGGTGACCACAGTCAAACCTGGATGATCCAACAGCGCCGTCGCCACATGTTTTGGTGTGGTTCCAATGCCGAGAAAAATACTTGAACCCTCAGGGATTTCGCTAGCTACTTTTTTCGCTATCCGCTGTTTGGCTGAGACGTTGAGTAATTCACGATTGGTGAAAGAGAGATTATCGTTAGCGCTTGGCAAGGTAATCCCACCATGCACACGTCGAACTAAACCCTTGTCGCTCAAGTCATTCATATCTTTACGAATAGTTTGAACCGATACGTCAAATGTCTCTGACAACAGGGCACTGGATAAAACCCCATTACTCCGTTGCAGATAACCAAGAATCTCTTTTTGTCTTAAAGATAGAGTCACCGTAATATCCTTGTTTGGTCCTGCTATTGCTATTTAATCGGCTCAATGCGCTTTCCCTGTGCATCAAACAGGTGGAGGTTGCTGCGATCAACATAAAGGTTTAACGCCGTTGCTACGTCGAATTCCGTTTCCGGTGTCACGGCGATAAAGGCCTGCCCATCCACTTTGCCGTGAACCAGTTGATTTGGTCCGAGAGGTTCAATAACACTGATTTTCAAAGCAATACTCAATGCGTTGTTTAAAGGCTTTGTTTCTGCATGTTCTGGGCGGATCCCCAAAGTGACGTCCTTGTTGATACCATTGTATTCCGGCATTGGAATGTGGTAACCAGAGATAGAGAGAACACCATCGTTGAGCGTCGCTGGCAAAAAGTTCATCGCCGGACTGCCCATAAAGCTTGCCACAAAGCGACTTGCAGGCCAGTGATAAACTTCAGAGGGTGTGCCGACTTGCTCGATTTGTCCCTGATTTAAGACAACAATACGGTCAGCAAGCGTCATGGCCTCAACTTGATCATGTGTGACATATACGCTCGTCACGCCGAGTTCACGCTGCAATTTCTTGATTTTTAGGCGCATATGAGCGCGCAGTGAAGCATCGAGGTTTGATAGTGGCTCATCAAATAAGAATAACTGCGGATCACGAACGATCGCTCGGCCCATGGCAACGCGTTGTCTTTGGCCTCCCGAGAGTTTCGCCGGTTTGCGGTCTAAGTACTCTTCAATCTTAAGTGCCTTGGCGACATTCTGAATCTTGTTATCAATAGTGCCCTTGTCGACGCCACGATTTTTTAGCCCATAAGCAAGGTTGTTATACACCGTCATATGTGGATAGAGCGCGTAGTTTTGGAATACCATTGCGATGTCGCGTGATGCAGGCTTTTCTGTATCGATACGTCGGTTATTAAGGTAGATTTCCCCATCAGAGATAGACTCTAAGCCAGCGATAGAGCGCAAAATAGACGACTTACCGCAGCCAGAAGGGCCAACAAGAACAATAAATTCGCCGTTAGTGGTATCTAGATTGACGCCTTTGACTGCCTGATGGCCATTTTCGTAGGTTTTTACCAGTTGTTTAATTTCTAACATTGTTTTTGTTCGCTCTAAATTCTATTTTTCGCTCTCGACCAGTCCTTTAACGAACCAGCGTTGGAAGATAATTACCACCAGAACTGGTGGTAACATGGCGAGGATCACCATGGCAAAGGCATAGTTGTATCTTGGGTCTGGCGTCTCGTTGATGTTAGCCAAAATCTGTTTGATACCCATCACTATGGTGTTGTAGCTTTCGTCTGTGGTCATCATGATTGGCCATAAGTACTGATTCCAACCAACGACAAACATGATGATAAATATTGCCGCCATCATGGTTCGTGACAGAGGAAGCAGAATATCGACGATAAATCTCAGTGGCCCAGCATTGTCGAGTTGTGCTGCCTCAAGTAGTTCGTCGGGTATGGTTTTGAAGAACTGGCGAAAGAAAAAGGTTGCCGTTGCAGATGCGATGAGCGGTACGATAAGTCCAGAATAGCTGTTCAACATACCCAGCTTAGACACCACTTCATACGAAGGCATGATGCGCACTTCAAGCGGAAGCAAAAGGGTCACGAAAATCAGCCAGAACCATGCACTCGCGCAGGGCAGCCTGAAGTAAACCAGAGCATAGGCTGCACACAGAGAGATAATTATTTTACCGATGGCGAACCCTAATCCCATGATCAGTGAGTTGATGATCATTGTCTTAGCCGTAACGTCAGTGGTGAAGCCTTGGTCGGTGTTCCACGCTCTATCATAAACCTCAACAAAGTGGTCACCAGGTAGCCATTGTAAACCTTCGGTCAGAATAGTGGTTGAATCGTGAGTCGAGCTGGCAAAGATCAGCCAGATCGGGAATAACATAAATGCTGCCCCCAATATCAGAATAATATGATCGCTAATTCTATTGGTTTTCATTGTTTTAGCTCCCTTAATAGTGGACACGCTTTTCAATAAAACGGAACTGTAGATAGGTGAGGCCAAGCACCATAATCAACAGCACGACCGATTGAGCGGAACTACCACCGAGATCAGCGCCGACAAATCCATCAGTAAATACCTTGTACACTAAAGTTGTAGTTGAGCCGCCAGGTCCTCCGCCTGTCATCATGTCGATAACACCGAAGGTATCGAAAAAGGCGTAGGTGAGGTTGATCACCAACAGAAAAAAGCCGGTCGGAGCAAGAAGCGGAAAGGTGATGGTCCAGAATCGCCTAGTGTCGCTAATACAGTCGAGCATCGACGCCTCTTTAACTGAAGTTGGAATAGACTGAAGACCTGCTAAAAAATAGACAAAGTTTACCGAGATCTGTTTCCACACCGAGACAACGACCAACGCGACAATGGCGTCATTCGAGTCAGTTTGAAAACTGAAGTTGATATTTAGGGCTTTAAACAAATCGACAAATACACCTAGGTGAGGGCTGAACAAGAAAGTACCCATTATGCCTGCCACCGCCGGGGCTACCGCGTACACCCAAGTGAGTGTCACTCGATAGGTGCTTTGACCATGAAGGACGTTATTCGCTTTTACTGCGAGCAATAACGCCAGTGCCAATGAAAAGAAAGACACCAACAGCGAGTAATACAGGGTAAACCCGACAGACTTTAAATATTCCTCTGATTCAAAAAGGATTGTGTAGTTTTCAAACCAGACAAAGGTGGATGACAACCCCCAAGGGTCTTCCAACATAAAAGATAGATACACCGCTTGAGCTGCCGGGTAGATAAAAAATATCGCAATAATTAAAATCTGCGGAGCCAGAAACACATAAGGCAAAGGAGAGTGCCGGAATTGTTGACGACGTTCCACGTGGACTCCAAAAAGTAGAAATATGAGATAAAAAAAAGCCTCACCCCTAAAGGTGAGGCTTAATAGTGATTACTGAACAGTGCGTGCGAAACGCTTTAGAAGCTGCTGTGCTTCAATATCGATCTTCTCAAGGCTAGCCGGAACTTTTGACTCACCCGCAAAGATCTTATCCGTTTCACGGTACATCACTTCACGAATCTGAGGGTAGAAGCCAAGGCGGTAACCTTTAGTCCACTCACCACCAGGTAGGCTCAATTGCTGAACACCCACTTCCGCATCTGGGCTCTCTTTGTAGTAGCCAGACTTTTTAGTTAGCTCATAAGCGGCGTTAGTGACAGGAACGTAACCCGTTGTTTTGTGCCATTGCATTTGAACTTCTGGGCTAGTTAGGTAGTTAAAGAATGCCGCAACACCTTTGTCTTCTGCTTTATCATGACCAGACAGAGCAAACAGCGCCGCACCACCAATAAAGGTCACGCCAGCGTTCTTATCGACCGATTCCCAGTAAGGAAGGAATGTTGTGCCTAGATTGAAGTCAACGCGGTCACGCAGGCCACCAAATGAACCCGAAGAGCCAATCCACATTGCGACTTCTTTGCGTTCGAATGGCGTTTGGTTCGCTGCCCAGTCTTTACCGTAGTACTTGTAGTAACCCTTGTCTGCCCACTCTTTCATCTTAGTGAAGTGCATCTGTAGGTTCTTAGTGCTGTACATAACTTTGGTTGCTGGCGCATCGTAACCATTATTCTTGTCAGCGAGCTGTTGGTTATGTCGAGATTTGAAGTTTTCAAAGAAGATCCAAGGAGTGTGAGACTGAGAAAATGCCGCGTGCCCTTTTTCCTTAAGTTTCTGAGCAACGACTTCCATCTCTTCATAGGTTTTCGGCGCTTCGACCCCCGCCTCTGCAAGCATATCGCGGTTAAAATAAAGTACAGGCGTTGAGCTGTTGAATGGCATACCAACCATCTTACCTTGGCTGTCTGCATAGAAGTTACGAACACCCGCAAGGTAATCTTTAGAGTTAAAGCTATAACCAGACTCGACCATGATGTCCTGTACTGGTTTAGCAACGCCTTTTGCATTCATGATCGTTGCTGCGCCCGCATCAAACACCTGAAGAATATTCGGTGCTTCCTTAGCACGGAAAGCAGCGATACCTGCAGTCAGTGTCTCAGTGTAAGAGCCTTTGTATACAGGAACCAATTTGTACTCATCTTGAGATGCATTGAAATCAGTCGCGATTTTGTTCACGGTTTCGCCAAGTTGACCGCCCATTGCATGCCACCATGTTACTTCCGTTGCTGCGAGTGCTGAACCAGAGACAGCTGCTGAAAGCATTCCGGTAATCCATAAGTGTTTCATCATTCCTTTCCTTAGTGTTGAGGTTTCGTTTAGTGTCTTACGGAGTTCGTTTGTTTCGTTTCGCTGCTATTCTTCACAGATTAGGTGACACTTTCGTTTCGTTTGCGTTTATCTTTGGTGAACGATTTGTTTCCGGAGGAAAAAACGAAAGTTTGCTTAATTCAAATAAAACGGCCGCTAACTAGCGGCCGAATAAAGCTTAGTGGACGATTTTTTAACTGTGAGAGTGAGGTACTCTGGCCAGTCAATCATCATAATTAGAGATAGCGATTTTTTAAGTGGCTTTGAAAATGCGCTGCATTTAATGTTTCTCCGGTGGCCGCTTTCACCAGTTCATCAGTCGTCAGCAAGCTGCCC
>JBCAXU010000058.1:0-23633 GCA_038533895.1 Pseudomonadota bacterium | reverse complement strand
GTCAGAATGAGTAGCAAATCCATTACTTTTTCTCCTCATTCGTGTGCGTAGCTTGAGTCGAAGCAGAGTGCTTTTGACTTTGCTTAAGATCGCTCAACTCCTGCTGTAACTGAGCGACTTGGTCGATGAGAGCATCAACTCGGTGGTGAATATCGTGCTGTTCGGCTTCAAGCTTTTGAAAGCCCCAACCGCGTTCTTTTCGCCATAAGGTTGCCCAAATCCACAGAAAAGGCCATAAGGCATGGAGTGTGAACAGGCTAACCCAGCCAGCATAATGGATGGCGTCTTGATGAGGGTGTTCGCGTTCTTTGGCGATCTCATAAGGGATGTCATGAATGACAATAATGCCGTAAAAAATAACCAGAGCGACAAAGATCAGCAGTCCAAGCGCAAAGTAGTCCAAAAACATGGTTAGGTTCCTTAGTAAAACAATGAGCATATGAGAGAGTACGTTTATTCCTATGTAAAGTATAGGAACAAAAACAATACATTAGATACGCAAATGTTATAGTCTTGTGAGCAACAGTTGAGATTTTCTGGGAACTAAGATGCCATATCAAGGAGAGATAGCATCAGTCGGTGCCGCGTTTGTGTGGGCACTTGCGACGTGGATTTATAGCCAGTTTAGCCATCGATTCAGTGCACTGCAGCTTAACATTGTAAAAGGGGTGATTGCGTCGGTAATGATGCTGCTTTTATTACCTATGGCTCCGACCAGCGAGTTAACGCTTTCGTGGCTGCATTTTTCTGTGTTGGCTTTTTCTGGTGTACTTGGCATTGCCGTCGGAGACAGCGCTTACTTCGCCTCACTTAAACGGATCGGCCCGAACAAAACCCTATTGCTTGAGTCATTGGCTCCTCCGTTGTCGGGGGTGTTGGCTTTGGCGGTACTTGGGAGTGTGTTGCCGCTACAAAGTTGGGTCGGTGTTGTTGTTACCACGTTCGCCGTTTCTCTGGTTGTCTTTCATAATGATGGTCAATCGGTAAATTGGTCGGGAGTGGGCTATGGCCTGCTGGCGAGTGTCTGCCAAGCCAGTGGGGTGGTGATTTCTCATTATGCGTTGGTGGCAGGTGACATTGCGCCGCTTTTGGGGGCACTGATACGGTTAATGGCCGGCGTTATGGCGTTGGTTGTGGTGATAAGTTTTGTTGAGCGTCAACCGTTTAAAGCGCTAAAACAAAATTTGCGTTCGCTGAGTCATCACAATTTTGCTTGGTTAATGGCCGCGATTTTCGTTGGTACCTTTTTAGCCCTTTGGCTACAGCAAGTAGCCCTTAAACACGCTAATCCCGCGGTTGCGCAAACACTGATAGCGACCAGCCCGCTATTTATGTTGGTAATATATGCGGTGAAAGGCCAACGTATAACTCGTAGAGCTTTGTTTGGCACACTATTGGCCCTTGTCGGAATATCTCTGTTTTTTATTCGATAACGAGTAAGCCGTTATTGTTCAGTGCACACTTGATTTCGGCCGTTGGCCTTGGCGCGATAAAGCGCTTTATCCGCTCGGTAGAAGGTGCGCTGGGTGTTTTCTCCCTCTCTATGAAGCGTAATGCCGATGCTGACTGTCAGCCCACGTTCACCGAGTATGCTTTGCCAACCGAAGTTAAAGATGCGTTCACGATAGGCTTCGGCATGCATTTTCGCTTGCTCTAGGTTTGAGCGTTCCAAAATAACCAGAAATTCTTCCCCACCAAAGCGTACACATGAGGCACCACGAAACTTAAAGTAGGCATGAAGCTCAGCAGCCACATTGACGATGGCTTTATCACCCACTAAGTGGCTGAGCTCATCGTTGATGGATTTAAAGTGATCGATATCGACCACCATTAGCGCAAAAGGAACGTCGTGCAACAGTAAGTCTTTGAGTTTGACATCTAACCAGCGGCGATTGTGCAGGCTGGTTAGCGGGTCAGTAAACACATCCTGTTGCAGCTGTGCTACCGTATGTTTTTGACTCTCAGTAGTCTCTTTCAACTCACGGTTTTCTTGTTCAGACAAAATGAGCTTCAACTGCAGTTCAAAACGAGACAAGCGACGCAGCTGACTAGCGCCAAGCTCACCGATTGGAATCTTTTTCATCAGATCACTTTCGATGCGGTAGGCTTGCTTTTCATAGTTGAGCGCCCCTTTAAAATCGCCGCTCTCTTCACATACAGCGGCAAGAGAGTTATAGAGCTTGAGGCTTAGCACTGGGGAAGCATAAAGACGAATTCGTTTTTTCGTCGACTCGAGCAACCAACGGGCGATATGCGATTTGCTCTTCGCGCTCAAACAGTAGGCGAGTTCTAACCGAATCATGTTAGATAGCCAGCTCGAGTGAATGTTGCCCGCCGTGTATTGTACGTTACTCAAACACTGCATCGCTAAATCGAGTTGTTGAGTTTGGCGATAAATCTTCGCTTGGTAAAGCAAGATCTGGCCGGATAGCACTTTGTCACTGACTAGGATACTGAGCTCCTCACACTCCTTGATCAGGTCATTGGCTGCAGTGGTGCGATTGAGCTCGATGTAACACGCCAGCATATGTAGCTTATAGCGTAAGCGCAGAGAGCGACTGCTGATGGCGTGATCAATGCTGTCAATTTTTTGGTAGTAACGTAGCGCTCGGTTGTGGTCGCCGTAGGCATCACACAGATTGCCCATGCCTAAAACGGCTAACACATAGGCATCAATGAAGCCATTATCGACAGCGATGGTGGAAGACTTAATAAACTGATTGAGAGCACCATGAAAGTCGCCATTTTCTACCAAGCGTTCCGCTAGTCCATAGCGAACTTCGAGAATCAGTTCGGCGTCCTGAGGTAGTGTTAAAAAGGAAAGCGCTTCATTGAGTTCATCGATACTGGTTTGCAACTGTCTCAGTTCAGAGCGGAACTCAGCACTGATGATCAAGCACTGCGCTTTTTCTTGTGCGGTGGTGGCGACGTGCTGGCGTACATGATTCCAAAAAATTAACGCTTCTTCACCGCTGACCGAAGTCGCGTCTAGGCCGGAGTCAGTAATTTTCTTTAACAATGCTTCCATGTTGTTCTTCCTGTCTCTGGCTTTCTTCGAGTTGGTCTAAGGTAAATGGGAAAGAAAGAATATCGTGATAGACCACTTTCGGCAGTTCGCTGGTCAATCCTTTTCTGTGCCAAGGATAAAGTTCGACCATTTTGGCCAAGATGTGGAACACATTGAGGGCTTCGTCGCCTTTTTCTGCGAGCAAAATACCCAATCGGTCGCTACTCAGGCGAGACAGCAAATCCTGCTTATTACACATAGAGTGTGCCAGTTCGGTACAGACTTGAATATAATTGCTGTCAGCGTGTTGGATAACGATCACCGAGTGATTCGAGCGTTTAAGCTCGGTTTTAAATAGGACCAACTGCTCCCACCAATAGGTTTCGGACACCATCTGACTGAGTTGTTTGTCTGGATCAAACTCATGTTGGCCACGAATTCGATTAATCAGCTTGCGCGCGCGTTGCTCAAGTTGTCTTTTTGAAGCACGAGCCTTATCGTTACTGACACGAGCTGTTTGCTCACGAAGCATATCGGTGGCGTGTTTACGATATTTGCGAAATGCTTTCAGCGCCCGCTTGTGATCGCCAGACTCTTCGGCAACACGAGATTGTTGGAAACAGATCTGAGAGAGCAGTTCGCCATTATCGAAGTTGACCGCAGACTGCTCGGCTTTAACCAGTAACTCTGCCGCTTTTTGCGGCTGTTTACGTAACAGTTCGACCCGAGCTCGACTGATGTAAGAATGAGCTTTCATCCACACTAAGTCGTGACGCATGGCTAAGTCGTGCGCCTTTTGGGTAGCTTGTTCAGCATCTTCTATGCGTTCTAGCCCGAGTAGTGCTAGGCCACGAAAGTCCCACACTTCTGCTTGCCAGGTTTTGTCATGATGATCTTTGAGTGCTTCAGCTGCGCCATCGAGAACCGACAGCATTTCGACATAATTTTTGAGTAGGTAGTGATCCCAGGCGAGCAGAATACGCGCCTTACCTTCCAGCCAGCCGATTCGAGCGCTGTTGGCTACGGTCACGGCTAGTTCATGTGTGGTTCGCGCTAAATCATACTCATGGGTGATACGCCATACATTACCAAGCCCAATCAGCGCCTCAAGCTGCACTTCTTCCTCGTCTACTAGTGCAGATTGCTCTAGGGCGTTAATCCAATATTGCTGTGCGGAATAGTATTTAGCTTGGCCCCAGTAGTGGAGTGCATGGATGTGCAAGATCTCGGGGAGCAGATCGTCGGTGTCTAGAGTATTGAGCTTGCTGTGTGCTTCTTTGATGTACTTGAGCCCCTTACGGTACTCCATGGTACACCAGGCGCAGCGAGACATAATAATCAGTGACTGGATTTCGCCTTCTGGATAGAGGATTTGTGCAGAACGCGACGCACACTGCTCAGCGATCGCCCAAACCTTCTCGGGATCGGACTCTATTCTGCTCTTAATTTGCTCTATCTCGACTTCTAACAGTCGTTGGCTTTTATCCAATGAATCAGTCCTTTACTGCCTAGTGCTCAGGTATCCTGTTTGCATTATATGAATAGCTAAAGAATCAACTCTACAAAAAACGGTAAAACAGGTACGGTTTAACGGCACTCGTCACACTACTAATAATTATGAAAGCAGCTCACTCAGTGTCAAAGGAGATTGCGTCAGCTCTAATACTTGCGCCGCTGTTTTGCCTTCTTTATTTTGGTAGCACAAATTATGCCAAGCCCTAAAGATATCGAGCATTGGCAGCAAACCACCGGGGCGTAGTTTGCGCCTTGGTTCGTTGATAAAGCTCTCGAAGAGCGTTGCAAAACGATGTTGGAAGAAAGCTGTTTGCTTTATTGAGACTGTTCTAAGCCACTGTTTTGGTTGACTGTTGTTTCCGGCAAGGTAGCAGATACCTTTGGCGGCGTTGTCGTGAGTAGTGATGGCCCAGCGATCGCGCCACCAGCCCATATGAACAATGTCAATTTTCTCAATAGCGAAGTCTGATTGCCAGTTCTTATCTTCTTCAACGTACAAAAGGTCGACATTTTGACGTTGGATTCGCTGTAGGCAAACACTCAATGCCGCAGAACGCAGTACCGGATCTTGTGGCATATAAATCGAGACTTGACGATCGCTTTGGCACATATCTAGCACGTGCAGAAAGTGCGCGTAAGAAGTGTAGGGCGGACGAATCAAGGCTCCTTTCGATGGATAATTAAAGACGGTTAAGTTGCCCATAGGATCTTCGACATTACCGCGTGCCAGTATGGTCTGGTATTGCTGGTCGATGCGTTCCCGCAGCAAAGGTGAGGGGCTCGGGGTCGGCATGTTGGCTTCCGAGGAGTGGTCACGCGAAACGAACCGAGCCGGAAATTTATATGGGTCGTGATCGACTTCACCGCTTGGTTCCTCATGAGCCGAGTAGTTCACATGCTGACACAAGATATAGCCGCTGTGCGCTTCCCCAGTCGCTATCCACAGCACGCCATTATTGCTTCTCGGTTGCAACGCGGTGTAATGCGAAGCCAACTCATAACTGGCTGCGTGATTGACCCAGCGGGCATCGAACATCGCCAGTTTCCGTCGGCAACGACTCGCTATGTGGTCCAGATGATCGTAGAACGTCTTTGGATTGATCTCTAACTTGCGGCATATCTCGCGCACCGAGTAGCCCATAAAGAGCAAACCAAGGAGGTTTTCTTGAAACTGAAGTTTTTTGTTGGCACCTGACCACTTGTCAACAAAGGTCGACTGGCACACTTTACAGCGATAACGCTGACGATCGCCGCTATAGCCGAACGCATGGTATAGGTGTTTATGGGTATGAACAGAGAGGCCAAAGTTTTCACACTGGTCATTGCGACAAGCGGGTAGGCCATCACTGTGTAGGTGACGTAAACGATGTAACTCGTTTAACACTTCTTGGTTGTTAAGTAAGGGGGGGAAAGCACCGCACTCCCGACAAACCATCGCAGGTCGTTTAGGGTTAGCATGCTGCACAACGTAACGATGTGCATCACTCAATCCAAAGTTGTCACACGCCAATGTTTTACAAAAGTTGAGCTGTAACCCGTCTGCTTCCCTTGGCAGTTTGCCAGTCGTCACTATCTCCCCCTCGGGATTATTCTGGCCACCAAGCGAACACTCGGCGGCGAAGTAAATCGAATTAGATGTTGATCGCTGTTTCTAGTGCGACCTTCATCATGTCATTGAATGACTTCTGACGCTCTTCCGAGCTCAGTTTCTCGCCACGGATGATGTGGTCAGAAACAGTGAGAATAGTCAGTGCTTTTGCACCTAGGTCAGCAGCAACGCCGTAGATACCAGCCGCTTCCATATCAACACCTAGAATGCCCAGCTTTTCCATTTTCTCGAAAATGTCTGCTTCTGGAGTGTAGAAAAGGTCAGCAGAGAAAACGTTACCCACTTTGACTGGCACTTGTTGAGCGCGAGCTTGGTTCACGGCTTCTTCTAATAGACCGAAGTCAGCAATGGCTGCGAAATCGTGGTCGTTGAAACGGATGCGGTTCACTTTAGAGTCAGTCGATGCACCCATGCCGATAACAACGTCCATTAGTTTAACGTCGTCGCGCACTGCACCACAGCTGCCTACACGAATCACGTTCTTCACACCGTACTCAGCGATGAGTTCGTGAACGTAGATACAACATGATGGGATGCCCATACCGTGGCCCATAACCGACACTTTCTTACCTTTGTAAGTACCTGTGTAGCCAAACATGTTACGAACATCACAAACTTGTTGTACATCTTCTAAAAAGGTATCGGCAATGTACTTAGCACGAAGTGGGTCACCTGGCATAAGAACCGTTTCAGCGAAATCACCTGGGTTTGCATTAATGTGTGGGGTTGCCATAGTCAATACTCCAAATTTATTAGCAATTGCTGCTTCTAATTACTAATTGTGTTGATTTTGAAAAATCTGTTGAGGGAATACTAGCGGTATCTAGGTTCTCTCCATGAGAGATGAGTCACAGAAACCAGCGGAATGTATCAGTCTCTGGTCATATATAACTAAAAATGTTGAAACTGATTGGGCAATCGATTCGTAAAATCGTTTGCCTTAGGATGTGAACCAAAATTGACTGCTGCTCGTACCAAGAGCTCGAAATTGTACAAATATTTTTTTTGTACACCTGATGAAAGTTGTGCTAAAACTTATACAACAAATAAAATTGTATAGCTTAGCAATGTCAAGGAGCCAGTCATGGACCAGCAAATCAAAATCGGTATTAGCTCATGTGTTCTTGGTGAAAAAGTGCGTTTCGACTCTGGACACAAAATCAGTAAGTTTGTTACCAAGGAACTTGCGCCCTATTTTGAGTTTGTTCCTGTCTGCCCGGAGGTTGGCTCTGGTATGCCGGTACCACGCCCAACGATTCGCTTGGTATCGGACCAAGAGCGTATTGCACTGCTAGAGACTAAAGATCCGACTAAAGACCATACTGACACCATGATCAACTATTCCAAGAATAAAGTGGCGCAGCTTGAGTCAGAAAAATTGTGTGGCTACATCGTTTGTGCCAAATCCCCTACTTGTGGCATGGAGCGCGTCAAGGTGTACAGCAAGAACAATTCAGAAGCGATTGGGGTAGGCCTCTACACTAACGAGCTAATGAAGGCGATGCCTTGGTTACCCGTAGAGGAAGACGGCCGTCTCAATGACCCTGTGCTCAAAGAAAACTTCATTACTCGTATCTACTCCCTATACGACTTTTATCAGTCGATGGGGGATGAGCCAACCCGCGGAAAAATTGTCGCCTTTCACTCACGCTACAAGCTAACGCTAATGGCGCACCACCCAGCTTCTTATAAAGAGTTAGGCAGTCTTGTCGCCAACATTAAAGAGTATGACATTGAAGAGTTCTTCAAGCTTTACCGTCTCGGTCTGATGAATGCGATGGCACATCGTGCCAGCCGTAAGAACAACACCAACGTGTTAATGCACATTCAAGGCTATTTCAAACGCCATCTCGATAAGGAGCAAAAACAAGAACTACGTCGAGTCATCGATGAGTATCGTGAAGGTCTGTTGCCTCTGCTTGCACCGTTGACCCTACTTAAACATTATCTGAATGCTCATCCCGACGACTATTTAGCAGGCCAAGCATTCCTTCAACCTCACCCACAGGAGTTACGTTTACGTTATGGATTGTGAGAAAAAGCTGTACGCAATTCGCGAAGTGTCAGAGATCACTGGCGTCAAGCCGGTCACATTGCGAGCCTGGCAGAGACGATACAGCTTAGTGCAGCCGCAGCGCACCGAAAAAGGACACCGTCTCTACACTGACAAACATATCGCCTTGATTGGTGAGATACAAAGTTGGCTCAACAAAGGCGTGCCTATTGGTAAAGTGAAGTCGGTACTGGAATCCAATAGCGACAACGATGGCGATTTTGTTACTGCAGAGTTTCAACTTGAAGAGGTAGAGAAGTTTCTGCAGGCCTTGGCTGATTTGAATAAAGGCAAAGCGGAATCTATTGCCAGTACAGTGCTGAAAGAATATCCGCTCGAGGTGGTTGAGAATCAGTTTATCCAACCCGCAGAGAAGGCGCTGTCGCTGGTCCGTTTTGGTTTGCGGTCACTGCAAAAAGGTTTGATGGACGCCATTTTATCGGCGCGATTAAGTTCCATTTTAGAAGCAGAGAATAAAGCCACTCGAGGCGGTCGTTGCTTACTGGTTAGCTACGATTCTGTAAATGATGTGGGGTCACGATTGTGGGCGATGAAACTGTCTGAGTTGGGCATGAATATCGTGATCATTGATGGCGTTGATGACTTATCGGGGTTAATTGACCACCCAGGGTTAGAAAGCTATCAGGCGCTGGCATTGTACAGCTCTCGCCCTTTAAGTGCTGCACAAAACAGTATTGTAGAGCGCATTCAACAAAACTTTGATGGCAAAGTGTTGGTGTCAGAACTGATAAAAAGTGAGAGGGTAGAATGAAACTGGTTTGGCTTCGTAGGGACTTACGCGCAGAAGACAACTCGGCCTTATATCATGCTTCTATCAGTGGCGAGCCGGTTCTAGCCTTGTATGTAGCGACACCAGACACCTGGCAAGCACATGACTTGGCGCCGATTCAGGCCGATCTGATCTACCGCCGCCTTTTCGAGGTGCAAAAGGATCTTCAGCAAAACAATATTCCACTCGTTTACGCCCAAGTAGCGACGTTTGCAGAGTCGGCTCAGTTGGTGGCTGAGCTTGCGCGTGAGCATGCTGTCACTGGTGTTTACTTCAACAAAGAGTACGAAGTGAATGAAGTTGAGCGAGACAGCCAACTGGTGGACCTACTTGCGGCCGATGGCATTGAATGGCATGGGTTTGACGACAAGTGTTTGTTACCACCAGGCAGTGTTAAAAATAAACAGGGTGACTACTTTAAAGTGTTTACCCCATTCAAGCGTGCCTACTTAGCAAAAATGTATCAGTCACCTTGGCGTGTGACTAAATTGCAGCCGCTCACCCAACAAGCGGTATGGCGAGATGAGGTGGTAAGCGAGCTGTCACCTCGGTCTAGCTTTGATTATCCGCGTCAATCGAGCGAACAATATGCGGCTGACACAGAAAGTATCATCAAGCAACTACGTCAATTTGATAGTGACAGTGCAGATGCCTACGATCAGCAGCGCGATTTCCCGGCAGTATCTGGCACCAGCAAGTTATCGCCGTATTTGGCGATTGGTGCGTTGTCGGTTCGCCAATGCATGGCTCGATTAACTTACCAGCAAACATTGCCCCTTATCGGAGGACGGGAGATTTGGCAAAGCGAGCTGATTTGGCGTGAGTTTTACCAACATCTGATTTATTTCGAACCAAAACTCAGTAAAGGGCGCAGTTTTACCCCTTGGGGGGACGCACTAATTTGGAAAAACAACCCGGCATGGATTGAGGCGTGGAAAACGGGTACGACCGGCTACCCGATTGTTGATGCGGCGATGAAGCAACTGAACTCTACAGGCTGGATGCACAACCGACTACGGATGATTGTTGCTAGCTTCCTGGTTAAAGACCTGCACGTCGATTGGCGGATTGGAGAGTCGTACTTTATGTCTAAGCTGATTGATGGAGACTACGCGGCGAACAATGGCGGATGGCAATGGTCTGCGTCGACCGGATGTGACGGTCAGCCCTATTTTCGGATTTTTAATCCGGTGACACAGGGGGAGAGATTTGATCCAGAAGGGCACTTTGTGTGCACTTGGATCCCAGAGCTATCTAAGTTGCCGAAAAAGTATATCCACCAACCTTGGAAAGCACCGAATGCGAAAGCGTTGTCTTATCCTGCGCCAATAGTTGATCACAAGACCGAAAGGGAGATAACCTTAGCACTCTATAAAGAAGCTAAGGATAATGGGAATGGTGCGTAAACTAATCGCATGGTGCTGTTTTATCAGTTCGCCGCTGTTTGCGGCGACCTATGATCTGCCGATTGAGGGTAGCAGTATTGTCGGTCGAACCCAGTTTCACCAAGTACAAGAAGGTGAAACGCTGGCTACAATAGCGAAACAGTATGATGTTGGATTTCTCTCTTTGATGGCAGCCAATAAAGGAGTTGACCCTTTCTTGCCTAAACCGGATTACGTATTGACCATTCCAACTCAGATAATTCTACCCAATGTTGAGCGTCAAGGCATTGTGATCAACTTGGCGGAGTTGCGTCTCTACTACTTTGAGCCAGAAATTAACAAGGTGCATATTTTTCCGGTGGGTATTGGCCGCATTGGTCGAGACACACCTGAAATGGAAACGCGAATTAGTCAAAAGCGTCCAAACCCAACTTGGACACCGCCCATTTCAATTCGCAACGAGTATTTGGCAAAGGGGATTGAACTGCCAACCGTGGTGCCTGCCGGCCCAGAAAATCCGCTCGGCGAGTATGCTTTAAGGCTAGCGTATGGCGTCGGAGACTATCTGATCCACGGAACCAATAAAGATTTTGGTATTGGTCTGCGAGTGAGCTCTGGCTGTATTCGCATGGAGCCTAAAGATATTGAGTGGTTATTTGCTCAGGTTGAGTTAGGTGAAAAGGTCCGAGTAATTAATGAACCGATCAAAATAGCTCTCGAACCGGACCGAAGCGTTTTTCTCGAAGCACATGAGCCGTTGACTCGCAGTGATGGGGTAAAGAAAGATCTTGAGGTTCCTATTGAGCTTAGCTGGTGGCTTGAAGAGTTTGACCATTCAGATGTGAAAGCTCGAGCAGCAATATTGGCTCAAAATGGGGTTCCGGTAGAAATCGTTGCCGCTTCGTATATCAATTAGACATAAAAAAAGAGGGTCAGCTTGCTGACCCTCTTTTTAGGAAGACTTATTACTTAGTGTAAGACTGAGCAATGTTGTCGATACGCTCGTTAGCGCGTGCTGCTTCTTCTTGAGCTGCCATCGCTGAGTCGTTCGATTTACGTACTTCTGATTGTAGAGCTTGAACGTCTTGGCTTAGTTGGCTGACTTGATTGCTTAGCTCATCCATTTTCGCTGTAGTTGCTTCATCAGGACCAGAAGCACAACCTGCTAGTAGAAGAACAGAAGACGCTGCAGCTGCGATCAACATTTTGTTCATAAGAGAACTCCTTGCATGTATAAGTATCAATAAACAAACGCCCTATAACTTCTTAATCTTATAGTGACGCAATCAGTGTAGCTCTAATTATAGGCATCCTAAAGTGGGCCAAAGTCAAAAAAACCCAAGAATTGAAGCAATTATCGAATTAGTTGATCAATGTCTCATTGGTAAGAGCAATTGGTGCAAGGCGATCTATCGACTGATTTAGTTCCAAATTTGTGTTTTCAGATTATTTTCTGTGATCTCTATCCTCTTTCATTGAATACAGTTATCATAGCCTGTTTTTATTCTATTCGTGTTCAATTGGCACCCTTTGACGTCGTGCCTGCAACACACAGTTCAATTGGAGAATACTTTGCAGTTTAAAGATTTAGGCTTAGACAATCGCTTACTCAAAAACTTGAAACATTACGATTTTAAGCAAGCAACAGAGATACAGCAGCGCGCCATTCCCGTGGCGATTGCGGGCAAGGATCTGTTAGCTTCTTCAAAAACAGGTTCAGGTAAGACGCTGGCATTTGTTCTACCTATGTTGCACAAGTCTTTAAAAAACAAAGCGTTTTCGGCAAAAGATCCTCGTGGCTTGATTTTGGCGCCTACTCGAGAGTTGGCTAAGCAAGTTTATGGTGAGCTACGCTCAATGCTTGGCGGCTTGTCTTACGATGCCACCTTGGTCGTTGGCGGGGAAAACTTTAACGATCAAGTGAAAGCACTGCGTCGCTACCCTAAGTTTATTGTGGCAACGCCTGGACGTTTGGCTGACCATTTAGAGCATCGTTCGCTGTTTCTCGATGGGTTGGAAACCCTAGTGCTCGATGAAGCCGATCGCATGCTTGACCTTGGTTTTGCACCTGAGCTGCGCCGTATTCACAAAGCGGCAAAACATCGTCGTCGTCAGACATTGATGTTCTCAGCCACACTGGATCATACCGATGTTAATGAGATTGCGAGTGAAATGCTCGATGCTCCGAAACGTATTGCGATTGGTGCTGGTAGTGAAGAGCACAAAGATATCACGCAGAAGTTTTACCTATGTGATCACCTAGATCACAAAGAAGCGATTCTTGATCGCGTTCTCAGTGATGCGGAATACAAACAGGTGATTATCTTTACCGCAACTCGTGCAGATACTGAGCGTCTTACCGAAAAGCTGAATGAGAAGAAGTTGAAAGCGATCGCCTTGAGTGGTGGACTTACTCAAACTCAGCGCAATACCATAATGAGTCAGTTTGAACGTGCAGTGTTCAAGATTCTGGTCACTACCGACATCGCATCACGAGGTTTAGACATTGCCAATGTGACTCACGTGATCAACTTCGATATGCCAAAACATAGTGAAGAATATGTACACCGAGTAGGCCGTACTGGACGCGCAGGCAACAAAGGCGATGCTATTTCGCTCGTTGGTCCTAAAGATTGGGACAGTTTTAAGCGTGTAGAAACATTCCTACAGCAAGATCTGGCCTTTTCTGAGCTAGAAGGTTTAAAAGGCAAGTTTAAAGGCATCAAACCCCGCAAACCCGATTTACGTGGTAAAGGAAAAGCCCTTAAGAAAGCTAAGCCTCAAGCGAAAAAAGCGACGAAGAAGCCGATTAAGCGAGATAAGAGCTTTCACCAAAACGTGGCGGTGGGGGATAGCGTGTTTATCCCTAAGAAAAAAGTCGCACCAAAAACAGATGACGAATAACAAATAATAAAGGGTTGCCATTCGGCAACCCTTTCGTTTTTTAGACTTTGAAAAAACCGAGCTGCTGCTTTTGGTTTTCAGCAAGAGCTGATAACTCTTGGCTCGCCGCCGCAGCTTGAGTAATGCCGGTAACATTCTGACTGACTAACTCGTAGATGTTGCCGAGGTTTTTGTTCACATCAGAGGTCACTTGCCCTTGCTCTTCAGACGCGACCGCCACTTGAGCGTTCAGAGACGTCAGCTCGGAAATGGAATCGCTTATGTCATTAAGTGCTTGGCTGACCTGAGCGGCTTGTTGCTGGTTTTGCTCCAATAGGGTCAAACTTGATGCCATGCTGTCATTGGCAGTACCTGATTGGTGCTGCAAGTCTTCGATGATAGTTTGAATTTCTTTGGTCGACTCTTGAGTACGCGCTGCTAGCATGCGTACTTCGTCAGCCACTACTGCAAAGCCACGTCCACTTTCACCTGCACGCGCGGCTTCAATCGCAGCGTTAAGTGCCAGCAAGTTGGTTTGCTCTGAAATACCTTCGATCATTTCTATGAACTTACCGATTTGCTCAGATTGCTCTTTCAGACTGTTAACCACGTTTGCAGCATGGGTCATCTGCTGTGCCATTTTGGTGCTTTCACGTATATTTTGCTCGAAGATTGCTAAGCTCTCTTTAGCCATTTTGTTTGCGCTACTTGAGGCATGATCAGCAAGATTAGCGTTTTGAGTCACCTCGCTTGCGGTGCTTTCCATTTGATTGATAGCTGAAGCGACTTGCTCAACTTCGTTTTTCTCTTGGTCTGAGTTGACACTCGATTGGGTCATCACAGCAGCGAGTTCGGTAGAAGCAGACGCAACGTCAACACTGATGCGAACCAGTGAGTCTACAGTCCCTTTAAGTTGAGCAATGGTTGAATTGAAGTCACGGGACAGTGCGCTAATTTCGTTGTTGCCCTCTTCTTTGACACTCACTTGTAGGTTACCTTGAGCTAGCTCTTGCATCGCCTGTTGCAACTGTTTAATTGGGTTAACGATGATGCCAGCCAGTACCCAACTGATCACTATAGCGATAAGCAGTACAATGGCTAAGCCTACAATGGCCTTATTCATAACCCCTGAATGAATCGCTTCGTTGTGGTTGAGTTCCTCAAAGGCGAGGACATTTAGCTTGGAAGAGAGATCTTCTATGCCCTTAACCATAAGGTTACCTTTGTCACGGTATAGGGCAGAGGCCTGATCGTAATTACGTTGAAACTCTTGTGAAATGCTTTCTTGGCCGTGCTTAACATTCAGCAGCGGAACCATAGTATTGATTGAGTAACTGACATACCCCTCAATCGCGTCTTCCATTTGCTTAACTTCTCTTTCTAAGCCTTTGACATCGCGCAGTGAATCGAGCAAGCGCAAGTTGTCGTTTTGTTTGGCGAGCAGAGTAGATTGAAGTTGAGCCACGTCGTCAGCGCGGAACAGGCTGTAGATGGCCTTGATGCGCATACCGTAGGTATTGTCGATGATTTTAGTGAGATTATCTTTATGACTGATGACATCTTCGGTGGAAGTGGTCACTTGATTGAACGCATTTCTGAGACTAGTGGTGCTGTAAGTAATGCCGACGATGAGTACGACTAAAGTGAGTACTACAGGGACAACAACCTGTAGCTTGATAGACAAGCCATTAAGTAACTGGCGCATTGAAAATCCTCTTCGATGATTAAATTGAGTATCTTGTTATTATTATGCGAATGATTCTAATTTCTCACAGGTATATTTCAACCAAGAAATTAAGTTGATTGAATCAAAATTTGAACAGAAGTTATGCAACAAGATTTTACTTGTTAATCAATAGGTTGTTTTATGTACAATTTGGTGGTTTGGCAAGGTTATACGGATAGGCGTTCAGTTTGCTGAGTTAGCTACCAATCTGATTTAGCTTAAATCATGCTGTCATAGAGGCTTCAACGAAGTGAAACACAACTGTCACATTCGAGTCCTAAAGTGGGCACCGTTCAAGTGAAACACAACGGCAATAAAGCCACTAAAGGAAATTGTGATGAAAAAGACAGTAATCGGTGCAATCGCACTTCTAGGCGCAATGGCAGTGACTTCAGTTTCTGCTAAAGAAACGATCTCTGCTGTAGGTTCTAGCAGCGTCACTCCACTGATGGAAGTTTTCTCTGAAACATACATGAAGTCTAACTCTAACGTATTTATCGAAGTTCAGGGCCCAGGCTCTTCTG
Organism: Pseudomonadota bacterium; assembly: GCA_038533895.1. Lineage (GTDB taxonomy): Bacteria > Pseudomonadota > Gammaproteobacteria > Enterobacterales > Vibrionaceae > Vibrio. The sequence goes on along the minus strand of JBCAXU010000058.1, from coordinate 8,141 downwards.
CTGGTGTTAAAGCAGCGAAAAATGGTTCTGCTGACTTGGGTATGTCTTCACGTAACTTGAAAGCGTCTGAAAAAGAGGCTTCGCTCAAGGAAGAAGTCATTGCACGTGACGGTATCGCAGTGGTCGTTAACCCAAATAACAAATTGTCAGGTCTAACGGCTGAACAAGTCACCGCTATCTACAAAGGCGACATCACTAACTGGAAAGACGTGGGTGGCGCAGACAAACCTATCGTGGCTATCACTCGTGATACCGCATCGGGTACGCGTGGTGCATTCGAAGACATTATGAAACTGAAGAAGAAAATCTCAGGTAAAAAAGTGTCTGCAATTTCTCAACGTGCTCAGGTAGCGAACGGTAACGGTGCGTTAAAAACAATGGTAGCGTCAAACCCATACGCGATTGGCTACATTTCACTGGGTACAGTTGACAACACAGTTAACGCTCTAGCCATCGATGGCACACCCGCTTCTGTAGACAACGTGAAAAACGGTTCTTACAAGGTAGCACGTCCATTCCTAGTGCTATACAAAGAAGGCAAACCATCAGCTGAAACTCAGAAGTTCTTAGACTGGATGCTAACACCAGAAGCTCAAAAGCTTGTTGAGAAAAAAGGTTACATCTCAGTCAACTAATTTCTCCAAACCCTAATTCATTTGCTCAGCCCAACTTTTCGGGCTGAGCGTTTTCAATCCAATTCGATGTTGCTTTGGCAGCTCTCGAACTGTGAGATTTAAAAATGACCATCGCAAATAGTGAAAAGCTTATGAGTACTGAAGCGACTTCCTACACAAAGCCAGGTTTACGCAGTCAAAAGCGTATTGACTGGAAAGAGCGAATCTTTCATGGCCTGTTTCTAACCAGTGCTGCTATCGGTATTGTCTCTCTAGCAGTGATCGCTTACTTCATTATTAAAGAGAGTATTCCAGCGTTCCAAGAAGCCGGCGTGTCTGGCATTGTCCTTGGACAAGACTGGCTGCCACCGGCGCTGTATGGCGTAGCAACCATGATTGTCGCTTCGGTTGTTTCTACCTTAGGCGCGGTAGTGGTAGGTGTGCCGATTGGTGTGCTAACGGCGATCTTTATTGCCGAAATTGCACCTAAGCGCGTTGCCGACGTTATTCGCCCAGCGGTTGAGCTGCTGGCAGGTATTCCTTCGGTAGTGTACGGTTTCTTCGGCCTAGTCATCATCGTTCCTCTTATCCAACAGATCTTTGATGTGCCAGCGGGCAATACTATTTTGGCTGGTATTATCGTGTTGGGTGTGATGATTCTACCGACGGTGATTACCGTCTCGGAAACTTCGATTCGCGCTGTGCCGCGCACTTACAAAGAAGGCTCGTTGGCACTGGGTGCTTCAAAGGTTTACACCATTTTCAAACTACTGGTACCAGCGGCGCGAAGCGGCATTATGACCGGGGTGATTCTTGGTATCGGCCGCGCCTTAGGCGAAACCATGGCCATCATCATGGTGATGGGTAACGCGCCAGCCATGCCGCAAGGTATTCTCGACTCTGCGCGTACATTGACCGCGAACATCGCGATTGAGATGTCGTACGCAAGCGGGGTGCATGCTAATGCGCTTTACGCGACAGGCGTAGTGCTGTTAGTGTTCATTATGTCGTTGAACGCTGTACTACTTTACTTGAATCGTGAGAAGGCGAGGTAATGACGATGTCGACAATGAATAATACTCAACATAGAGCGAAGTTAAAAAAATCTCGCCACACCAAAGACACGATTCTTAATGTGTTTGTTTGGGCCTCAGCGGCGCTCACTGTCGGATTTCTGTTCTGGATTATCTGGTACATCTTGTCCAATGGTTTACAGCATGTCGATTGGGTGTTCATTACTGATAACTATACCGCGACGGGTGAAGAGAAAGGCATCTTCCCAATGATTGTTTCGACCATCTATATGGTCATTGCATCGATTGCTGTTGCGGCGCCATTAGGTATCATGACTGCCATATATCTGACCGAATATGCCAAGGTCGGCAGTCGTTTAGTCAAAGTCATTCGCTTTTGTACCGAATCTTTGGCCGGTATCCCGTCGATTATTTTTGGTCTATTTGGTATGACTTTCTTTGTGGCGATTCTCGGTCTGGGTTTCTCCATACTGTCAGGCGCGTTGACCCTGAGTATTTTGATTCTGCCGGTGATTATTCGTACCACAGAAGAAGCCTTGATGGCCGTGCCACAAACTTATCGTGAAGGCTCCTACGCACTAGGATCTTCAAAAATCTATACTATTTGGCGCCTCATTTTACCCAGTGCAACGCCAGGTATCTTAACCTCGGTCATTCTAAGTATTGGTCGTGTTATTGGTGAATCTGCCCCTGTGTTCCTCACCGCAGGCATGGTTGCTCGTATCCCTGATTCTCTGCTTGATTCAGGACGTACGCTGACCGTTCACCTTTACAAGCTGACGACAGAGCTGTTCACCATTGAAGAATGGAACCAAGCCTACGGTACAGCGACAGTGCTGATTGTTGTGGTGTTGTTGATCAACATGACAACCAAATTCATCGCGAGCCGCTTCAATAAAGCAACGTATTAATCGCACTCAGCACAATCACACCAATGTAGAAGAATTTTAAGAGATCAAGAAAATGAACAAGTTTGATATTGAAAACCTCGACCTATTTTACGGCGACAACCAAGCGCTGAAATCGATTAATCTGCCAGTTCCAGAGCGTCAAGTGACGGCGTTGATTGGTCCATCTGGCTGCGGAAAATCGACGTTACTACGTTGCTTGAATAGAATGAATGACCTTATCGAAGGGGTGAAGATCACCGGGCGTTTAGAGATGGATGGCGACGATATTTATGGCAATATCGATGTGGCTGACCTTCGTATCAAGGTGGGGATGGTATTCCAGAAGCCCAACCCGTTTCCGATGAGCATCTACGAGAATGTGGCCTACGGTTTGCGCGCACAAGGCATTAAAGACAAAAAGCACATTGACCAAGTGGTGGAGAGTTCTCTGCGCGGCGCGGCGCTGTGGGACGAGGTGAAAGACCGCTTAAAATCCCATGCGTTTGGTTTGTCTGGCGGTCAGCAGCAGCGCCTATGTATTGCTCGAACGATTGCCATGCAACCGGATGTTATTCTGATGGATGAGCCGACCTCAGCGCTTGACCCAATCGCAACTCACAAGATTGAGGAGCTGATGGAAGAGCTGAAAAAGAACTACACCATAGTCATTGTGACTCACTCAATGCAGCAGGCTCGACGCATTTCTGATCGCACCGCTTTCTTCCTAATGGGCGAGCTGGTGGAGCACAATGATACCCAAGTGATTTTCAGTGATCCGCAAGATGACCGCACTCGCGGTTATGTGAATGGTGACTTTGGATAAACCGTTTACTGGCACGATAAATTATAACTATAAGCGATGGTACTTTGCCCCTCTTTCTAGAGGGGCTTTTTTGTGGGCCATAGTTTCGGTTAATCTGGTTTACTTTTTAACTCGCAATGGTGGTCCAGTGTATAGAATAGGGTATTTTTGCCATGGGTTATTGCTAGTTCAACTGGAAAAATTGAGTCTTTGAGGAACAGGCCTAAGCGAGAGTTCGAGGTGATAGAGCTGCTCACAGAGCTAGCAGCCGTGATGGTTATTTTGCTCTCGTCTGGCGTAGTGCGCAGTGTAGTAATCACCAGTTCAATAGCGCCTACATGCACTTCGCAAGCCATTTGAACATAGTCTGACAAAGGGTGGCTATTGGCGCTTTCTACGCGAAAAGAGCCAGCCCATAAAAATAATAAAGCGGCACCAAATAGGGCCGCCTTTGATTGAGAGCACATCCTCATATGAGTTAGTTTTGAATGATAGTTACAGCATTGTTGTTTGAAGCGTAGCCTGTGACCATCGCTGAATCATTCGAATTCTGCCATACGGAAATGTTGTTATCGCTAGAGTAAGACAGTTTTACGGTTGTGTCTGAGTTGTAAGCTGTTTGCTGGATACCGATGTCATTTCCATCGCTGAAACTGCCAACTGTTACGTATGCGTCGTTGTTAGTATATTGTTCGATAGCGATATCATTATCGTCACTACCCCAGTACACGCTGACATTCGCCTCGTTGAAGAAATCTTGTCCCACGGCCACTGAGTTTCCATCAGAGAAAGAAGTAACATTAACATTCGCTTCGTTTTCCAGTGTTTGAGTGACTTTGACTTTGTTGCGATCTGAGTAGTCCTGGACATTGACCTTCGCTTCGTTGTCGAGCGATTGAGCGATTTTAACCTTGTTGCGATCAGAGTAATTGGTAACTTTGACATCGGCTTCGTTTTCTAGCGTTTGAGCAATGTCAACCGTGTTACGATCCGAGTAACCTCTTACTTCTACCGTTGCTATATTGTCGTTACTTTGATTGACATCAACCGTATTAAAGCTGCTCGAGGTCACATAGATTTGTGCATTGTTGATGTTGCCAGACTGAGCAATTTCTAAATCGTTTCGTTTATTCAAATCCCCTTTAGTCCAAATCCGCCCCTTGTTTTCATCACCTACTTGACTAATGTCAAACTGAGATCGTTGAGCGTTGGTGGCATCTACTACGGCCAAGTTATTGTCACCAGTCTGCAAGACATCAGTAGAGTTTTTGAAGGTCTCAGTCATATAGACAAACGCGTCGTTACCTTCACTTGGAGAGGCATGTGATGTGTTCTGCTCGATCTTCACGGTATCACCGATCGCATACTGCAATTGGGTGTTCGCTTCATTGCCCGCATAGGCGGTGCCTGAAGCTAAAATAACTGAGATTGTAATAGCTAGCTTTTTCATGAATAGATCCTTTATTTGTCCATTTATATAGATTAAATCCTTTATGCTATGCATCACTGCTTAACATAAATACCGCGATTCATATTGTTAAAGATGACGATGGAGTCGCCGCCGTCTTGAGTGAGACCGTAGCGTGAGTTTCCCCTGTCTACGACCAATGCAAAATTGTCGTTGTTTTCTTGAACAATACTGATGTCACTACCTCTACTTGTATTAGAACAAGTGCGGCCATGACATTGCCTTAAATAGGCAAGGTTGTTATTGCCGCTTTGGCTTATATAGCTGTTGTGTCCAACCCCTGCTTGTTCAACCTTTGCGTAATTATCTTGTCCTTTAGATTGCTCGATCACCGCAAGGTTATTTGCCCCCGACTGAGATATCGCCGCCTTGTTTCCACTTACGTTACTCTGTACCACCTTGGCTTTGTTGGTTGCACCGCCTTGATTGTATTGAGTAATGAGCACTTCTGAGTCAAAGGCGTTATCTAAGACGACTTCTGCGTGGTTACTGGTAGCCAGATTCATTTCAGCCAGTTCTGAATACACGACAGAACCTTGGGTATTAAACTCCCCAAACTCTGTCGACATTTCATCTGAGTAACCGAACTCATCATGACCTGCACAGACAGTTGTCGATAAAAACAAAGATAAGAAAACAAAACCGACTTTATTCCATATTTGATTTTGCACCTTAACCTCCGTATAGATTTATAATGATTTCGAACTCGGGTTAATTATGAATTTAAGCATGTGTTTCGCAATCAACTTAAAACTGAAAAATAGATGGTTTAATTTTGCTTTAGGATTGGCTTGATGTCATTTTTGACACAAAATAGTTTACTTTTTTACGCTATATAAATGGTACTAAAGTTTATTTACCGTATTAAGATATTGTTTTTTAAATTGATTGTGTTTGCATTGTTTTGCTTTTTTATTGATGTATATAACTTTTTAAATGTGTGGGTTATGAGATTTTTTCATGTGTTAAAAATGAGATTTTTAAATTTGAACTTTATTGGTTGTTTTATTTTTATTGCTACTTACTATAAATTACATGTTGAATGGTAAAGTGGACTAGCAGTGAGTAAATGCATTGAAATGAGATCATTTAAATTTAAATTGGCTGTATTTATTTTAATGAATATGCTTTGTCCTATATTACTGGCAAGAGAGATTGCTCTTGAGAAGCAACAGCTAATAGAGAATCGGCAAGAGTCGCACTTTCTCGAAAATGAAGTTGATGGCCTTATCATTGATCGAACTATTACTCGCCTCGGTGACGACTTCTACTTCTTTTTCGCACAGTTTCTTAACGAACGACATGGCTCGTTAAAGGAAAACCTAACGGTAAAGGAACGCCCTACTGCATTGTCAGGCAGCATTATTACCGTACTGCATAGAGAAAAGGTAATTTATCGTACCGCATTATCACCAGGCCGAAAGCAGGCTGAGGATAAAGCCAAACAAGCCATGAATGCTGTGACATCGTATCTGATTCGCTGGAAAGCACGATTGACGTATCAAGATACATTCGACCTGGAACGAGACGAGTTTTAAAAAGGATTGATTATGAACCGAAAGCGATTTGTGTTGGGAACGGCCGTTTCCTGCCTATTTACCTTTACTACACTAGCGACGGAGCTTGTTTATACTCCCATCAATCCTAGTTTTGGCGGTAATGCGCTTAACAGCTCTCACTTGTTCGGTGTCGCTAATGCTATCAATGACTATCAAGCGCCACTCGATGAATCTGGCTTCGAGAGTGAGTCATCACTAGAGCGGCTTGCCAATAGTTTAGAGTCACGTTTGATCAGCCAGTTATTGGCCGATGTGGGTAATGGTAATACCGGTCAGTTAGAAACGGACGATTTCTTTCTTAATATCGTTGACGATAGTGGGTCGTTGATTGTTCAAATCGTCGATAAAGTGTCTGGTGAATCAACCGAAATCAAAGTTGCTGGTTTGAACCCAGATCAGTAGAGCGAGATAAGTAATGAAAACAATACTAGTAGCATTGATGATGGTTGTCTTAGTGGGTTGTTCAAACTCGATGACGATTCCAGATGCCGACCAGGCACCGACGTTGATGCCCAGAGGAGCAAGTTATCAAGACTTAGTACAACTGCCACAGCCTAAAGGCAAGATTTTGGTCTCCGTTTACGATTTCCGTGACCAGACTGGGCAGTATAAGCCACAGCCAAACAGTAACTTCTCTACGGCTGTGCCCCAGGGAGGAACTGCGCTACTGACCGCCTCATTGCTAGATTCTAATTGGTTTATTCCTTTAGAACGTGAAGGCCTACAAAACTTGTTAACGGAGAGAAAAATCATTCGTGCTGCGCAAAAAAAAGGCCAGGCAGGGATTAACCATAGTGATGATTTGGCGGCATTGAGTTCCGCAAACGTTGTTATTGAAGGGGGGATTGTCGCCTACGACTCGAATATAAAAACAGGTGGGGTAGGGGCGCGATATTTGGGTATTGGCTCATCAGGTAAGTACCGTACCGATCAGGTAACGGTCAACTTGAGAGCCGTAAACGTGACAAGCGGTCAGATCTTACTCAGTGTCACGACCAGCAAAACGATTTACTCGCACGAACTCACTGCAGGCGCATTTCGCTTTATCGACTATAAAGATCTGCTCGAAGTTGAGATGGGGTACACCAATAATGAACCGGTTAATGTCGCGGTAATGTCTGCGATTGATTCGGCGGTCATTCATCTCATTGTTCGCGGAATTGGTAAAGGGCTATGGAGCCCCGAGAACCATGATGATCTGCAAAACCCGCTAATTCAGAAGTACGCACGTCAGACCCACCAAATTCTCTAGCTGTCGCTGAAATCCATTTTTTGTGCGTGCTTTTGTGAGTACATATTGCTGTCGGCGATAAAGATCAACTCGTTGGCGCTGACAGCATCTTGTGGGTAACACGCGTTACCAATGCTTGTTGTTACAGCGGCTCGAATCCCACTGTCTATTATGATTGCGCTTTCTACGAGTTGATGGATATGCTCAATGAGTAATTGTAAGTCGTTTTCATTGCCCACATCGATAACCACTGCAAACTCATCTCCACCGATACGGTAACTGTCAGCGTCTAGGGTAGTGAGCCTTGATGCTATAGTTCTTAACACTCTGTCTCCTGCTTGATGACCATAGTGATCGTTAATCGGCTTAAAGCTATTGAGATCGAGTAGTAAGAAGCTGAACGGTGTTTGCCGCTCGATGCGTGCTGTGAGATCTTCAAACAGTGCCAGTCGGTTGCCGATACCCGTTAAGGTGTCGGTGAGTGATTGCTGTCGATGAATTTGCGACTCTTTGTGCAGAATGTAAGTGACTAAGAGTACACCG
>JBCAXU010000057.1:0-23693 GCA_038533895.1 Pseudomonadota bacterium | reverse complement strand
GGTGGGCAATGTATCCGGACGACGTTAGCGCTTCACCTGGCGCAGCCATAACTCATCCTATTTTTTGTTGTTAATGAATAGCACTGGCGCACAGATATTAATACCTAGAGCCAGCAAATAGGTTAGCTTAAGCGGAACAAGTTCCACTTGCATATACATGTAGGCAACCGTAAACAGCACAACTGTGATAAGGATTTTCAGTGCTTCACCAGTGTAGAAAGAGGCCGTAATTCGCTTTGCAGCACGAGCTCCACTAAACATAAAAGCAAATAGCGCAAAAACCGCATTAGCGATAACAAAAATGCCACCACCAATTAGCGCTGAAACTCCCCATTCAGCATTCACAGCCACAGCCATTCCTGCCGCCAATAGTGTAACCGCGCCAAACTCGATCATTAACAATTGCTTAGCAAGCTCTCGTCCTGGTCTAGCTAACGCAGCTACCATGTATTCGTACCTCTAGTAAAATCCACAGCCTTACTACCTCTGCTGGGAAATTGGCGAAAATTATACGGTCAGTGCACTTGAATGCAATTAAAACACTGGAAAAAGTTACAATTTTGTTTACAAACCGACAACTTTCGCACAAAAAATCGTTTTTTACATAATTGATTGAGTTCAATTATCTCATTTAGCTCTCGAGCTTGGCAATTAGTTGCTCTAATTTGTGAGGCTCATCAAGACTAATCGTCATTTTCGACTTGCCACCCTTAGAACGCACTATCACCACATTTGCACCGAGCATTTCACTGAGTTTTTGTGACATTTGTTGTGCCTCGGTGTCTTGAGGCTCGTTTTTGTCTTCAGTTTGTGGCTGGAGACACTTTTTAACAAATTGTTCGGTTTGTCGAACCGTCATTTGCTTTTTCGCCACTTGTCCTGCTACATCAATTTGTAGCTCACCTTCCAGTGCCAATAAAGCTCGGGCATGTCCCATTTCTAAGACTTTCTCAGCAACCAAAGCTTTTACCTCAGGCTCAAGCTGGTTGAGGCGCAGTAAGTTACTCACTGTGGTTCGCGATTTACCGATCACGTCAGCCACCTGTTGATGAGTTAAGCTGAACTCTTCTTGTAAACGATCCAACGCTACCGCTTCTTCGATCACATTCAGATCTTCACGCTGGATGTTTTCGATCAACGCCATCGCGATCGCCGCGCGATCTTCAACATTTTTGATCACACATGGTACTTGCTTTAAACCTGCCTTGCGCGCCGCGCGCCAACGACGCTCACCAGCAATGATCTCGTACTTGTCGAAATCGACCTGACGCACCACGATTGGCTGGATAATACCTTGAGATTCAATCGACGCCGCCAGTTCTTCCAACGCTTCGGCTGACATGTCTTTGCGCGGCTGGTAGACACCTGGTTTTAAGCTGTTGATACTAAGATCGGTTAGCTCACCATCAGACGACAATTCTTGGCTATGCAGAGCACTTTGCTGTTTATCACGAGCGAGAGAGCTGGTCGACAGCAGAGCGTCGAGCCCTTTACCCAAACCACGTTTAGACATGTGTCAGAGTTCCTTTGTTAGGTTTATGCAGGTACTTCTTCGCGGCGTAGCATTTCACCGGCTAAAGCCAAGTATGCTTTTGCGCCTGCTGAGTATTTGTCGTAATACATCGCCGGCTTGCCGTGACTAGGCGCTTCGGCCAATCGAACATTACGAGGAATAACGGTGCGATACACCTTGTTGCCAAAGTGTTTTTTCAATTGATCAGAGACTTCGTTAGACAGTCTGTTGCGAGGGTCGTACATAGTACGTAACAACCCTTCGATTTTTAGATTTTCGTTAACAACAGCAGCAAGCTTACTGATCGTATCCATCAACGCGGTTAAACCTTCAAGTGCGAAGTACTCACACTGCATTGGAACCAAAACCGAATCGGCTGCGGCCATGGCGTTGATTGTAAGTAGGTTTAGAGATGGAGGACAATCGATAAAGATGAAATCATAGTTATCACGAACTGAAGCCAACGCGTGTTTGAGGCGCACTTCGCGGGCAAACACTTCCATCAGCTTAATTTCCGCTGCCGTCACATCACCGTTTGCGGCAATCAGGTCGTAATTCCCCGATGTGGTACGACAAACGACATCATCAAAAGCCACATCTTCGACTAAAAGTTCGTATGCCGTGGCATCGACTTGATACTTATCGACGCCACTTGCCATAGTGGCATTGCCTTGTGGGTCTAAATCAATCACCAAGACATTACGCTTGGTCGCAGCCATAGAGGCAGCCAAGTTGATACAAGTTGTTGTCTTACCAACCCCGCCTTTCTGGTTGGCGATCGCTACGATTTTTCCCACAATGAACCTCGCTTTTATTCCTTGCGCGATAAGATTACTAGATGACGCTCACCTTCCAATTGAGGAACATTCAAAGCTTTGATGTCGGTCACACTACACCATTGCGGCAATTGCTCAATCTCACTCTGTGGTAATTGTCCCTTTAATGCCAAAAAGCACCCACGAGAGGGCTTAGGTAGATGGTGGCACCACTCGACCATATCGGTCATGGAAGCAAAGGCGCGGCTTAGTACACCATCAAACTTGTCTTCAGGTTGATACTCTTCTACTCGGCTTTGGACTGGCGTCACATTTTCAATTTTGAGTTCATGCAGCACTTGCTTAATAAAGCGAATACGCTTACCCAAGCTATCAAGCAAAACGAACTGTTTGTCAGGGTTCATGATCGATAACGGAATACCCGGCAGCCCTGGCCCCGTACCAACATCAACGAAGCGCTCACCGTCTAAGTGAGTGCTCACTATAATGCTGTCCATTATGTGTTTGACCAGCATATCTTGCGGATCGCGCACTGAAGTAAGATTGTAAGCCTTGTTCCACTTGTCCAGCATGGCAACGTAACCGACTAATTGGTCACGTTGCTGCTCTGAAACGGTGAGTTCGGTTTGAGCGATAAGAGTATCAAGTTGACTACGTAGCTCAGACATCAGACTTCCTCACCTTTTTTCAGTAGGCCATGTTTCTTCAAGTGCACCAATAAAATCGAAATGGCGGCAGGCGTAATACCTGAAATACGCGAAGCGATACCAAGGCTCTCTGGCTTAGCTTCGTTTAATTTGGCCACGACTTCGTTGGATAGACCTTTAACTTGGCTATAATCCAAATCTGCTGGCAACTTAGTATGCTCGTGACGTAGCGATTTTTCGATCTCATCTTGCTGACGCTTGATGTAGCCTTCGTACTTGACTTGGATCTCTACCTGCTCAGCCGCTTGTTGATCATCCAATGCCGGCGCAAACGCATCGAGCTCAGTCAGCTGTGCATAACTGATCTCTGGACGACGCAGCAGATCTTCGCCGCTGGCTTCACGTGCCATTGGCGTTTTAAGCAATTGGTTCAGCGCTTCAACGCCACTAGATTTAGGATTCATCCAAATCTCTTTCAGGCGCTGACGTTCTTTTTCCATGTTGTCGATTTTCTCATTGAAACGTGCCCAACGCGCATCATCGACCAAACCAAGCTCTCGAGCTTGCTCCGTTAAACGTAGATCTGCGTTGTCTTCGCGCAGCAACAAACGGTATTCCGCACGTGAAGTAAACATGCGATACGGCTCTTTGGTGCCCATGGTTGATAAATCATCAATCAATACCCCCATGTAAGCTTGATCACGTCGTGGACTCCATCCAGGTTTGTCCTGACTGTAGAGACTGGCATTTAAGCCCGCCATCAAACCTTGTGCCGCGGCCTCTTCATAGCCTGTGGTACCATTGATTTGTCCAGCAAAGAACAAACCATTAATGAATTTAGTCTCGTAAGTCTGTTTCAAATCTCGAGGATCAAAGAAATCGTACTCAATCGCATAACCAGGACGCACAATATGCGCATTTTCGAAGCCTTTCATTGAACGCACAATGTTAACTTGTACATCAAATGGCAAGCTGGTGGATATGCCATTTGGATAAAGTTCATGTGTCGTCAAACCTTCCGGTTCAATGAAGATCTGATGGCTGTTTTTGTCTGCAAAACGCATCACTTTATCTTCAATTGATGGACAATAGCGCGGACCAATGCCTTCGATCACACCCGCATACATTGGGCTACGATCTAAATTATTGCGAATCACATCGTGCGTCTGCTCATTGGTGTGAGTGATAAAGCATGGGATCTGGCGAGGATGTTGCTCGCGCTTACCCATAAACGAAAATACTGGAGCAGGATCGTCACCGTGTTGCACTTCAAGCTGACTAAAATCAACGGTGCGAGCATCGATACGTGGTGGTGTGCCGGTTTTGAGGCGATCCACTCGAAATGGCAACTCACGTAAACGATCAGCCAAGGCGATCGATGGAGGATCACCAGCTCGGCCGCCCGAAGAACTTTCCATCCCGATATGGATCTTACCGCCAAGAAATGTCCCCACTGTAAGTACAACCGCTTTAGCGTGAAAACGTAAACCCATTTGCGTGACAACACCGACTGCACGCTCGTTTTCGACGATCAGGTCATCTACTGATTGCTGGAATAGGGTCAAGTTGGGCGCGTTTTCTAACGCGTGGCGAACATAGGCTTTGTACAGTGCACGATCCGCTTGCGCTCGTGTTGCCCGAACTGCGGGCCCTTTCGACGCGTTGAGAGTACGAAATTGAATACCGGCATGATCGATTGCCTGTGCCATCAAGCCACCCATAGCATCCACTTCTTTGACTAGGTGTCCCTTACCGATACCGCCAATAGCAGGGTTACAAGACATCTGCCCCAAAGTATCAATATTATGAGTCAGTAAAAGTGTTTTTTGCCCAGTACGAGCTGATGCGAGTGCGGCTTCCGTTCCTGCGTGACCGCCACCGACAACAATGACGTCAAAGTTTTCGTGATAAAGCATGAACCGACCTCAGGTATTCAAAACAGAGTTGGATTGAGAAAAAGAGCGTTATTCTACCCTCTTTCCCTGATAGAGAAAATGCTTTTGACGCTTTTCATTTAAAGCTCTGGCTCGGTTATATATATAAGATCTATATATATGATCTTTTATTAGATCTACTATTAAGGAACGCTCCTTCTGTGGATAACTAAGAAATGATCAACAAGATCATGGATCTTATTTGGATCATATCATGTGATCTTACCTTGATCATGATAAGGATTAGCTGGGATCAAAATGGCCAGTTATTCACAGGGGGCTAAAGATCATTAAGTTGTTATAGGGATAACTATAGGTTGATCACCGGATAAATGATGCTTTATCCACAGTTAGATTGGTCAAAAAAGCAACGGTTGAACAGAGAGGAGTGTGGTGAAGTTATTCACATGAGGCAAGAAATTGGAAAAGTGGCCAGTTCACTGACCACATTTTAGGGGTTAAAACTGTTCTATATGCTCGAGTAACCACTCTTCTGCGGCGTCTTCTGGGACATCATGACGAAGTACATCGATGGTTAAACAGTCTGTAATCGGTGTTCCGCCAATGTCTTCTAATAACGAGTAGGCATGTTGTCCAGCGGCACAGAATGTATCGTAGCTCGAATCTCCAATCGCAATCACCGCAAAACGCACGTCACTCATGCGTGGTGGAGTATTTTGCAACTGGCTGATAAAGGGTTGAATGTTATCAGGATACTCGCCTGCACCATGAGTCGAGGTTATGATCAGCCAAGTCCCGCTATTGCCTATTTCCGCTAGTTCGGGCTGGTTATGGATTTGAGTTTCAAAGCCTTTTTCTACCAGAAGATCACTTAAGTGGTCGCCCACGTATTCCGCGCCGCCGAGTGTACTGCCAGTAATAATGTGGATCATAGCGTTTCCTTTTACGATATAAAAAGCGCGACGTAGCGTCGCGCAGGTAGAGAATTATTTGCCGATACAGAACGAGGAGAAAATGCGCCCGAGTAGGTCATCTGAGCTAAACTCGCCGGTAATCTCGCTTAAATGCTGCTGAGCGATACGCAGTTCCTCTGCCAGAATTTCTCCGGCCATATAACCTTCCAGTTGTTGTTGGCCAATGTCGAGATGCGCTGCGGCGCGCTCAAGAGCTTCGAGGTGACGACGGCGCGCCATAAACCCGCCTTCATTGCCGCCCGAGAATCCCATGCATGCTTTAAGGTGGGTGCGCAATGCTTCTATCCCATCTCCGGTTTTCGCCGATAAGCGAATCAAAGTAGGATCGTTGACATGACAGATGCCGAGATCTTCGCCGGTTTGATCGGCTTTATTGCGGATCACGGTCATGCCGATATTGTCCGGTAGACGATCGACAAAGTCGGGCCAGATCTCTTTCGGGTCAGTAGCATCGGTGGTGGTGCCATCGACCATAAATAGCACCCGATCCGCTTGGGCGATCTCATCCCAAGCTCGCTCAATACCGATTTTTTCGACTTCATCTGAGGCATCACGCAATCCCGCAGTGTCGATAATGTGCAGAGGCATACCATCAATATGGATGTGCTCACGCAAGACATCGCGGGTTGTACCTGCGATGTCGGTCACTATCGCGGAGTCTTTACCTGATAGCGCATTGAGTAAGCTTGATTTGCCAGCGTTTGGTCGACCGGCGATTACCACTTTCATCCCTTCGCGCATGATGGCACCTTGATTCGCTTCACGGCGCACGGCAGCAAGGTTGTCGATGATCGATTGCAAGTCTGTGGCCACTTTGCCATCAGCAAGAAAGTCGATCTCTTCTTCTGGAAAATCTATCGCTGCCTCTACGTAGATTCGTAAGTGAATCAGCGACTCGACTAGGGTGTGAATTCGTGACGAAAAGGCGCCCTGCAATGATTGTAGGGCTGATTTTGCTGCTTGTTCGGAACTGGCATCAATCAAGTCGGCAATCGCTTCTGCTTGCGCGAGATCGAGCTTGTCATTTAAGAAGGCACGTTCGGAGAACTCACCTGGTCTGGCAGTACGAACACCTTCTATCGCGACAATACGCTTGATCAGCATATCCATCACAATCGGGCCACCATGCCCTTGCAGTTCCAATACATCCTCTCCAGTGAAAGAGTGTGGGTTAGGAAAGTACAGAGCGATGCCTTGGTCTATTTGACTGCCATCTTCAGCGACAAAAGGCAGGTATTCCGCGTAGCGTGGGCGCAGTGACTTTCCTGTCACCGTTAAAGCAACTTGCTCGGCAAGCGGGCCGGATACGCGAATAATGCCGACGCCACCCCGACCTGGTGCGGTAGCTTGAGCAACAATGGTCTCTGTTGTCATAGTTGGGCCTGTTGAATCTCGGTGCCACACAGTGGCAGATAAGTGATGTGATGAATTGTAATCAGCTCCAATAAAAAAGGCGACCTTTTGGCCGCCTTTCGCTGTTATTTCCGCTTAGGGATTACTTGCTGTGCAAGCCTTTCTTTTCCAGCGCTTTGTAAATCAAGGTTTGCTGGATCAGGGTTACGATGTTCGATACCAACCAGTACAGAACCAAACCTGATGGGAAGAACAGGAAGAAGAAGGTAAACATCACCGGCATAAAGGTCATGATCTTCTGCTGCATTGGATCTGTCACTGTGGTCGGGCTCATCTTCTGGATAAGGAACATCGACGCACCCATCAATAGTGGCAAGATGTAGTATGGGTCTTGCGCTGACAAGTCATGAATCCAACCGAAGAATGGAGAGTGACGCAGCTCGACCGATTCCATTAATGCCCAGTATAGTGCGATGAAAATCGGCATCTGTAGAATCAGAGGTAAACAGCCACCCAGTGGGTTCACTTTCTCTTTCTTGTACAGTTCCATCATCTCTTGGCTCATGCGCTGGCGGTCATCGCCAATACGCTCACGCATCGCTTGCAGCTTAGGCTGAAGCATACGCATTTTCGCCATCGAAGTGTACTGTGCCTTGGTCAGTGGGTACATGGCACCACGAACAATGAAGGTCAAACAGATGATGGCCACACCCCAGTTACTAACAAAGCCTTGGATGAACGACAGCAGGGTATGCAGCGGTTTTGCGATGAACCATAGCCAGCCGTAATCCACAACTAGGTCAAGATTCGGTGCTACTTCGGCCATTTGGTCTTGCAGTTTTGGACCGACCCAAAGCGTGGCTTCGAACTGAGCGGTATCGCCGTCGGCAATCGTCTTGTTCGGCATGCGAACACCGATATCACCTAGGTTACCAATCACGCGAGTATATAGGCTTGTGCCAGGCTCGTTGCGTGGGATCCAGGCTGAGGCGAAGTAGTGCTGGATCATCGCAGCCCAACCTTGACCGTTGGTCAGGTTAAGCGACAGATTGCGATCTTGCATGTCGTCAAAGCTGTATTTCTTGTAGCGAGTATCTTCGGTTGAGTACGCACCACCGCGGTAAGTTGGCATTGTGATGCTACCGCCAGCGTCAAGTAGGTTCTGACGTAGGTGGGCATACATACCAAACGTCGCGTTATTGCCAGACTTGTTAACGATATCGTACTGAACGTCAACGGCGTAGCTGCCACGCTTAACAATGAATGTTTTAGTGTACTCTAAGCCGTTGGCTGAGAAGGTCATTGGAATGCGTAGTTCATCTTGACCTTCAGCTAATACAAAGCTGTCTGCGCTCACAGCGTAAGCTGGGCGATTGGTACTGCTCAAATCGATGCCTTGAGGGCCCACTAGGCCGCTTTGGGCGATAAACTGGTGACCAGCTTCGTTTTTCAACAGAACGAATGGGTCCTCTGAATCAAGCTCGTTTGAATATTGATTGAGGTCTGCATTGACGACATCGCCGCCCACCGTATCAATCGACAGAGTCAATACATCAGTGGTCACGGTAATCGTTTTTGCAGAAGCTTGTTGCGTTGGAGCTGGATCTAGCTCGTCTGCAAAAGATGGTGCAGGAAGAGTACTGCTTGATTGAGCCTGCTCAACCGGCTGAGGCGTAGGATTCTTTGCAACTTGCCATTGCTGGAACAATAAGAAAGAAACCAGTGCTAGCGCGATTAACAGGATATTACGTTGAGAATCCATCGTTATTTATCTCTGTCTTGTTTCTGGACTGGTGGAACGGGGTCGTAACCCCCTTCATTCAAAGGGTGGCATTTTAATAGACGTTTGCTTGATAACCAACACCCTTTTACAAAACCGTGAGCTTTCAACGCTTCGATGGCATATGTAGAGCAAGTTGGAGTAAAACGACAGCGAGGCCCAATAAGTGGACTAATAAGGCCTTGATAGAGACGGACTAAGCCGATCGCTAACCACGCGAAGGGCGAGATAGGCGCTGCCATAATTTATCAAACAGTTTGAAAATTTCTTCATTGCTTAAATCTTGCGCGCTTTTCTTGGCAATAACAACAAAATCTTTGTGTGCAAGTTGATGTTGATTGTTACGAAAGCTTTCACGTGCAAGGCGCTTAAAACGATTTCGACCGACAGCGGTTTTAATTTGTTTCTTGGGAACAGCGAGACCTAGTCGAGGATGAGATAGGCTATTTTTACGAGCAATGATGGTGAAATGAGGTGAGCCAGCTCGGTGAGCTTGCTGAAAGACATTTTGATAATGCTCGGGAGTTAACAAACGTAACTCCCGATTGAACGCGTACGTATTCAAAATAAACTAGCGATTATTTTGACAGGCGCGCACGGCCTTTAGCACGACGTGCATTAATTACTTTACGACCGTTCTTAGTTGCCATGCGAGCACGGAAGCCGTGAGTACGCTTGCGCTTTAGAACTGTAGGTTGAAAAGTGCGTTTCATGATAATTACCTTTACTGATCAGTAGTTTTAGGTCGATGTTAACCCGGCGTGGGCATTAAAAGTCTTCTTTATATATAAAGAGGACAAGCCGACGCCTCTCAACAAAGAGGCGGAATTGTAATCACAGTCACACAAAGTGTCAATCTTTGTGCAAACGCTAAATTCCGGCCGAGCGATTATACGGAGTGTGAGTAAAATCTCAAGGATCAAACTATCCTCTTTTGTGATCTTTACTCTGCCCCTACTTGTCGAAGGAATTTTTGTAAGCGAGGATCTTGTGGATTTCCAAAGATATCCTGTGGAGAACCTTGCTCAACAATATGTCCTTCCGCCATAAAGATCACCCGATCGGCGACCTCTCTGGCAAACTGCATTTCATGAGTGACCACCAGCATCGTCTGATGCTTAGTCGCTAAGTCCTTCATTAAATTAAGAACTTCTCCCACCCATTCTGGATCGAGTGCTGATGTTGGTTCATCAAACAGTAGCAGCTCCGGCTGGAGTGCCATGGCTCGACCTATACCCACACGTTGCTGCTGACCGCCGGACAGAGCCGCTGGATAACTATCGCCTTTATCACCTAAGCCAATGTCATCCAAAATTTGCTGAGCGCGTTGTAGCGCGTCGGATTTCTTCCAGCCGCGCACAGTGATCAGCCCTTCGGCAATGTTTTGTCTGGCGGTCATATGGGCAAACAGGGCGTAGTTTTGGAACACGAAGCCGGTTTTACGGCGTAGGGCCAGCACTTCGGCTTTAGTGTGCGTTGCGCAATTCACACTCACATCGTCAATAGTAATGCTGCCTTTGTCGGCACTTTCTAGAAAGTTCACCGTGCGCAGCAGGGTCGATTTGCCGGTACCACTGGAACCGATAATCACAATGATTTCGCCCTGTTTGATGTCGAGATCAATGCCTTTTAATACTTCAGTGTCGCCAAAGCGTTTGTGAATATTGGTTAGTTTGATCATCGTACATACGCCTTATTCAGTTTTGCTTCCGCCCAAATTTGGACACGAGTAAGAATAACCACTACACCCCAGTAGATTAATGCCACAGCCAGGAAGGCCTCAAAGAAGCGAAAGCTCGAAGAGGCTTCCATCTGCGCTTTGGCCATGATCTCTGCTACCCCTAAGGTAAAGGCCAAAGAGGTCGATTTGATCATGTCGATAAAGTAGTTCATCAGTGATGGCAGGGCAACGCGCGTTGCTTGCGGCAAAATAACTCTGCGCATTGCTTGGGTGGTGGTCATGCCCACAGACAAACTGGCTTCCATTTGGCTACGATCGATACCAATAATCGCCGCGCGAATACTCTCTGCCATATAAGCAGCGAAGTGCAGGGTTAAACCGATCACCGCTGCGCTGAAGGCATCTAGGCCGACTAGCCAAGGGAAGATTTGTGGTAAGCCGTAGTACAACAAGAACAGTTGAACCAGCAGTGGCGTGCCACGAAAGAAACTGATGTACAGTTGACTAAGCTGATCTAACACCGGTACGCGAAACACGCGAATATTGGCAAGAATCACCGATAAGATCAGTGAGAAGAATAAACCCCATGTGGCCATCTCCATGGTGGTGCCGAGATACTTGAGCAGTATCGGCATTAGATCCAGCATGTAGTTAAAGTCGAATCCCATAGTCTGTTCCAATATTGAATAACGGTATAGAAAAGCAAAAACCCACTGCAAAGCACGAGAAGCAGTGGGTTGAAAGGTTTTCTATCTAACCAGTGATAGAAAGTATACAGAGATTACTGAGTGATATCAGCACCAAACCATTTTTGCGAGATTTTCTCAAGCGTACCGTCGGCGCGCATTGCTGCTAGTGCTTGATTAACTTCAGCTTGTAGTTGCTTACCTTTCTCGTTATCGACGAATGGCCAGGCGTTTTGAATGGTTTCAAACGGTTGACCAGCAAGTTGTAACGGTAGTCCGGTTTTCTTGATGAGTTCAAGCGCAGATAGGCGGTCCATTACGAACGCATCAGCGCGACCTAGCGCTACGTCATGCTCAATACCTGTGTCGTAGGTCTTGATGTTGATTTTGCCTTCTTTGTCGTAGTCACGCAGCAGTTGCTCAAAGTTAGAACCTAGGTTTACAGCAACCGTCTTACCGGCTAGATCTTCTACACCTTGAATATCTTCATTGCCCTTACGTACGGTGATTTGTGCGCCATCAACTACGTAAGGGTCAGCAAATAGGTACTTTGCTTGACGTGCTTCGGTCATGGTAATTTGGTTAGAAATGGTGTCGATACGCCCTGTCTCCAATAGACCAAATAGACCTGAGAAGTTCGCCGTTACGTACTCCACTTGGTAGCCGTTACGTTGACCAATCTCATCCCACAGGTCAACTTCAAAGCCTTGTAGTTTGTCTTGCTGAACAAAAGTGAATGGGAAGTAACGGCCTGACATGCCGACTTTAACTTCAGTGAGTTCAGCCTCAGCTGCCGCTTGGAAAGTAGCAGCAGAAAGTGCGATGGCTGCCACAGCAGCTTTGATCCAGTTTTTCATATTACAGCTCCAAATTATTCTGGGGATAAATTCTACTGTTACTTTACTTAGTTAGATAAATAACTAAGTGCAATAACCTAGATATTAGAGTAATAAGCTTGAACAATAATTCGACAATACTGGTGATGTTGGTTTTTCACCGTTCGATCGACTCAGTATAGTCGTTGCCGCGATCATTCATGCACAGAGTTATCACCAGATAGAGGATCCGGGGAAAATTGCCCTAATGTGGATCAAAATGTGGGTAAAAATGGGGCAGCATGTGTTGATCATACGAATAATGTCGAAAATATTGTGAATAACTTGGATCTTATTCACTGGATCATCGATCATTTGCTGGCGATCTTGGTTATCAACAGGTAAAATTGCCAGTCTTTTCCGATCAATAACTTCGAGTGGGGGCACCGTGTCATCTTCGCTTTGGTTGCAATGTTTGCAACAGCTTCAAGAAGAGCTACCAGCAACTGAATTCAGCATGTGGGTTCGTCCGTTACAAGCGGAGCTCAATGACAATACACTCACTCTTTTTGCGCCTAACCGTTTTGTGCTCGATTGGGTACGGGATAAGTATCTCAATAGCATTAATCGACTGTTGCAAGAGTATTGCGGCAACGATATGCCTAGCCTACGTTTCGAGGTAGGGAGCCGTCCGGTTACCGCGCCAAAGCCCGCTCCCAAGCGAACTCCAGCGGATGTGGCTGCTGAGTCTTCAGCTCCTGCTCAGCTGCAAGCTCGTAAACCGGTGCACAAAACGTGGGACGATGACGCTCAAGCCCTTCCGGATATCAATCACCGTTCTAACGTTAATCCAAAACACAAGTTCAACAACTTTGTTGAGGGTAAATCCAACCAATTGGGTTTGGCTGCGGCGCGTCAGGTATCGGATAACCCAGGTTCGGCATATAACCCACTGTTTTTGTACGGTGGCACGGGCTTAGGTAAAACGCACTTGTTGCATGCGGTCGGTAATGCCATTGTTGATAACAATCCCAACGCGAAAGTGGTGTACATGCACTCTGAACGTTTCGTTCAAGACATGGTCAAGGCACTGCAAAACAACGCGATTGAGGAGTTTAAACGCTACTACCGAAGTGTTGATGCGCTGTTAATCGATGACATTCAATTCTTTGCCAACAAAGAGCGCTCACAAGAAGAATTTTTCCATACCTTCAACGCCTTGCTTGAAGGTAATCAGCAAATTATCCTCACCTCTGACCGCTACCCGAAAGAGATTAACGGGGTAGAAGATCGCCTCAAATCGCGTTTTGGTTGGGGGTTGACCGTGGCGATCGAACCGCCAGAGCTTGAGACTCGCGTCGCGATCTTGATGAAGAAAGCGGAAGATCACCAAATTCATTTGGCGGATGAAGTGGCATTCTTTATCGCGAAGCGCTTACGCTCCAACGTTCGTGAGCTGGAAGGCGCGTTGAATCGCGTTATCGCCAACGCCAACTTTACCGGTCGTCCTATCACTATTGATTTTGTTCGTGAAGCACTGCGTGACTTGCTTGCCCTGCAAGAGAAGCTAGTGACTATTGATAACATTCAAAAGACGGTCGCGGAATACTACAAAATTAAAGTGGCGGATCTCTTGTCCAAACGCCGTTCACGTTCGGTGGCTCGTCCGCGTCAGTTGGCTATGGCTTTGGCCAAAGAACTGACTAACCACAGCTTGCCAGAAATCGGTGATGCGTTTGGTGGTCGCGACCATACTACGGTACTGCATGCCTGTCGTAAGATTGAACAGTTACGTGAAGAGAGCCACGATATTAAAGAAGATTATTCGAACCTGATTCGTACTCTTTCTTCTTAGTTCGCACTATTTCTTGATTCACAGTATTCTAAGCCTAGAGCAACAATAACGAATTCGGATAAGAGCATCCTATGAAATTTTCCATTGAGCGTAGCCACCTGCTAAAACCGCTACAGCAAGTATCAGGTGCGCTAGGTGGTCGTCCTACACTGCCAATTCTCGGTAACTTACTGCTTAAAGTCGAAGACAACACTTTGTCGATGACGGCGACCGATTTAGAAGTCGAGTTGATTAGCCGAGTGACTTTGGAAGGTGAATTTGAAGCCGGTACCATCACGGTACCTTCACGTAAGTTCCTAGATATCTGCCGCGGTTTGCCTGATGATTCAGTGATCACCTTTGTGCTCGAAGGCGACCGTGTTCAAGTGCGCTCTGGCCGCAGTCGCTTTTCACTGGCGACATTGCCAGCCAATGATTTCCCTAATATTGAAGATTGGCAGAGTGAAGTCGAAATTTCGCTCAGTCAAAGCGAACTGCGTGGCTTGATTGAAAAAACTCAGTTTTCAATGGCCAACCAAGATGTGCGTTATTACCTCAACGGTATGCTGTTTGAAATCGATGGTTCGACTCTGCGCAGTGTGGCGACCGATGGTCACCGTATGGCGGTCTCTCAAACCGAGCTAGGTGCCGACTTTGCGCAAAAGCAGATCATTGTGCCACGTAAAGGGGTGTTAGAGCTGGTTAAGCTGCTTGATGCTCCAGAGCAATCTGTGGTGCTGCAAATAGGCAGTTCTAATGTGCGAGCGGAAGTGAACAACTATGTGTTTACCTCTAAGCTGGTGGATGGTCGATTCCCTGACTACCGCCGCGTGATGCCACAAACCACGACGAAAACATTGGAAGCTGGCTGCGATCAACTGCGTCAGGCCTTTTCACGTGCAGCTATTCTGTCTAACGAAAAGTTCCGTGGCGTTCGCGTTAACCTTGCTGATACCGAAATGCGCATCACTGCAAACAACCCAGAACAGGAAGAGGCAGAAGAGGTGCTCGACGTGACCTTTGAGGGTGAACCTATCGAAATTGGTTTTAACGTCAGCTATGTCCTCGACGTACTCAACACCTTGCGTTGTGACCAAGTCCGTGTTTCGATGTCAGATGCCAATGCCAGTGCACTGATTGAGAATGCAGAGGATGACAGCGCCATGTATGTGGTGATGCCGATTCGACTCTAGCATGCCGCTTTCCCGTCTCATTATTCAGCAATTTAGAAACATTAAAGCCTGTGATATTGAACTATCAGCAGGCTTTAACTTTCTTATTGGTCCTAACGGTAGTGGCAAAACCAGTGTGTTAGAAGCCATCTATCTGCTGGGTCATGGTCGCTCATTTAAGAGCAGCTTGACTGGCCGAGTGATTCAAAATGAGTGTCAAGAGCTGTTTGTTCATGGGCGTTTTTTGACCTCGGATCAATTTGAGCTACCAATTGGCATTAATAAGCAGCGTGACGGCTCAACAGAGGTTAAAATAGGCGGTCAATCTGGGCAAAAGTTAGCTCAGTTGGCGCAGGTTTTACCGTTGCAGTTGATTCATCCTGAGGGCTTTGATCTGCTGACGGACGGGCCCAAACATCGTCGCGCATTTATCGACTGGGGCGTGTTTCACACCGAGTCGGCATTTTATGATGCATGGGGGCGGTTTAAGCGTCTCAACAAGCAACGCAATGCACTGCTAAAAACCGCGACCCGCTATCGGGAACTGAGTTATTGGGACCACGAACTGGCCGGTTTAGCGGAAAGCATTAGCCAATGGCGTGCGAGCTACGTTGAACAGATGAAAATCAAGGCTGAAGAGATTTGCCACGCTTTTCTGCCTGAGTTTGATATCCAGCTCAATTATTATCGGGGCTGGGACAAGGAGACGCCGTATCAGGCTCTGCTTGAAAAAAATTTTGAGCGTGATCAGGCATTGGGGTACACCTTCAGTGGACCAAACAAAGCCGATTTGCGCATCAAAGTGAATGGAACGCCTGTCGAGGATGTTCTGTCACGTGGCCAGTTGAAACTGATGGTCTGTGCGTTACGTGTGGCGCAGGGACAGCATCTGACAGAGATGACTGGCAAGCAATGTATCTACTTAATTGATGACTTTGCGTCAGAATTAGATAGTCAACGTCGCAAGCGTCTTGCTGACTGCTTGAAACAGACGGGGGCTCAAGTTTTTGTAAGCTCTATCACTGACACTCAGATCGCGGACATGCGAGATGAAAATGGCAGGATGTTCCATGTGGAACATGGCACAATAGAGCAAAATATATAGTGGAAGATAACTCATGTCTGAAAATTACGATTCATCGAGTATTAAGGTACTAAAGGGTCTGGATGCGGTTCGTAAGCGTCCTGGTATGTACATCGGCGACACGGATGACGGCACCGGTCTGCACCACATGGTCTTTGAGGTGGTGGATAACTCAATTGATGAAGCGTTGGCGGGTCACTGTACAGATATCGTCGTCACTATTCATGAGGACAATTCAGTTTCAGTTCGCGATGATGGTCGTGGTATTCCGACTGAAATTCACTCAGAAGAAAACGTTTCTGCTGCCGAAGTTATCATGACGGTTCTGCATGCTGGCGGTAAGTTTGACGACAACTCGTATAAAGTCTCGGGTGGTTTGCACGGGGTCGGTGTGTCAGTGGTGAACGCGCTGTCAAAGCAAGTGACTTTGACCATTCACCGAGGCGGAAAAATCCATACTCAAACCTATCACCATGGTGAGCCGCAAGCGCCGCTTACGGTGGTCGGCGAAACAGATAAGACCGGTACCGAAATTCGTTTCTGGCCGAGTGAAGAGACCTTCTCTAACACAGAGTTCCATTACGATATTCTCGCCAAGCGCCTGCGTGAGCTCTCTTTCCTAAACTCTGGTGTTTCAATCAAGCTGCGCGATGAGCGTGAAGAAGATAAGCATGACCACTTCATGTACGAGGGCGGTATTCAAGCTTTTGTTGATCACTTGAACACCAATAAAACGCCGATCATCGAGAAAGTGTTCCACTTCAACGCAGAGCGTGAAGATGGCATTACGGTTGAAGTTGCCATGCAGTGGAACGATGGTTACCAAGAGAATATTTTCTGTTTCACCAATAACATTCCACAGCGTGATGGTGGTACCCACCTTGCGGGATTCCGTGCGGCGTTAACTCGTACTCTAAACTCGTTCATGGACAAAGAGGGTTTTTCGAAGAAAGCGAAAACTGCAACCTCTGGTGATGATGCGCGTGAAGGCCTTACCGCAGTTATCTCGGTAAAAGTGCCGGATCCTAAGTTCTCAAGCCAAACCAAAGATAAGTTGGTTTCTTCTGAAGTGAAATCTGCGGTTGAGTCAGCAATGGGCGAGAAACTGTCAGAATTCCTTGTTGAGCACCCAACCGAAGCAAAAATCGTTTGTACTAAGATCATCGATGCGGCACGTGCTCGTGATGCTGCGCGTAAAGCGCGTGAAATGACTCGTCGTAAAGGCGCATTAGATCTAGCTGGCCTGCCAGGTAAATTGGCAGACTGTCAGGAAAAAGACCCAGCACTTTCTGAACTGTACATAGTGGAGGGTGACTCGGCAGGCGGCTCCGCAAAACAAGGCCGTAACCGTAAGAACCAAGCGATTTTGCCACTAAAAGGTAAAATCCTTAACGTTGAGAAAGCGCGCTTCGATAAGATGCTCTCTTCGCAAGAAGTGGCAACCCTTATCACTGCACTTGGCTGTGGTATCGGCCGCGACGAATACAACCCAGACAAACTGCGTTACCACAACATCATCATCATGACCGATGCGGATGTCGATGGTTCGCACATTCGTACACTACTGCTGACCTTCTTCTATCGTCAAATGCCAGAGCTGATTGAGCGTGGCTACGTGTACATTGCTCAGCCACCACTTTACAAAGTGAAGAAAGGCAAACAAGAGCAGTACATTAAAGACGAAGAGGCGATGAACCAGTACCAAGTGTCACTGGCATTGGATAACGCTGCGCTGCATGTGAACCCTGAAGCTCCCGCACTCGCCGGTGAAGCGTTAGAGAAGCTAGTACAGCAATACAATGCAGGGATTAAACTGGCGGATCGCATGAGTCGTCGTTACCCGAAAGCGATGATGCACGAGTTAATTTACTCGCCGCGTTTGACTGCTGAGCAGTGTCGTGATGCGGCGGCGGTTGAAGCTTGGACCAAGCAGCTGGTGGAACAGCTCAATGCCAAGGAAGTGGGCGCGAGCCAATACAGCTTCGAGGTGGAGCAGCATGTAGAGCTTGGACTAAATCTGCCTAAGATTATTGTTCGCACCCATGGCGTGACTCACGACTATGCCCTGAGCATCGACTTCATCAACTCAAAAGAGTATAGCAAGCTGGCTGACCTGTCAGAGGCACTGGATGGTTTAATCGAAGAGGGCGCATACATCAAGCGCGGTGAGCGTACTCTGCCAGTGGCAAGCTTTGCCCAAGCGCTAGAGTGGCTAGTGAAAGAGTCAATGCGTGGCTTAAGTCGTCAGCGCTACAAAGGTTTGGGTGAGATGAACCCAGATCAGTTGTGGGAAACGACCATGGATCCAGAAACGCGTCGTATGATGCAAGTGACGATCGAGGATGCTGTCGGTGCTGACCAACTGTTCACGACCTTAATGGGTGACCAAGTTGAGCCGCGTCGGAACTTTATTGAAGAGAATGCACTGAAAGTGGCGAACTTGGATGTGTAGAGTGTCTAGTTCCTAGAAGCGAGTTCCTAAAACTAGAAAAAAGCGCAGGTCGAAAGATCTGCGCTTTTTTATTGGAGGTCAATTAAAACAATTATTTAGTATAAGTCTAGCCACTAGTAACTCGAAACTAGGAACTTTTTTACTTCTATCCCTTGAAACGGATTTGCTCAATCCACATATCTATTGGTGAAGAGGGAGGCTGTCTTGCTCAAGAGAGAAGAAACAGAACCTCTGGAACGCTGATAAGGCATCGCTCATCAGAGGATGACTTTAGAGGCATACTATTGAACTGATTTATGACTACGTCCCAGTGCTCATCGAGCTCGAGGAGTAGCCGATAAATCCCTTAGTCGGCAAGGATCGAAAAGAGAATCGATCTGCGCAAACTCACGGCTAAGACTATTGCTTTTTATGAGGATAGCATTATGAGAACTGTAGATTTCACTCCTTTATACCGCAACGCCATCGGCTTCGATCGTCTATTCAACATGATGGAAGCGTCCACAGCGAAGAATAGCTCTGGCGGTTACCCTCCGTACAACATCGAGCAGCAAGACGAAAACCACTATCGTATTACTATGGCTGTGGCCGGGTTTGCTGAAGACCAGCTTGATTTGACTCAAAAAGAGAACACCCTAATTGTTAAGGGTGAACGCAAAGCTGAAGAGGGTAAAAATTACGTCTACCAAGGCATTGCCGAGCGTGATTTTGAGCGCAAGTTCCAGCTGGCGGATTACGTTAAAGTGATTGGTGCAAGCATGGAAAATGGTCTGCTTCACATCGACTTGGAACGTGAAATTCCAGAAGCGATGCAGCCACGTAAAATTGCGATTAACGGCAAAAACCTAATAGAGAATAAATAAGCACCTTAATTAGCTTGTGACATAAAGAGTGAAAGAGCACCGTCTAGGTGCTCTTTTTTGTCTCTGGCTCGATTGGATTGAGTGTTACCCGTGTTGGTATGCCTTTTCCACTTCTTCAGCGATAATCTTGATGCCTTTTTGCATCATCTCATCGTCTTGGACATAGTTCATACGTAAGCATTGGTGAGCATGCTCCCAGTCATCTTCTTGGCCGATAAAGAAATACTCACCAGGCACAATCAATACCCCTCGTGCCTTCAAACGCTGATACAACTCCATGGTCGTGATCGGCAACTCATCAAACCAAAGCCATAAAAAGATCGCGCCTTCCGGCTTATGAATACGGAAACGCGGATCTGTGATCGCCGCTTGTAGCAACTGCACCGCACGTTGAGATTTTTGCTGATAAAAGGGCTTAATCACCTCGGAGCTCAATGCCAGTAGATCGCCTTTTTCTATCATACGGTGGGCGATGGCTGGGCCTAAGCTTCCCGGTGCTAAGCTAATGATGCCGTTCATGTTGGTCATCGCTTGGGTGATGGCTTCACTGGCAATCACAATACCGCAGCGCACGCCGGGCAAGCCAAGCTTGGAGAGGCTCATACATAGAATGGTGTTTTCATTCCAAAACGGCTGCACATCTTCAAAAATGATATTGGGAAAAGGCAGGCCGTAAGCATTGTCGATGATCAGTGGAATGTTGTTTTCGCGTGCTAACTTATCCAGCTTGTGGATTTCTTCATCGGTGAGCACATTACCGGTTGGATTGGTTGGTCGAGAAGCACAAATCGCGGCAATAGACTCATCAACCTTGAGCTGCTCAAAGTCGACATGATACTTAAACAAGCCGTTGTCGAGCATCTCAATTTCTGGGTGATAAGAGACGAAGATATCTTGGTCAATGCCTGCATCGCCATAGCCGATGTATTCAGGGGCAAGAGGTAATAAAATCTTCTTGTGTGAACCATCGGGCTGCTGACCGGCAAGTAAGTTGAATAGGTAGAAAAAGCCACTTTGACTGCCGTTAGTTAGGCTGATGTTTTTTTCCGACATGTCCCAGCCGTAGGTCTGTTTGAGTAGCTTAGCCAGCGACTTCACAAAGGCATCTTTACCTTGTGGGCCATCATAATTGGCCATCGCCGCCACCAGTTCACCGTTGGTGAGCATCTCTTCACTGGTTTGATGAAAATAGTCGAGCATGGCTGGAATCGCCGCTGGGTTACCCCCTCCGAGCATGATAGCGCCGGGCGTGCGCAGACCATCATTGAGGTCATCCATTAACCGAGTGATACCGGAATACTGATTAAACTTTTCACCAAACTTAGAAAACTGCATTACTTGTTATACCTAATTCATTGTTGTCATTGCTTTAATATGTAGAGCGATCAGTGCGTGGCTGATCAATAGAGTAATCCTTGAACATACCTCAATGAGTTGGCGACGAAAAGCACTAATTCTGTGCAACAGGTAAAACAAAGCCCAACTCCGAGGAGTTGGGCTTAAACGATAGCCTTTTTGATTGCGATTGACGGTTAAGGCAGAGGGTTATTTCTGCAGTAGCGAAATATCGGCAATCTCTAAGAACAGGTTACGCAGGTTGTTCAGTAGTGTCAGACGGTTTTTCTTAAGCGCTTCGTCGTCTGCCATTACCATCACGTTATCGAAGAACGCATCTACTGGTTCACGTAAGTCAGCAAGCTTGCTTAGCGCTTGTTGGTAATTACCTGTGGCGAACGCTGGCTCTAGCGCTTCAGTCATCACTTCAACGCTTCCAGCTAGCGCTTTCTCAGCGTCTTCTTGT
This sequence comes from Pseudomonadota bacterium, assembly GCA_038533895.1. Taxonomy (GTDB): domain Bacteria; phylum Pseudomonadota; class Gammaproteobacteria; order Enterobacterales; family Vibrionaceae; genus Vibrio. Next base: position 2,367 of record JBCAXU010000057.1, on the reverse strand, counting down.
AGAAGAGCTAGGTCGATGTCTGCGGCGAGTTCGCCGTCGAATTTCGCGAGGATGTTACCAACACGTTTGTTCGCAGCTGCCAGAGATTCTGCCGCTTCCAGTTCACGGAAGTGCGAAACCGCTTTAACACGCTGGTCGAAGTCTGCAGGTTTGGTCGGACGACGCGCTAGCACCGCTTGAATGATGTCAACGCTGAAGCCTTCGTCTTGGTACCAAGCACGGAAACGACCCAGCATGAACTCGATAACGTCTTGTTCAACGTTATCGTTGGTTAGACGCTCGCCAAACAGCGATTTCGCTTTCGCGACTAGGTCAACCAGATCTAGGTTGTAGCCGTATTCAACGATGATACGCAGTACACCGAGAGATGCGCGGCGTAGTGCGAATGGGTCGCTGCCTTTCGGCGCTTGGCCGATACCAAAGATACCGACGATAGTGTCTAGTTTGTCTGCCATAGCAACCGCAGTTGACACGCCATTTGATGGTAGTTCATCACCGGCAAAACGAGGCATGTATTGCTCGTTTAGAGCGACAGCTACTTCCTCTGCTTCGCCGTCGTGGCGCGCGTAATGCATACCCATAACACCTTGAGTATCGGTAAACTCGAATACCATTGAGGTCATTAGGTCACATTTTGCTAGTAGACCAGCACGCTTGGATTTCTCAACGTCAGCACCGATCTGCTCAGCAATGTAGCCAGCAAGCTCTGTGATGCGGTCTGTTTTGTCTTTAATCGTACCGAGCTGTTTTTGAAAAATCGCGGTTTCTAGTTCAGGTAGACGGTCGATGAGCGGACGCTTACGGTCTGTGTTGAAGAAGAACTCTGCGTCAGCAAGACGAGGACGAACCACTTTCTCGTTACCTTCGATTACGTAACGAGGCTCTTTTGATTCGATGTTCGATACGAAGATGAAGTTAGGTAGTAGCTTCTTGTTTTCATCGTAGACAGGGAAGTACTTCTGGTCACCCTTCATGGTGTAAACCAACGCTTCAGAAGGCACTTTTAGGAACTCTTCTTCGAACTTCGCTGTTAGTACTACTGGCCATTCAACCAGAGACGTTACTTCTTCTACTAGGTCATCTTCTAGATCAGCGATACCGCCAACCGCTGCTGCCGCTTTTTGTGCGTCAGCTAGGATGATTGCTTTACGCGCTTCGTAATCTGCCATTACTTTACCGCGCTCTTCTAGGATCGCAGGGTATTGTTCAGCAGAATCGATAGTGAACTCTTGCTCACCCATGAAGCGGTGACCACGGATAGTGCGGTCAGAAGCGACACCAAGGATCTCGCCTTCGATTAGGTCGCTGCCCATTAGCATGGTTAGCGTCTTAACTGGACGGATAAATTGAGTCGTTTTGTTGCCCCAACGCATTGGTTTTGCGATAGGTAGGTTTGCTAGTGCTTTCGCTGCAAGTTCAACGACGATCTGAGACGTTGGCTGACCTTTCACTTCTTGTTTGAACAGTAGCCATTCACCTTTGTCTGTAACCATGCGCTCTGCTTGGTCAACCGTGATGCCACAACCGCGTGCCCAGCCTTGAGCCGCTTTTGTTGGGTTGCCTTCCGCGTCAAACGCTGCAGAAACCGCAGGGCCACGTTTTTCAACAACTTTGTCAGACTGGCTGTCTGCTAGTGCTGCTACTTTTAGTGCAAGACGACGAGGTGCCGCGAACCATTTCACGCCTTCGTGAGCAAGCTCAGCGGCTTTTAGTTCTGCTTCGAAGTTTGCTGCGAATGCTTCAGCTAGAGTGCGAAGTTGCGTTGGTGGTAGCTCTTCTGTACCCAGCTCGATTAGAAATTCTTTTGCCATGTTACTCTACCCCTTACGCTTGTTCTTTCTTACACATTGGGAAGCCAAGAGCTTCACGCGATGCGTAGTATGCTTCTGCAACTGCTTTCGTCAGGTTGCGGATGCGTAGGATGTAACGTTGGCGTTCAGTTACTGAGATCGCTTTACGCGCGTCTAGTAGGTTGAATGCGTGACCAGCTTTTAGAATGCGCTCGTAAGCAGGCAGTGGCAGTGGCTTTTCAAGCTCAAGCAGCTCTTTACACTCTTTCTCACACTGTTCGAAGAAACCAAATAGGAATTCAACGTCTGCGTGCTCGAAGTTGTAAGTCGATTGCTCTACTTCGTTTTGGTGGAAGATGTCACCGTAAGTCACTTTGCTGCCGTCTGGTGCGATGTTCCAAACTAGGTCGTAAACAGAGTCTACTTCTTGGATGTACATTGCTAGACGCTCGATACCGTAAGTGATCTCACCAGTTACTGGCTTACACTCAAGACCGCCAACTTGTTGGAAGTAAGTAAACTGAGTCACTTCCATGCCGTTTAGCCAAACTTCCCAGCCTAGACCCCATGCGCCTAG
>JBCAXU010000056.1:0-23920 GCA_038533895.1 Pseudomonadota bacterium | reverse complement strand
GGTAGAAGCAGGCGATCAGCGCATCATCAATAAAGATTCGCAAGGTCAGTTCCACTTCCACCCAAGCTTTGAAAACGCGGATTACCTGAGCCGCGCACTTAAGCAGGCGAAGAGCGATTACCCTAACGCAGATGAGGAAAGCATCGAAGCAGTGCAAGTACTGTACGAGCAGGTGTTCAATCACAAAGCCTTTACCGGTCGCTCAGGCACTATGTTTGGCTACGAAGGGCTTGGCTGTATCTACTGGCATATGGTGTCTAAGTTGCTCCTGGCTGTGCAAGAGAACTACTTGGCCGCGCGTGAGCTTGATGCCGATAGCCAAGAGACCGCTCAGTTGGCCGAGTACTACTACAAAGTGCGTGCCGGTATCGGGTTCAACAAGACACCAGATAACTACGGTGCCTTCCCAACCGATCCCTACTCGCACACACCAAAACAAGCGGGAGCTCAGCAACCGGGTATGACAGGTCAAGTGAAAGAAGAAGTGATTACTCGCTTTGTTGAGCTCGGTCTTGAAGTGTCTCAAGGCACGATTGTGATTAACCCAACACTACTAAACCGCAGTGAGTTCCTGAGTCACTCTGCGCAGTTTGATTGCTTAAACGTCAATGGCGAACACTGTAGCTACAGCATAGATGCAGGTCAGTTAGCCTTCACTTACTGTCAAGTGCCATTCATCTATCAGCAAGGTGACAGCGCCAGCGTGAATTGTGAAATGAGCGACGGCTCGAGTGAGACGTTTACTACACTTGCGCTACCAAAAGCCGTGAGTGAGCACATCTTCGCTCGTGATCATCAGATCAAGAAAGTGACAGTTACGATTCCAAGCACATTGTTGCGATAGACCTTAACCGTTATTGGTTACGCGGGCAACCAAGTATAGATTTCGGGGGAGATCTTGGTTGCCCGCTTTTTTATTCGACTAAATAGAAATAGAAGCGGTATAGAAACAATTTTTTCCGGCACTCTTTGCTTGATACAAAGCTTCATCTGCACGACGAAAAGTCATAATCATCGCTTCAGCGTCATGTTTGGCAACGCCGGTACTGATGGTAACGGGGCTTCCGGTTCCAAAATCATAATTGGCAATCGCCAGTTGAATGTCTTTGACTCGGCGCTCCACCACTGCATAATCGCTGATTTCAAAGGCGATCAAAAACTCTTCTCCACCCCAACGACCCACTTGTGCATGCCCCGCCAACTGCTCACGTAATATCCGAGCCGTTTGCAATAAAACTCTGTCACCGACATCGTGGCCGAACTCATCATTGATCGCTTTAAAATTATCCACATCCACCAAAGCAATCCACTGAATTCTCTCTTGCTCAAGCAATAGCGTCTCGATATAGCGACGATTGAACAGTTGGGTGAGCGTATCGGTATGAGACAAAATTTTCAGTTGTCGATTCGACTCGTTCAATAAAGCCATAGTACGACGTCGCCCTGATTCATAGAAATAGGCGGTAAGAAACAAAAAAAGATAGACAATCGATAGGTGAGCTAAGCTCATACCGTCGAAAGGGATCGGCGGCCAGTTCTCCATGTCAATCAAGCAGACATAAAATACAACAGCAAAGTTGATAAGACTGAACACCGAACCAAGCTTGTGGCCCAACACGAACACGGCCACAACCGGCGTTAAAAAGGCGAAAGCTAACGCAAACTCACTGTGCCCAGATCCGACAATAAACAAGAGGCTAACCACACACATCACCAAAACCAAAAGCAAGGCAGCGATGCTAACACTACGATTACGCCATAAAAAGAAATGACCAAGCAGACAAAAAACCAATCCACCCGCTTCAATCGAGGCCAGTAAATAACTGGGTACCACCCATGTATTGTAGTAAGTAAGCATGGCGAGCAGTGCGGATAACAAACTCAGAGACGCGAAAACAAACCAACTCTCTCTATAGTCCTCATGGTCGCGCCCCACCCCTAACCACTTTTCAAATCCGTTCACTACATTTCCGCTGTACATTACTTATGATTGTCATTGCGCAAATATACCGCAAGGGGAAAGTATCGTCATCCTTGCAACAATAGTTTAGGGCACACAATGTGTGCCCTAGGTCCTGTTGTTATCACTCGGGGCTAGTGACCTATAGATTGACTTTTTTCACCATGCCCGCTTCAGCGTGACCGGGAATATTACAAGCAAATTCGACTTCATTGTTGCCGTGGAAGTGCCACAACAGCTGCTTGGCTTTACCCGGCTTTACTGTTACCGCATTGCCTGAGTCGTGGTTATGGTGAGCCATGGTTTTCATCATCTCACGATGCTTTAGCTGCTCGCTTTCAGAGCCAATGGTAAACTCATGATCGATTTTACCTACATTCATGACCACGAACTGGACCACATCATTCGGCTGAATGTCGACTTCTTTCTTAAACTTGATGCTCATGTCATCGTCAAGAATAACGTGTACTACTTTATCCGGTTTAGCCCCATGTGCAGGCATACCCACGTCCGACATTCCCTCCATATTCATCATCGAATGGTCCATCTTGCCATTGTCCATGTTGCCATGATCCATCTTGCTATGATCCATATGGTCGCTGCTTGCCATGGCAAAGGTTGAAGCTAGGGTAAAAGAGAGCGCAATCAGTGTTTTTTTCATCGTATTTCCTTACCTTTCGGTGTTAAAGCCAAGCCATAAACTTGGCCTTGTTCAGTTCGTTTAGTGTTGTTTGGTCTAAAACTATTTAACTTCGCGGAGTTTCCACAATTTGAAGATGGCCGGAAGCACCAACAGCGTCAGCATCAGCGCCGAAGCCATGCCTCCAATCATTGGCGCAGCGATACGTTGCATGACTTCAGAACCGGTTCCATCGCCATACATAATCGGAATAAGGCCAATGATCACGGTGAGTACTGTCATCATGACTGGGCGCACTCGAGACATAGTTCGACATCAACATCGCAGCGATGCCGATCATCAAAATCCATGTGGTGCGAACTGAATGGGTCATAATGTTCCTCAACTAAGAAACTGCGACTCTACACCTTACCCCTAGGGAAAGGTCAACACTATCTCATACGAAACGAGATAAGTAGGTGATCAAATAGTTATCCCGCTTGGTGACACTTTATAATCATAGCTGGCGATACTGGAAAGCGTAAGGATCCCTCCCTAGTTGACATAAATCACTTGAACATAAACCCAAGTGATGTAAATTTCGCCCTGTTATTTATTCTCTATGCTAACTCTCGGTCCACTATGCCTAACCAAGATATTAAGTTCATCGCTGTCGATATGGATGGCACCCTACTCGATCATAACGGCCAGCTCCCGCAAGACTTTTACACGATTTATCAGCAACTAGAGCAGCACAATATCATTTTCGCTGCGGCATCGGGCCGACAGTACTTCAGCCTAATGGAGACGTTTGCGCCGATTCGCGATCGTATGATGTTTATTGCTGAAAACGGCACTCTGGTGATGCATCAGGGCAAAGAGTTATATCGCTGTGAGATGGATAAAGCGTCCATTGCGGCAATCATTCAACAGGCGCGCGCCATCGAGGGCGCACATATTGTGTTGTGCGGCACGCAATCAGCCTACATTGAGACTCAAGATCCACAAGCGCTACAGGAATTCTCCAAGTATTATCATCGCTGCCAATATGTGGCTGACCTGCTCGAGGTCGAAGACGATTTTATAAAAGTCGCGATTTGTCACTTCGGTGGCACAGAACAACTGGTGTATCCAAACTTTGAGCGCCAGTTTGGTGAAACCCATCAGGTGGTGGTGAGTGCGAAAATATGGCTAGATGTGATGAACGCCAGCGCCTCAAAAGGTGCGGCCATCGAACATCTACAAAAAACGCTCGGCTTTAGCGATCAGCAAACCATGAGTTTTGGCGACTATCTCAATGACTTAGAGATGCTCAAGGTCAGCTACCACTCCTATGCGATGGACAATGCGCACCCTAAGGTCAAACAGACTGCCCGCTTCGCCGCACCAAGTCACCGCGACGCGGGGGTGATAACGGTTATCAAGCGTGAGATACTGGATCAGGCTTGATAGAGTTCAAGCGGTAAGCCGTCTGGATCTTGAAAAAAAGTGAACGGCTTACCGGTATACTCATCTATGCGAATCGGCTCAACCTCGACACCTTGGCTGAGTAGGTAATCCTTATAGCTCGCGACACAATCAACCGCAAAAGCGAGATGGCGCAAGCCTTGTGCTTCTGGCCTTGACGGCCTTGCTGGCGGGTTGGGAAAAGAGAACAACTCGATTTGCCCCCCATCAGGCAGCGCCAAATCTAACTTGTAAGAATCCCGCTCCGACCGGTAGTTTTCCGCAACTATCTCAAGCTGCAATATCTGGCTGTAAAAGTGCTTAGAACGTGCGTAGTCTGAGCAAATCACCGCTACATGATGAATACGTTTTAACTGCATTATCGCCTCTATCAGGGTGTTGATGATTGGTCGCTGCGTTGGTCAATTTGCTCCAACTGAGTGGCCAATTGCTGTTGCTGATTGGATATCGCCTCCAATGCCTGCGCTGTGGTTTTGATTGCCTCGGCCATCGAGGAGAGGTTACCGGTCGTTTTGGTCACAGCATGTTGCACCGGCCTTAAGATAAACCATGCAATGGCAACGAGTATCGCAATCAATATCGCACCAACCAAACTAACCACCAATAGCACTTGCTGACGTAACTCCGATAGAAAACGCTCACTGCTTGTCGCCAGAACTTGCTTCGAATCCTGATAGGCTTGCGGCAATGACTCGACCGAGCGCCTCGACAGCACCACCAGTTGATTGAGGTTATCTATGGTCTGATCCAATTGTTGCTGCTGGGCAGAGGTTAAGTTGTCACCTTCAGCAATGTTGTTGAGCGCATGACCAATTTGATCCAGAGAGTGTCGCGTATCGTCAAGCGCACGCTCAACTCCATCCAATTCTAATGTCATATTGAGGGTAAAAAACGGTTCAGTTTGGGTGAGCGGCTCATCAACTTGGGCATGACCGATACCAGTGACAAGCGTCATTATGACCGCCACTATCCACTTCATTTCTCATCCTTGCATTGGCGATGATTGGTTATGTTGCATAATAGAATGCCCTGTCTGCGCTTGGCTATGCTGCAGAATACTTATTTGTTGGAAATGCCACGTAACTCAACACTCAGCTGGAAAGTAGCTCAATGAAATGAGCTGAAGTTTATGCAACAAATGACGTTACTAAGCCATAAAATCAGTGCGTGTTATCGATAAACTGCTAAACTAACTGTTTAGTTTTTGAGTTCTTTGGTTGAATGAAGCCTGTTTTTTCACTGCTGATCTGCTGTTGCTTGCTCATGCTCTCCCCCACAAGCCAAGCCGCCTGTAAACTGGATCAAAGCAAAGATTTCCTCTACTTGCATATTCCCGCTTCAGCACAATCAATGCTTGAGTTTTATTACACTTCGCTGTGCCACTCTGAGCAAGTCGAGTTAAAACAAATCACGGTTGAGGAAAATGCCTCGATTGAAGCACAAGCCCTGTACTACTTCGGACTCAACAATCTTCAACGCTATGAAGGCATCGCCACCCCAAATATGCCCGACCTTATCGAAATGGCCCAACAGGCGCGAATTGAGTGGATTATCGGTGAAGCTCGGCTCAATAAGGCAATTTCCTATATCGATAAAGACCAGATCCTCGAAGGAGAAAAACTGCTTCATCAAGTAGTTCCTATCGCACGCAAGGTGGGTTATTCACGCTTGCTTGCCCGTGCTTACCGTTGGTTGGGCAACATCAAATCACAACAATCTGAAATAAAAGCCAGTTTGAACTACTACAAAATGGCCTATCAAATTGTCGTTGAAATAGAAGACGATTTTCAAACCACGATGACACTCAATAACATCGCAACGATTTACATGATGCTAGAGGAGTGGCAACGCGCAGAAGACTATATTCATCGCGCTCTAGACCTTTACCAGAATAACAATTACGCCAATAGTTTGTTTGAAGCAGTACTGTACGGCAACTCGAGCGCAATCTATTTTGCCAATGAGCAGTATCAACGCGCTGAGTATTATATGCAGTTATCGCTTAAAGAAGCGGAACAAACGGGTTCAATCAGTCTTCGTGTCGTGACGTTAGCGGATATGGCTCGCCATAACGCCAAAGCCAACAATAGCGACAAAGCCCTTGAAATAGCTCAACGTTGTGTCGATCTCGCAACACAAGAGTCGCAATCCAAAATCATAACCGCTATTTGTGAGGAAGCCGTCGCTCTCGCTTATTTGAGTAAAAAGGACTATTCAAAAGTGATTCAATACGCGAACAACGTCCTTGACGCTATCAATGACTCGGAGATAGAAGAACTTGTATGGAAAGCCGACATATTGGCAACCTTAGTAGAAGCTCATGAAGCCATTGGTGAGTACCAATTAGCCCTCGAACAGCTAAAGAAACAAACAATTGCCCGGCAGGCTTACTACGATCAAGCTCATAGTGCAGAGATCTTAAATGAAAAAAATAGCCTTGAGCGAACACTCAACCAAAGAGAAATTGAGCTACTAGAAGCGAAAAACGAGCTACAGGAAATACGTTTACAAGGGCAACGTTGGCGCGATGTATTCATCTCTTCGCTCGTTATTGTTATCGGCTATTTCGTGGTTCGAGCGATCATACGTCTCAAGCGAAATAATCGCGACCTGTTAACACAAAATACGACCGACGCGCTTACTGGCCTACGCAACCGGCGTTACCTGGAGCATTGGTTAGCACAACTTAGCGACATGGCTCATAACAACCAGTATCTACTCCTATGCGTCATCGATATTGACCATTTTAAACAGTTTAATGACCAACATGGACACGAGGTCGGTGACGAGGTCCTCAGACATACAGCGCGAGTCCTACAAGCAAGCATTCGTAGCCAAGACTTATTGGTCCGTTGGGGCGGAGAGGAGTTTATTGCCATTGTCCCGTTAGACCAGAAGCAACTCGCATCAGAGACACTTGAGAGGTTGCGCGGAAAGGTAGAGCAACATCAAATTCAATACCATAACCAGTCTTTCAGCGTCACTATCTCTCTAGGTGCATGCTGCTGTTCAACATCATCGTTGATCCATCGATGGAAAGCCGTGTTCTCCCACGCCGACTCTGCGCTCTACCAAGCCAAGCAAGCGGGGAGAAACCGCTATCAGCTCATCGATGAGGCTTATCTGGTAACGCCAAGCAGTACCGACCAGTGACATTAACTTGGTTGACAAACTCATGGTCGTGACTGACTAGTATCAGCGCACCACGATATTGAGCCAAGGTTTTTGCGAGCAAGGTTTTGGCGTCGAGGTCCAGATGGTTGTCCGGCTCATCAAGTAACAACAGCGGAGCATTCGCTTGATGGCTTACTATCAGCATCGCGAGCTTCATTTTTTCACCGCCGCTCAACTGCTCTACCCGCCGATAAACGTCGTCTCGACGCATACCAATGCCCGCTAGTAAGGTGCGAGCATCACTCTCACTCATACCGGAGCACATTTGTTGCATCGCTTCGAGCATAGACAGGTGGGTTGGCAACAACGCGAAATGTTGATCAAGGTAGTAAACCGGAACATTGACCTGACAACTTCCCTCTAGCAATACCTGTTTACCTTGTATCACTTTGAGCAAGGTTGATTTGCCACAACCGTTATCACCCTGCAGCCAAACCTTATCCCCGTGACATAACTGCAGGTGAATGGGTTGTGTGTGCACAAACGGAAGCTCGCCGGCGACTATCGACAGTAGTTGTCCGCCTTTTTGTGGGGCTGAGTCCATGTAGAACTTATAGTCGTAACCTTGGTCTTGACGCGACTGCAATGTCTGCTCTTTTTGTTGCAACCTGGCACTGCGACCCGCTTCATTTTTGAGCCGATGTGAACTACTTAGTGTTGCTTTGTCTCGTAACCCATTGAGTATGATCTTCGGCTGACTACCACTGCGGCGGGCTTTCATTCCCTGGGCTGCACGTTGGTTCGCTTTCTCCTTATTGAGTTGTGTTTGACGTTGCAAGGCTTTTTGCTGCTTATGCACACTATCCAGCTGTCGCTCGATAGCCGCCACCTGTTGCTGCTTTTGCTCAGAGTAGTGGTCATAGTTGCCACCAAATTGAGTTAAGCCCAGACTCGACAGCTCCCATATTTGCTCCATCTGACGAAGTAGCAATCGGTCATGGCTTATTAGTAACACATGACCTTGGAACTGACGGAGTTGTTCACACAGCCACAAGCGCCCGGGATGGTCTAAATGATTAGAAGGTTCGTCGAGCACTAATAGCTGAGCTTCTGATTGAAACAACTTCCATAGTTTCAGCTTAGCGAGTTGACCTCCACTGAGCTGCGCGCACGGAAAAAACACGTCAGCGGGCAGCCCCATAGCGCTGAGCTCTGCTTCAAGATCTTGCTTCAAACACCATCGCTCGCCCAACCGTTCAAACCACTTGTCATCACATGATCCAGATTCAATCTGCGCCAATGCATGCAACGCAGACTCAAGGTCTAGAAAGTGAGCAATCGACACTTGGCGATTGAGAAGATCTGATGACAATTGAGAGTAACTGAGGGCGCTGGCCAAACGTACCACATGGCCAGAAGTCGGTGAGAGCTCACCAAGTAACAGACGAGCAAGCAGCGACTTGCCACTCCCATTTCGTCCCACCAGCCCTACGCGCCGATGTTGCAGTGTGACGCTAATATCAGCAAACAATCTCTCGCCGTCGGCAAACTGATAGCTAATTTGATTCGCTTGAAGTATTGGCATGTATTGCCTCCTGTAAAACAGGATTAGGCACTCTGCGTAGCGAAAGAGTCGATGCAAATCAATGACCAACAACACAATGATGCTGAACGTCAGACTATGCGTCTGGTGTTATGTTCGGTAAAGCAAGAAAGAGGCTACGCCGACTAACCCTGTGAAATCCAAATAAAATTGATAGACGGATACCAGGTGTTAGTTGTTCATGTTGGCGCAATCTCCTAAAGAAATGATGCGGGGAGTATAGTGCACAATTTGTGCATTATGCAACCTAGGTTAGGTAGGCTCGGGCACGCCCTGGCTTTAACGCTTGAGCTGCATGAGCGCTCTCACTTAATACCTTGCGAGAAATATCTAAACTTTGAGTTTGTTGTCACACGAACTTCTCTCATAACAGATTATCCTTAATAAGTGTATGGCTAATGGTTGTTGCCATGGGGGCGTTATGATTGAAATCGTGGTTGATGGCAAATACCGTATTGTCGACCCCAACATGACCTTGCTTGAAGCTGCCCACATCTGTGGTGTCGACATCCCCTCACTGTGTGGGCTCAATAAAAGCGGACACAAGATTCCCTGTGATTTGTGCGTAGTTGAGGTCGAAGGGAGTACTATGCAGCGCGCATGCGAGCTCAAGGTACGCCGTGGCTTAAATGTGACAACCCAATCTCCAGCATTAGATCAACACCGCCGAGAGGCACTTAATTGCATCATGCGCGACCATTACGCCGACTGCGAAGCGCCGTGCAAAACCGCCTGTCCTGCTGGGGTCGATATTCAATCTTATCTTTACTACATCGGCCAAAATGATCACCGCAAAGCGATTGAGGTCATTAAGCAAACCTTGCCGATGCCACTGTCAATCGGTCGCATTTGTCCTGCATTTTGCGAGAGCGAGTGCCGCCGTGCCCTAGTAGATGACCCTATCGCAATTCGTCAGCTCAAGCGCCACGCTGCCGACGCCGATTTGGCTGCCGCCGAGGCTTATGTGCCCACTAAAAAGCCAGCCAAGCATCGCTCAATTGCGGTGGTAGGCAGTGGCCCTGGCGGTTTAACCGCGGGTTACTACCTATCCAATGAGGGCTACGACGTGACCGTATTTGAGTCTATGCCTCAACCCGGTGGGTGGCTGCGCTATGGCATTCCTGAATATCGCCTACCTAAAACCATTCTCGATCAAGAAATCGCCTTAATGTGCCGTAACGGAATGCAGATAAAAACCGAACACAAGTTGGGAAGAGAGTTTACTCTCTCTCAACTAAGCGAAGATTACGACGCCGTATGTCTCGCGGTCGGCGCGTCACTCGCAGTAGAGATGAACTATCCGGGCAGCGATTTGTTGGGTTGTTACTTGGGCGTCGACTACCTTAAAGATTATGTCACCAAACAAAGCTACACCACAGGTAAACAAGTCGCGGTCATCGGCGGTGGTAATACCGCCATAGATTGTGCACGCACCGCTCGACGCACTGGGGCTGAGACGACCATCATCTATCGCCGTACTCGTGAGGAGATGCCCGCTGAAGATTATGAAATTGAAGAAGCCGAGCAAGAAGGCGTCCAATTTCTGTTTTTAACCAACCCGGTTGAGAATCTCAGCAATCAACAAGGACAAGTTAAGGCAATTAAACTGGAAAAAATGGCTCTTGGTAAGCCAGACGAATCTGGTCGCCGCCGCCCGCAACCTACTGGTGAATTCTTTACCCAAGCGTTTGATACTGTCATTGCCGCGGTATCGCAAAAGCCGGATCTCAGCTTTCTCGATCATGACTCACTTCAGCTGCCACTCACTCGTTGGAATACGGCGCAAAGTGACGATGTTACGATGCATAGTGGTGTCGGTAACATATTTAGCATCGGCGATTTTCGTCGCGGCCCGGCGACCGCTGTTGAAGCAGTGGGTGACGGCCGCCTAGCCGCGAAAGCAATCGATCTCTATTTACAAGGCGATATGGCGATGATGCCACGGCCTGAGTTCAATGCCCGTAAAGAGCAACAGCTCTCGCATATCGATCCAATCCATTTTGCCCAACTGGAAAAAGTGAAGCGGGCGATAATGCCAGAGCTCAGTCCAGAGCAAAGGGCGCAAAGTTTTAATGAGGTCGAGCTTGGCTTCGACAACGATGACGCAATCCGCGAAGCCCGCCGATGTCTAGAGTGTGGCTGCCAAGCTAACACTCAATGCGATTTGCGCCACTATTCAACCAAGTATGGTGCGCAGCAATGCTTTGAAGACCATCTCGAAGTGAAATCCGCGCAAGACTGGCAAGCTCTGCGCGCGAAAGAAACGAGGCACAAGTTTAGTGTTGATCGCAGCGCCGAGTTCATTGAGTTCGATGCCAACCGCTGTATCAGTTGCGGTCAATGTATTGATGCGTGTAGCGAACAAGCGGTGCATGGCATCCTCAATTTCGTCAATGACCAACAGGGCCGCCCGGCTTTAAGACCCGACGACCGACCTCACTTTGGCTCAATGCGTCACGGGCGAATGATGATGGGCGATTCAAACTGTGTGCAATGCGGCGCCTGCGTGCAAGCATGCCCCACCGGCGCTATGGTCGATAAACGCCATCGCGCTCAAGGAAGAACCGATCCGCTCACCCAAATCGACACCATTTGTACCTATTGCGGTGTGGGCTGCAAACTGACCATGCACGTCAATCCGGCGCAAAACAAGATTGAGTACATTACTGGCGCTCAATCCCCCGTCAACCAGAAGATGTTGTGCGTTAAGGGCCGTTTTGGTTTCGACTTTATCGCCGACAGTAGCCGCCTAACAACACCATTTATCCGCAAAGATGGCTGGCTACAACCGGCCAGTTGGCCCGAGGCCATCAATCTTATCGCGAGCAAGTTGAGTAGTTTGAAACAAGATTTTGGCGGCAATGCTCTGGCGGGGTTTTCTTCGGCTAAAACCACCAATGAAGACAACTACGTATTTCAGAAATTCATTCGCCGTGAGCTTGGCACCAATAACATCGACCACTGCGCTCGGCTTTGTCACGCCTCGAGTGTCACCGGGTTAGAAGCATCACTCGGTAGCGGTGCGATGACCAATGACATACCAAGCATTAAACACTCAGACGTCATTTTTATCATCGGCTCCGATACCACCTCAGCGCACCCGATCATCGCCTCCCACATCAAGCAAGCCATTCGTCATCATGGGGCGCGACTCGTTGTGGCCGATCCAAAACGCATCGACATGGCCGATCATGCCGAGCTCTATTTGGCACACCGTCCGGGCACCGATGTGATGCTCCTCAATGGGGTTATGCAGCAGATCATCAAGAACGGTTGGTACGATCACGAGTACATCGAAGAGCGTGTTGATGGCTTTGATACCTTATTGCAAGAGGTGATGTCACCTGCCTACGCACCCGATAAAGTAGAACTAGTAACTGGCGTCAGCGCCGATGACATCTTCGCCATGGCAAGAATGATTGGCACCGCCAAGCGCACTGCGGTCTACTACTCCATGGGCATCACCCAGCACACCACAGGTCACGATAACGTGCGTTCCATTGCCAACTTACAGCTGCTGTGCGGCAATATTGGTATCGAAGGTGGCGGAATCAACCCGTTACGCGGCCAATCTAACGTTCAGGGTGCGTGCGATATGGGCGCACTTCCGAACAGCTATCCCGGCTATCAAAAAGTTTACAACCCAATGGTAAGACAAAAGTTTGCCATGGAGTGGAATGCGCCCGCTCTTTCGCCCGAGCAGGGCTTAACCCTAACCGAGATCATCGATGCTGCATGCCAGCGCCAAGTGCGCGGCCTCTATATCATGGGCGAAAATCCAGTACTCAGCGACCCCAATCAAGCCCATGTCATTGATGCTCTAGAAACACTGGACTTTCTGGTGGTGCAAGACATCTTCTTGACCGAAACAGCGCAATACGCGGATGTGGTGCTGCCATCGTGCTCATTTGCCGAAAAGTCAGGACATTTCACCAATACCGAACGGCGGGTACAACGGGTTAATCCTGCGGTGAAACCGCCCGGCGAAGCGAAACAAGACTGGTGGATCATTCAACAAATTGCCAATGCTATGGGCGGTGACTGGCGGTATAAAACTGTGTCTGACATTACCAGCGAGATTGCCCGAGTTACACCGCAGTATGCAGGCCTGCGCTGGGATGCCATTCCGCCCGATGGCGTGCAGTGGCCAAGCAACAAAAACAACCCCAACGGGACACGCATCATGCACCAAACCCAGTTCACTCGGGGCAAAGGCCAAATGGTTGGCATTCCGTTTCGCTATGCCGCTGAACTGCCCGATGAGGAGTACCCACTGGTCCTCACGACAGGCCGAGTGCTGGAACAATTTCACACCGGCACCATGACGCGAAAAACTAAGGGGTTGGACAATCTCGCCGGCCCAAGAGCAATGATCAGCGTACAAGATGCAGAGTCACTGGGTATAACGAATGGCCAACGCTTGAAAGTCTCCACCCGCCGCGGCGAAATCGAGATCGATGCCTTTGTCACCAAACGGATTCAGCAAGGGGTGATCTTTATCCCTTTCCATTTTGTTGAGTCTCCGGTCAACCGTTTAACGTCCAGCGCCACCGACCCTCACGCGAAAATCCCAGAGTTTAAGGTGGCGGCAGTGAAAGTGGAAATAGCCACGCCTCCACCAACTCAACACTAAGCCTTAGTCTCAAGAGCCGGCGAACACGTCGGCTCACACTAGGAAGTGCGAGGTTGGAGGGTTGGTATCCAATATCTCTGCAATTACCGATAAGCCGTGTTTGATGTAACCGCGGTTCGTCTCTGCGCCTAAGCTAATGCGAACATAAGGCATCGCTTGATTGGTATCGAAAACAAAAGGTTTGTAGCCCGTGATCTGTACCCCTGAACGCTTGGCTGAAGCAACCAGTTCATCGCTGCTCCACTGCTCTGGCAATGTTAGCCAAATATGCTGGCCATTGGGGTGCGAGCGATAAACATGCCCCTGCAAGGCCGATTTAGCGATTCGCTGCCGCTTGGCAAACTCATTCATTTGAAAACGAATCAACCGGTTTAGTGTCCCATTCTCTATCCAGAGGTGGGCTACTTCAAAAGGCAATGGAGTTGCAGACCAACTCGTCGCGGCTAAACGACCAATCGCATGCTGCAAAAAATGTCGTGGCACCGTCAAGTATCCAGTTCGCATTCCTGGCGCAACGACTTTAGTTAAACTGGTCACATAGAAGGCTTGTTCGGGCAGCAGCGCGGCAAGAGGAGGCACACGATTCGGCTCGAGTGCGCCGTAGACATCATCTTCGACGACATAAATTTCATACTTTTGCGCAATTTCAGCGATCGCTTCTCTGCGCGCGAGATCCATATGTGCGCTGTTAGGGTTCGCCATACTCGGAGTACAGCATAAGGCCTTAATTGGCTTGTGTCGGCACGCCCATTCAAATGCATCCGGCGTGATACCAAATTCATCCATCTCAAGCGGTTGTAGTTTGAAACCTAACATTCTCGAACGGGAGATCAAACCATGGTCAACCAACTGACCACAAGCCACAAGGTCACCATGCTCAACCACTGTACTTAACGCTAACGTCAGTCCATGGCAGGCGCCATTGGTCAACAGTATTTGCTCTCGCCCGACTTCTAAACCTTGGCTACGCAGATATCGCGTGCCCGACTCTATATGATGTGGCTGGCCTGTCACTGGCTTGGCTTTACTGATCAATCCTCGGTTGTCGGTTTGCTCTGCAATCTCGATTAAAGCTTGATTAAACAGCGAGATATGCCTATCCGTTACCACTGCGTGGGCGATAGACATATCGATTTCATCTGGCGTCTCTTTCATCTCATGTGTCAGCATGAACTCGCTGTCGGTGCTGTCATCAACAAAACCAGCTTTTACAAACGTACCATTGCCGACCCAAGATTCGAGCGCGCCTTTTTTCTCAGCAAAACTATAAGCATGACTGACTGTTTGTACACTGACCCCCAGTTGCTCGGCAAATTCACGGTGTGTGGGAAGCCGGGTGCCCGGCTTGAGATAACCATTTCGAACACATTCAACAAGATACTGACCAATTGAGAGATATTTAGCGGTACCCGGACGAATGATCGGGTTCAAAGAAATTGTCATGACACAATATTTTAATTGATTCAACCTTAAGTGCCATTGTAACTTAAATTTAACAAATGAGGGAATTTTGAACAATAAAGTCGGTATGATGCACAAATTTAGACCACAATTGTAATGATTGACATGATTTGTACATCTTTACAAACAAGTTAAAACGCAGGTCGCGCTGACCTATGGCGGGTAGAAATACCTCAACGTCTCCGAAGGCTCTTAAAGCGTCGGAATATCAACAAGGAGAGATGATGAGAGGCGTTGCTATACACTTTACACTAGACGAGTTCCAAGAACGGCTGATCAAAGTTCGCCAATCCATGGAAGAGCGTGAGCTCGATGTTCTGATCATTCATGATCCGTCTAATATGTCATGGTTAACGGGTTATGATGGGTGGTCTTTCTATGTTCCGCAGTGTGTCGTAGTGGGCTCATCTGGCGAACCTGTTTGGTTTGGGCGCTGCCAAGATGCGAATGGGGCATACCGTACCGCGTACATGTCAGCCGAAAACATTACCTACTATCCCGATCATTATGTGATGAACCCGCCGTTGCATCCGATGGATTTTCTCGTCGAGGCTGTGCTCGGTCCTCGTCTTTGGGATCGTGGTCGAATCGGTGTCGAGAAAGACAACTATTACTTTAGTGCCACTGCCTACGAATCACTCATATCACACCTGCCAAACGCTCAGCTTGTCGATGCCACTGGGCTAGTCAACTGGTGCCGCGCCGTTAAATCGGATCAAGAACTGGCTTATATGTACCGCGCCGCCCGCATTGTTGAAAACATGCACCGCGTCGCATTCGATATGATCGAACCGGGCCTGCCAAAACACCACCTAGTGGCCGAGATTAACCGACAAGCAGTACTGGGGCATGAAGACCATTTCGGCGATTACACCGCGATTGTGCCACTTCTACCGTCTGGTGCTGATGCCTCCGCGCCTCACCTCACCTGGGATGACAGACCATTCAAAAAAGGGGAAGGCACTTTCTTCGAGATCGCGGGCGCGCACCGACGTTACCATTGCCCGCTCTCACGTACCATCTTCCTCGGCGAACCTGACGACAAGTTCAAGCGGGCAGACGAAGCGCTAACACGAGGTCTAGAAGCAGGCTTGGAAGTCGCCAAACCAGGTAACACGTGCGCCGATATTGCCAATGCTCTGAACCAGATTCTTGATAAAGCCGGCTTTTCACGTGAAGGCGCACGTTGCGGTTATCCCATCGGTCTAAGTTACCCGCCAGACTGGGGAGAAAGAACCATGAGTTTGCGCGACACCGACAAGACAATATTGAAAGAAGGCATGACGTTCCATTTTATGCCTGGGTTATGGTTTGAAGATTGGGGGTTAGAAACCACCGAAAGCATAGTGATTACCCGAGATGGGGCCAAGACGCTGTGTGATTTCCCCCGCCATCTGTTTGTAAAACACTGATGTCAATTCATCAAACTTGTTGTTTTAATACGAGAACCAAAGGATCTGATATGCAAGAAAGCTCGATCACAGCCTCCATAGACTTTGACCGAGACGGCGTGCAACACGGTTTTTTAGCCCTGCCCCATTCCAATGATGACTCCGCATGGGGCAGCATCATGATTCCAATCAGCGTGATAAAAAATGGTCCAGGGCCCACAACACTACTCACTGGTGGCAATCATGGCGATGAGTATGAGGGGATCACTAGCCTGCTCAAGCTGACACATTCTCTTCAATCTGAGCAAATCCAAGGGCGAGTTGTGATCGTGCCAATGATGAACGTACCCGCCGTTCACAACGGATCACGAACCTCCCCAATCGACAAAGGCAACTTAAACCGTAGCTTTCCGGGAAATCCTGTCGGATCCGTCACTGAGAAAATCGCCGACTATTTTACCCGCTACCTCGTGCCGATGTGTGATTTTGCTTTGGACATCCACTCCGGTGGGAAAACCTTAGACATCTTGCCTTTTGCCGCTGCTCACCGCCTCGAAAATCGAGAGCAAGAACAAGCCTGTATTTTAGGCGCCAAGCTGTTTGGTGCGCCCTACACCATGATCCTACTCGAAATGGATGCCACCAGCTTGTATGACACGGCCGTTGAATCACAAGGTAAGGTGTTTGTCACCACAGAACTTCGAGGCGGCGGTACCAGCACCCCAAAAACCATCGCTTACGCAGACCGCGGTATTCGTAATTTCTTGCGCTTTGCGGGCAATTTGTCCGGAGATTACGAAACACCCGAACCCTCGAGCCAATGGCTAGATATGCCCGATGCAAGCTGCTACGTGCAAAGCCATCATAACGGTATTACCGAATATCTGTTCGAGCTCGGTGACCCCATACAAGAGGGAGATATTTTGGTGAAAGTTTATTCCTCTGAGCGCACCGGCGTCGCACCTATCGAATACAGAGCAGAGCGCAGTGGTATTCTTGCGGCACGACGATTTCCCGCCAAGGTCAACATCGGTGACACGCTGGCGGTCATCGCCGAGGAATGCGAAAACTGGATTTAGTTCATACCCGATAGCCCCCTTTACAGACGATTAAGGACGAGCTGCCAAAACAAAGGATAATCGACAAGGAGAACTATTATGCGCCTCGACCGCTACGACGTAAAAATTCTACAAATCCTGCATGATGATGGCCGTATCACCAAATCACACTTAGCAGAGGCGATTAACCTTTCAGTCAGTCCTTGCTGGGAACGGGTCAAAAAACTGGAAAAGGCAGGCATCATCGAAGGCTATGGGGCGAAGGTCAATACCGACGTATTGTTTAAACGCACCTCAGTGATGGTTGAGGTGAGCCTAAAAGAGCACAACGCTCAAGCTTTTAAACGATTCGAACAATTGGTCCAACACTCCCCAGAAGTCACCGATTGCTATGCCACAGGAGGGGGGGTGGATTACATCCTCAAAGTTCAGTCTGAAGATATCGACCAATATCAGCGCTTGATTGACAACTGGTTAGAATCAGAAGTCGGGATTGAACGTTATTTTACTTACATCGTAACCAAAACCATCAAACGTGACGCAGGCGCCATAGAAATCAATCAAAATGCCTTGTTCTAGCAACGCAATCGCACAACCAAGCAGTACAAAAAAAACCGCCATTCAAACGGTCTGAAACAGAAATTTTCGCTGGTTTCCTCACGTCTATCAGAAATTCTTTATCCCCCATCTCCATTACAGTTTAACTGTGGACAACGCGCAGGGAGAAAGACTCATGGCAGCATTGCACAGCTTACATGCAGAGGAACTCAAAGCCTCACACGACATGATGGCGATAATGAAAGACGTACGTTTGGTCAGAAACTTGGCTTACATCAATGGTAAATGGGTCAGTGGTGAACAGTTTCACCCAGTAGATAACCCCGCCGACGGCACCGTTATCGGCTATGTCACCCAACTGTCTCAGCAACAGGTCTATCAGGCGATCGACAGTGCCGAGCAAGCCTTTGGTCTGTGGCGGAAAATGTCAGTAGAACAACGCGCCGAGATACTGATGCGTTGGCACGACTTGGTTCTCGAATCAAAACACGATCTTGCTTGCTTAATGGTGATGGAACAAGGCAAAACCTTGACCGATGCTTTAGGCGAAATCGACTATGGCGCGTCGTTTATTCGCTGGTTTGCCGAGGAGGCTCGTCGTAGCTATGGCGAAACTATCCCCAGCCATATCCCAAACGCGCAGTTATCGACCGTGCGAGAGCCTATCGGCGTTGCAGCGCTGATCACACCATGGAATTTTCCGAATGCGATGATAACACGCAAAGCCGCTGCCGCTTTAGCGATTGGCTGCCCAGTGTTGATTAAACCCGCCAGTGAAACCCCTTTTTCGGCTTTGGCACTCGCGGAGCTGGCCGACCGAGCAGGCTTTCCGCCAGGGGTATTTAACGTGACCACCGGCGAGGCGGTGATGGTGTCGCAAACATTATGTCACTCAGACAAAGTTAAAGCGCTTTCGTTTACCGGCTCCACACGAGTGGGCAAGTTGCTGTTGCGCGACGCAGCGCAAACTGTGAAGAAATGCAGCATGGAGTTAGGCGGTAATGCCCCTTTTATCGTGCTGCCAGATATGGACATAGAACAAGCCGCACAAGCCGCCGTGGAGGCTAAGTTTCAAACCGCAGGCCAAGACTGTCTCGCCGCCAATCGCATTTTCGTACCCAAAGACAAATATCAGGCTTTCCTGCAAGCATTTGCCAAAGCCATGGACTCGATTGTCTTGGGGAATGGACTAGATGAAAAGACAACAATGGGGCCGCTCATCAATCGCGCCGCCGTGAGCAAAGCCCATGCTTTAGTGCGTGACGCTATAGATAAAGGCGCAACACTGTTCGCGGGATACCACCAAACCGTGCCGGGAGACAACTTCTTCGCCCCCACTTTGCTTGCTGATGTCACCCCCGATATGGCGGTGTATCGCGAAGAGAACTTTTGTCCGGTGGCTGGAGTCTTGCCCTATCAAGACTTAGATAACGTGATTGAAATGAGTAACGACACTGAATACGGCTTGGCCGCCTACGTTTACGGTCACGATATCCACCAGATTTGGCGCTGCATGCGCGGGCTAGAGTTTGGCATGGTCAGCGTGAACTCAGTCAAGATGACCGGGCACCCTATCCCATTTGGCGGCATGAAACAGTCGGGCCTAGGACGAGAGGGGAGCCGCCACGGCTTTGAAGAATACAGTGAGATCAAATACTGCTGTTTGGGCGCACTGCCCACCGGTAGCGGTAGTTAAGGCCAAGAAATACGCCAAAACATTTAAGGAGAGCAATCATGACCAATAAAACCCAACAGCTTTTAGATATCGACCGTCAACGAGTATTTCATGCCTCTACCCACCTCAAACAATATGGTGCAGGCGAGCTACCCGGCAGAATTATCTCCAGCGGCAGCGGAATACGCATCACCGACTCAGAGGGCATTGAGCTTATCGATGGGTTTGCCGGGCTATACTGCGTGAATATTGGTTACGGGCGAACAGAAATGGCCGATGCCATCTATGCCCAAGCCAAAGAGCTGGCTTACTACCACACTTACGTGGGTCACACCAATGAAGCACTAGTGACACTATCTGATCGCATCATCAAGATGGCTCCCGAAGGCATGAGCAAGGTCTACTACGGTATGTCTGGTAGTGATGCCAATGAAACTCAGCTCAAATTGGTGTGGTATTACAACAACGTGCGCGGCCTGCCCGAAAAGAAAAAAGTCATCTCACGTGACCGAGGCTACCATGGTTCGAGCATTGCTTCAGGCTCCATGACTGGGCTACCGCTTTTTCATGCTCATTTTGATTTGCCGCTGGATCGCATCAAACACACGGTTTCTCCATATTACTACCGCCGCGAAGACGACAGTATGTCTGAGCTTGAGTTTTCTCAGTACTGTGCCGATAAGTTAGAAGCGATGATCATAGAAGAAGGTCCAGAGACCATTGCAGCCATGATCGCAGAACCTGTTCTTGGGACAGGCGGGATCGTGCCGCCCCCTGAAGGATACTGGCCAGCGATTCGCAAAGTACTCGATAAATACGATGTACTGCTCATAGCCGACGAAGTGGTGTGTGGTTTTGGTCGTTTAGGCAGCGACTTTGGCTCACTCCATTACGACATGAAACCCGATCTGATTACGGTGGCTAAGGGCCTAACCTCTGCCTATCAACCACTGTCGGGGGTTATTGTCGGCGAACGGGTATGGAGCGTGTTAGAACAAGGCACCGACCAATGGGGCGCGATTGGGCACGGCTACACCTACTCGGGCCACCCTATGGGGGCAGCAGCAGCCAATTGTAACCTCGATATTATTGAACGCGAGGGGTTGGTAAAAAACGCCGCCGACGTCGGTGCATATTTGCAGCAACAAATGACAGAACGATTTAGCGACCACCCTTTAGTCGGTGACACCCGAGGTGTAGGTTTACTGCATGCATTAGAGTTCTCTTCAGACAAGCTACGCCGAGCTCATTTTGATCCTAACTTAAAAGTAGGGCCACAAATCGCAGCAGCCTGTTTAGAACGCGGTCTAATTGCTCGTGCTATGCCTCACGGCGACATTTTAGGCTTTGCGCCACCGCTTATCGCGACACGCAGCGACATTGATACCATCGTCGATAAAGCGCACCAAGCGGTCAACCAAGTAATGGACAACCTCGTTACCTCTAAACAGTGGCAACCGAAATAACCGCAAGTCATTCAAGGGCCGCTGCCTTTATCGAGTTTAAGGTAAAAGCCCAGCTTCGAGCTAGCTACCTTTGGCTAGCTCAGATTCGCACTAAAGCTCGCTGCCTTGTGGCGCGCTTCTTTACTTAGAGCAATTTCCTTCATTCCAAGCAAAATTCGCCTTGACCTGTCTACAGCATTACACTTTATGTTATCCCCAACAGAGCAATACAAGGGCTTGTTCATTATGTATTTAATCTCAGAGTTGGCCACTAAGGTTGGACTCTCTCGCACCGCCTTACTCTATTACGAAAAGCTAGGTTTGATTAAGGGAAAGCGGCTGAGCAATGGCTATCGCCAATACAGCGAACGAGATATGCAGCGCTTATTATTGATTCAACAGCTACAAAGCGCCGGTTTAACGTTAAAAGAATGCCAAGCGTGTATCGATGCGAAATTAGACAAGAGAGTGCTCACGCAACGCTTAGTGACCTTGAATCAAGAAATAGAGAAGAAGACACAAGCTCGTGACCTGTTGCTCGGTTTACTGGGTGAACGCTCACAAAGAGACATGCACAGTGTGATGAGCGAGAGCGCCCCTGAAGAACATCTCAAGTGGCTTAGCCAGCAAGGCTTTGACGAAAAAGAAGCATTACGAATTAAATGGTTATCTAAAGATATGAACGAACACGATCAATACATGCAAGACTTTATGACGGTATTCGAGACGTTAGAGCGTTGGGGCCCGGGTAGTGAAACGGGAACACTAAACGCCATCTCCCATCTTCCCGACAATACTCAAACCCTGTTAGAAATTGGCTGTGGTAAAGGCACCTCGACCACATTGCTCGCTGAAAAGACGCAAGCGCAGATCACAGCGGTCGACAACGAGCCATCAGCTATTGAGCAACTGGCGCAAAAGCTGACAAGCTGCGACTTGGACCAAAGAGTGAAGCTAGTCAATGCCTCCATGACCTCGCTGCCTTTTGCGCCAAATAGTTTTGATGCACTCTGGGCCGAAGGCTGTGTCTACATCATGGGGATGGAAAAGGCACTCAAACAGTGGAAGCCTTTGCTCAAAGAGAGCGGTGTTCTTATTGTCAGTGACCTTGTATGGTTAACGGAGAGACCCCAGCCAGAAGTGGAGCAGTTTTGGTTGTCAGACTACCCAGACATTCAAACCATCGCCACTCGTGAAGCGCAATTTGCCAAAGCAGGTTATGAGCTCGTCGCTCAGTTCTCTCTAGACTTAGAGGCTTGGCAAAACTACTGGCTACCGCTTGCCGAAAGAGTAACAGAGCTCACGCCAGTTATGCCTGACTCACAGGCGCTAATGGACATCAAACGCGAGATTGCGATTTATGAGCAAGCTGCGGCGAAAGACTTTACTTACCAATACTTTGTTTTGAAGAAAAAGTAGAGCCTAAAAAAGGAAGAGTTGTCATTACTCTTCCTTTTCACACCACATTAAACACCTAAGATTGTTCGTTTTTATTTAAACTTATTCGTTTTTTGGGATATTTGTTTAACCTGAAATTTCACCGTGTTAACAGAGATGTTTTCATTTAAGGCAATACGCTTAACAGGATGCCTCATCGCAACCTTTTAGCATACTATCTACAACCCCTAGTGGTTATACATACCCCCAACTCTGAGTATGCAGGTTGACAAATGATATCGAACGAGAGGCTCTGCCTCTCGTTTGTTCATTAAGATTTATGATCAACCGCTCGCCGCAGGT
Source organism: Pseudomonadota bacterium (assembly GCA_038533895.1). Taxonomy (GTDB): domain Bacteria; phylum Pseudomonadota; class Gammaproteobacteria; order Enterobacterales; family Vibrionaceae; genus Vibrio. The sequence continues at coordinate 1,196 of JBCAXU010000056.1, read as the reverse complement.
AACTTTCTTTTTACTTTTTCTCGTTTGCATCTAAAGTTTAAATCATGCAGTGGATGATTTAGTTGCTCCACTCCCAATAAGTTTGAACAAGGAGCTTTATTTTGAAAAACAGAATCTTGGCTTTGCTCTTGATCACTTTTGCGTATCTACCCCAAGCTAACGCTTCGCTCGACGGCATTTATAAAGGTTGTGGTTTAGGCCATTGGATTGCTAACGGCTATGCGAATGGCTGGCTTGCGGTCACCACCAACGTAACTTGGGACTTAGGGACTACCGCCTCCATCTCACACTATTCAACCCCAGCGTCTTGCTCGGGGCCCTTTTATGCAGCCGCGCAGTTTATTGACAGAACCTACCCAGAGCTGGAGCAAGAGACAGTGCAAGGCGAAGGGGAGCATATGCTTGCAATGTTGAATATCCTTGAGTGTGGACAACAGGAACAACAGGTCGTGCGTCAGGGCATCCGCAGTGATTTTGCCAAAGTGCTGGCAAATGATAGCTATACTGAAATGCCTCATCATGAGAAGGCTGACAGTTACTACCGCATCGTGGCAAAACATGCTTCACAACAGTGCACAACCTCTTAATCCAAGTTAACAAACCGATGATACGCAATGGCGTATCATCTTGTTTGGGTCTACTACTTTTTGTCGTACTACTCTACTCTTGGCCCGCATCAGCCTCTGCTTCACTTAGTGAAGAGCAGATGTCTCAGTGGTCCAAACTGCTCCACTTTAAAAATGGCCGCAGTACCATCTCCAGCCCAGATTTCTTCCTTACCGAAAACGGAAATTTTGATGCAGCAGAAGAGCTAAAGGCCACGCTCAGCGCTTTGACTTCACCATCGTCAATGACACATTGTCGCTACCCTGCCCGTTACATCTGGGTCAAAGAAAACTTCGGCTCCGATCTAGCGTTGTCTCTGCAAGATTGTGATGACTATCAGCAATGGACTCAGCACAGCAAGACCGAGTCGATCAGTCTTGTTTATGTCACTGGATATCTTGGCAACCCTGCCTCTTTTTTCGGTCACCTGATGATGAAATTTAACCGTCAGGGCGACAACAAAACCGATATCGAGCTGCTCGATACGGGTATTAATTTTGGAGCAAATGCAGACCCGAACGACAACCCAGTTAAGTATGTTCTGTATGGGATTTTTGGTGGCTACAATGCCACTTACACCACCGCCACTT
>JBCAXU010000055.1:0-24194 GCA_038533895.1 Pseudomonadota bacterium | reverse complement strand
GAGAAGCGAGAAGCGAGAAGCGAGAAGCGAGAAGCGAGAAGCGAGAAAATCTTGGAAGGTTGACAATGCATGTCAAGCCTTTTCCTTTAAATTCAGATAATTAAGATTAAATGCCATCCAGCTTTGCCTGCAACTTTCGACTCTCTCATCAAAAGCCCCTCTCGAAGGGCGCAGCCCGTTCTAAATTCTCGCAGGACGAAGTCCGATCTCGAAACTCGGAGCAAAGCGATCTCGACTCTCGTAGCGCTGCGCTCAGATTACATCTGATCAATTCGCTGCTTCACTCGCAGCACTTTATCCGCATAGGCGGGATCGGTGGCGTAACCGGCTTGATGAATACCACGAATAAAGGCCTCATCATCGCCACCATGACGCAGTGCCGTGGTGTAACGCGGGTTCTGATTGAGGAAACGAACGTAGTCGTTAAAGCTCTCTTCGTAACTTGAGTATGAACGGAACGCTGCTTGCTCTTTTACCGGAACCCCCTGTTGGTACTCTAGGGTTTGCGTCGCGACTTTGTCGCCATTCCAACTTCTGTCAGCTTTAATATTGAACAAGTTGTTACTGCTAACACGAGCGTTATTAACCACCTTTTGGCCCCATCCAGTTTCAAGCGCTGCTTGAGCAAGGAGTAATGATGAGTCAACACCTAAAGCGCGCGCTGCTTTCTCTGCATATGGCTTCATCGAGGAAACAAAAGACTCTGGCGAGTCAAAGCGAGAGCGTGATACTGGCTCTGCTTGTTCAACTGTGGTCGCTTGTGCGCGTTCGTTACGCACCGCATCCACTTTACTCATCAAGGCTTCGAAATCGGTACTACGGTTGCTCGCGCTTTGATTTTCGATACTACCAGATGAAAGTTGAGCGACAATCATATCCGCCAAACCTAACGAGCCTGAAGCGCTCAACTCAGATGACATTTGCTCATCCATCATTTGGCGGTAAAACTGCTGATTTTGACTGTCCATCAAGCCTGATTCAAACGTAGAATTGGCGTCGCGCATCGATTTGAACAGCATTGACGTAAAGATAGCTTCAAACTGTTTCGCTGCCGCGGTTAACGCGGCTTGTTCACTGCCTTCTTCGCCATTCACTGATTGTTTACGTAGCTTATCTAAGCTCGAAATGTCGTGAATAAAACCAATATCGTTGCCATTGTTTATCATCTTCACATTCCTTAGATAACGATCAGTTGTCCTTCAATAGCACCCGCCTGCTTCAGCGCTTGCAAGATAGCCATTAAATCCGAAGGGGCAGCGCCCACTTCATTAACTGCGCGCACAAGATCGTCCAATGTTAAGCCTGGCTCGAACTTAAACATCTTGCCTTGTTCTTCGGTAACCTCAATATCAGTATCCGGTACCACAACCGTTTCGCCGCCTCCAAACGCATTGGGCTGACTCACATTCAGGTTCTCTTTGATGGCGACGGTCATGCCACCGTGAGTGACCGCTGCGGGCTTTAGTCTCACATGTTTGCCGACCACTATGGTCCCGGTACGTGAATTGACAATGATTTTTGCCGCACCATCAGCAGGATCGAATTCCAAATTCTCAATGGCAGATAAGAAAGCGACACGTTGCGTAACATCACGAGGAGCACGCACTTTGACAGAGGTAGCGTCAACCGCAGAAGCCATTTGCGGTCCCAGGAAGTTATTAACCGCATCAGCCATGCGCTGCGCAGTCGTAAAGTCTGAGTCAAGTAAATTGAAGGTAATGTAATCACCACGACCAAATGGTGATGGAATTTCTCGTTCTACAATTGCGCCGTTGGAGATCATCCCCGCAGTTGGGTTATTACCTACAATCTTGGAGCCATCAGCGCCGGTTGCACTAAAACCGCTCACCACAAGGTTACCTTGAGCCACTGCATAAATTTGCCCATCAAGACCTTTCAACATGGTTTGCATCAAGGTACCGCCACGCAAACTCTTTGCCGCCCCAACAGAAGATACGGTTACGTCTATGGTTTGCCCTTGCTTTGAGAACGCTGGCAACTCAGCGGTCACTAACACGGCTGCAACGTTTTTCGTCTTCGGCTTAGTGCCAGGTGGCAATTGGATGCCGAATTTTTGCAACATCGCATTAAAGCTTTGATCAGTAAAAGGCGTGCTCTCCCCTGTACCTGGCAATCCAGTCACTAAGCCGTAACCCACCAATTGGTTACTACGTACGCCCGCCACTTGCGCGACATCCTTAATTCGCGCGGCATGCGCGGTTGTTGCAATTAACAACCAGCTTGTTATTAGGATCAAACACTTTTTCATAATCATACCTATTCTCTTACCTGCGCCACCGATAATGCACGCCAAAAAAGCGGCATCAGATGGTATTAGAGAGAAACATTAAAGAATCGTGCCAAGAACCCAGGCTCTTGCATATCTTGTTGTGTTCCAGTACCCGAATATTGGATTCTCGCATTCGAAATGCGGTTAGAAGCAATGGTATTTTCGTAATCAATGTCGTCAGGTCGAATCGTTCCGCTAAGACGGATATATTCGTCACCAGTGTTGAGTGTCAACCATTTTTCACCACGAATCACTAGGTTGCCGTTGGCCAAGACCTCAATCACTTCCACGGTGATCGAGCCGGAAATGCTGTTACTTTGATTTGCCGCCGCACTGCCACTGAAGTTGTTGTCGTTACTTAAGTTGTACGAGAAGTTGTAATCACCAATGTTCAACTGTTGTCCACCCACCTCGAGTGGGTCCATCGATGCGTCGTTGTTTTTCGACAAGTCGGCGTCTGAACTCTTAGCCGCTTTAGTCTGCTCGTTTAATGTCACCGTAATGATGTCACCAATACCTCGAGGCTTGTAATCATCATACAAACTGCTGGTGCTGGCGCTGTTAAATAGAGAGCCTGTTTCTGCCGCATAGTGCTCTGGCTGATGTTTGGGGTGAATCGGTGCCCAAGCTGGATCCCCGGCAACCGGATCGGTTCTGCCACGCAGCGTATCGATCATACCGGCACTCTCTTGCTCAGACTTATCCCCTTCCACAGCATCAACATTAGTAGTGCCCTGAACCACATCCGGAGTTTCAATCGGCGGCTCTAACATAGTGCAGCCAGACATGACCGCCATCATCAATAACGCAAGTAATCGGTTCATTATCTTATCCTCGCCCGCTTAGAGTTGCTGATTGACAAAACTCATCATTTTGTCGACCGCGGAGATAACTTTCGAGTTCATCTCATACACACGTTGCGCTTCGATCATGTTGACCAGCTCTTCTGTCACATTCACGTTTGAAGTTTCAAGCATCGACTGTCTTACTTCACCAAAACCATCAAAGCCTGGTACCCCCTCTTGCGGATCGCCACTAGCCCCGGTTGGCAAGTAGAGGTTTTGCCCTATCGGCTCTAAGCCGCCTGGGTTGATAAAGTCGACCGTTGCAATTTGACCGACAACTTGGTTGTCTTGCTGGCCTCGTACTCGCACCGAAACTTCTCCATCGGTGCCGACGGTAATACTGATCGCGTCTTCTGGAATCGCGATTTCAGGCTCAAGTGAGTAGCCTGCACCAGAGGTGACAATGACCCCCTCATCATTCACAGTAAACTGACCATTGCGTGTGTAGCCGATATTGCCATCAGGCATCAAAATTTGGAAAAAGCCATCGCCTTCAATCATCATATCTAGGCTGTTATTGGTGGTTTGAGTGTTACCTTGAGTATGCACTTTTTGAGTTGCCACCACCTTTGAGCCCGCTCCGAGCATTAAACCTGTTGGCAGCTCAGTATTCTGTGAAGACTGACCGCCTGGCTGGTTAATGTTTTGGTAAAACAAGTCTTCAAACACCGCACGGCTTTTCTTAAAACCAACGGTGGAGGCGTTTGCAAGGTTGTTTGAAATGGTTGAAATATTGGTTTGCTGGGCGTCTAAGCCCGTTTTACTTACCCACAATGCCGGATGCATAACCTTCTCCTAACTATTATTAGCTCATACGAAGCAGAGAATCGGACGCTTTATCCATTTCTTCTGCGGTGCTCATCATTTTCACTTGCATCTCAAATTGGCGTTGCAAGTCGATAAGGCTGGTCATCTCGCCAATCGCATTGACGTTACTCCCTTCAATCGCCCCTGTGAGCAGTTTGACACCGGCATCCGCTTCGTATGCCGCATTAGGATCTTTTGCACGGAACAAGCCGTTCACGTCTTTGAATAGTGATTGATTATTGGTCCGCGTCAGCTTAATTCGATCAACAACTTCAATCGCATCCGCTGGCGCCCCTTGAGGGACGACGGATATGGTGCCGTCATTGCCGATTTCGACTTTACTGATAGGTATCGGCAAAGTTATCGGAGCGCCGGTCTCGCCTAATACCAAGTTGCCATTGCCGTTGGTTAACAGGCCGTTGGCATCGATATTTAGGTTACCGTTACGCGTTAAGCCTTCCTTGCCGGTTTTATCGAGTACTGCGATCCAGCCATCACCTTGGATAGTGACATCAAGATCTCGGCCAGTGGTGATCACGCTACCTTGTTGGAAATCATGTCCCGGACGCTCTGTCATGCTAAATACCCGGCTTGGTAAACCTTCGCCGTAAGCCTGCATTGAGCGAGCTTGCGCCAAATCAGCACGGAATCCCGTGGTGCTGACGTTGGCTAAGTTGTTCGCTCTAAGCTGCAATGCCTGCATATTTTGCTTGGCGCCGCTCATAGCGAGAAACAGTGCACGATCCATAATTTGCTCCAAAAATCACAATTCACAGTGATATAAGCAATATATATGCCAAGAATAAAACAAGCTATTTTTCAATGAGTTGATAAGAGTGCGGCAAAGAATGAGAGGAAAAAATAGATGAAGGCATTTGCCGTAGAGGCAAAGGAGTAAGCGGATGTTTGCCACCCACTTACTCCCGTTATCGCTATCGTTAATAGATTAACGAATCTGCAAGATGTTCTGCTGAGTTTGGTTGTGGACTTCAAGAGAACGAGAGTTCGCTTGGAAGTTGCGCTGTGCTGAAATCAAATCCACCAGCTCTTGCGTCATATCGATGTTAGATTGTTCAAGGACACCACTGTTGATGGTACCAAATGAACCTTTGTTCGACTCACCCCAGACTTTCGCGCCCGACATTTGAGTGGCATCCCACTGAGTGCCACCTTTTTTGTCTAAGCCCTGCTCATTGGCAACACGGACCAAGGCAACACGGCCCAGAGTGTTCGCTTCACCATTTGAGTAGGTACCAAGAACGCTACCGTTTTCATCGATGTCAACTTTGGTCAAGAAGCCTGTTGTCGCACCGTCTTCATCAAACTTAGTTAACTCGAATGGTGCGGCAAACTGAGTTGCACTATCAAGCCCGAACGACAGAGTTTGATTGACGTCTGCGCCGTTGAGGTCGACCGGGTTTGCTCCCGCTCCCAGTGGCTCAGATACAATGTTTTGTCCATTGTTCAAGCTTGCTAGTGTACCGTCGTTGTTAAAACGCATAGTATGACCGATGTGCCCAGTAGGACTCGAAGCGTCACCACCCACAATATTGATCGGTTTCTCACCCGCACTGTCGGTAACAGTGTAGTAAGTTTGCCACGTATTAGGCTGATTTTGATCTTTAAGATAGTAAGTGGTCAGCTTGTACGATTGACCCATAGAGTCATAAATCGTTGATGACGTAGAACGGTTATAAGTTTCTGGATCGGTATAATCAAACAGCGCCGGATCTTTGAGATCGCCATTGGCAGGAAGGTTAACACCAACCTCTATATTTGCCGTTTGCTTAGGCTTACCGAACTCTTTTGGAATGTTGATAGGAGACGGCTCATAGGAGAGCACATCGCCGGTTTCCGGGTTCACTTGGTAGCCAAGTAAGAACTCATCATTGGCCGTTACCATGTAGTTATCTTTATTGAGGTGGAATGCACCATTTCGAGTTAACTCATTGGAGGTTGGTGTGAGTCTGTCTTTAGCGACGGCAAAGAACCCTGTGCCTGATACTCGTAAGTCCATTGGGTTGTTGGTATAAATACTTGAACCTTCGTGGAACTGTTGAGCAACCTGCGCCGCTTGAACACCTTGCCCAGGCGTGGTTTTCGCATGAGTAAAGAGTGAATTTGAGTAAACATCGCCAAACTCTGCACGTGACTCTTTAAAGCCGAACGTGTTTGCGTTCGCAATGTTGTTACTGGTGGTATTCAGATCTAACTGAGCTGCGGATAAACCGCTTAGTGCAACATATGACATTCCAAAATCTCCTATCTAGCTAGCATATCTACTTGAGAGTTACGCTTTGCCAACTTCTAGTACTTCAGCAAGTCGAACTGGCGACTCAAAGCCAGCCAGATTGAGTAGTACGTTACCATCACCTTTACCTAACAGGACGCTATTGACGTTTGCATAGGTCGAGACCTCAAACTCCTTCGCTTTCCCATCTAGCAAGCCCGAGGCTTTCACCTTGTATTTGCCAGCCGGCAATGGATTACCGTTCTGATCTTTGCCGTCCCATTCAACCCGACTGTCACCCGGAGGTTTAGCCCCAACGTCGAAGGTGCGAACTAGCTGCCCCATTTGGTCTTCGACCCTCACCATCAAGTTGTCTACTGATTGTGGAAGCTTAACCATAGCAGCCATACTGCCGTCATCTTGTTTAACGCCCGCCGCACCTGGAACCAGTACATCACGTCCTACCAATGAAGACGCTTGCAACGCCTGGTTTGAGGTCATTGAGGCATTGAGCGTCTCGAACTGATTGTTCATTTTGCCAATACCATCAACGGTCGCGAAAGACGCCATTTGCGCAATCATCTGGTCATTACTGACCGGCTTAAACGGGTCTTGCTGAGCGAGCTGCTTAGTGAGCAAGGATAAGAAGTCTTCTTGTTTAAGATCTTGCTTACCTGTGGTCTCATTCGGCTTATTCTTCTCTTGAAGTTGTTTAAGCTGGTCAATATAGGACAAGCCGCTTTGACCAACATTATTAATGTCTCCGGCCATACTTTATCTCCTATTGACCCATCTGCAGCGTACGCAGCAGCATTTGTTTACTAGCATCTGCAACTTGAACGTTAGTTTGATACGAACGAGAAGCAGAAATCATATTGGCCATTTCTTCCATCACGTTGACGTTAGGTTTGTAGATATAACCTTCGTCATTCGCGAGCGGATGTTCAGGGTTGTACTCCGCACTAAGCGGCTTATCACTTTCGATGATGCCCATCACCTTCACTGGCACCGTATGGTCGCGGCCATACTTTGCCTTACTCAACTCCGCTCCGAATACCGCGTGGCGAGCTTTATAGGTGTCTTTAGCGGAGCTAGATACACTGTCTGCGTTTGCCAGGTTACTCGAGGTCGTATTTAGACGAACAGATTCAGCGCTCATGGCAGAACCAGTTACATTGAAAACGTTAAATAAGCTCATCTAGTTACTCCCCTTTATCGCTTTCGTTAAGTTCTTGAATTTACTTCCTAAGAAGTCAAGTGAGGCTTGGTGACGGATTTGGTTTTGCATAAACAAGTTACGCTCTAAATCCACATCCACCGTGTTGCCATCACCAGTGTCAGGCTGTGTCGGAAGACGATACATGACTTCACCTGTCACCCGAGTAGAGGCAGGAATATGCCGACTATCAGTACGGCTAAGTCCAATACTTGCCTCTGATGTTGCCGCCTGCAATGCCCTTTGAAAGTCCATCCCTTTAGACTTATAGCCAGGCGTGTTCGCTTGAGCAATGTTGGTGGAAATCACCTCAGCATTGCGCTCACGTACGCCCACCGTGTGCTGGTGGATACCTAATGCGTTGTCAAAAGAAATAGCCATGTTGACCTCTACTAAAAGAACTGACCGTTACTGTAAAAGTAAAAGCAATTTGCGTACCAACTATAAAAAATCGTCTTCAATTTGCTTTCGAAATTGATTGAGCAATAACTAAGCCAACTTGATTGACTCAGTCGGTTAAACAAAGAGTTTGGAATGACTCATCGCAAGTATAGATGGAAAGGAGGAAGGGATACAAAAACGCCCAGCTGGGTTGCTGGGCGTAAACAGAGCCTGTAACGAGTTATTTAAGTTTGTAGATGATACCTGGGTTGCAGCGCACCATTTCAAACCTGTCTGTCAATCCGGTTAAGGATTCTGATGCGCCCAGAAGTAAATAGCCTCCGGGGTTTAAGCTATTCGCCATTTGATTAAGAACCTGAGATTTCATATCAGGCGAGAAATAGATCAGCACGTTGCGGCAGAAGATAATGTCAAACTTACCCAATAACGCATAGCTATCCATCAGATTTTGGGGGCGGAAATTAACCAAACGCTTAACGTTATCTTTCACCTTCATTCTGCCGTCACCGGCATCTTCAAAGAAGTTACGTCGACGCTCGGGAGACAAGCCGCGACCTAGGGCTAGGTTATCGTAGACGCCAGCGCGACACATATCCAGCATACTAGCCGAGATGTCAGTAGCGGTGATCGATACGCTAGGTAGCATTCCTGGCTTACGTTGCTGAGTTTCTAAAATCGTCATCGCCATCGAATATGGCTCTTGACCAGAAGAACTTGCCGCTGACCAGATTTTGATCGGGCGTTTGTTTGCCGCCACTTCAGGCAACAACTTATTGGCTAAAACTTCAAACGGGTAAGTATCGCGAAACCAGAGCGTTTCATTGGTTGTCATTGCATCCACGGCGGCAACACGCAATTCTCGGTTACGCCCGGTAACAACATCTCTGAGCAAGTCTGACAATGAGCCCAACTTAAACTTAGTAACCAGTGGACTCAAGCGACTTCTCACTAAGTATTGCTTACTGTCTCCCAGTACAATACCGCACTGTGACTCCAAAAAGCGGCTGAAATCACGATACTCTTGATCGCTTATAGTTATCGCTGTCATTAACGTCTCTTTTATTTTGTAAGTGCAGCTTTTACCGCATTACCAAGCTCGTCTGGGTTAAACTTGGCGATAAACGAATTCGCGCCAACTCGCTCCACCATCGCTTGGTTAAACACCCCACTCAGTGAAGAGTGAAGAATAACATAAAGATCTTTCAGATCCGGATTACGTCTGATCTCTGCAGTTAATGTATAGCCGTCCATCTCCGGCATTTCAATATCGGAGATAACAAGTGAGATTTGATCGTAAATACTGCCTTCGGCGGCCATTTCTATCAACTTCTCGTAGGCTTTTTTACCGTCAATGACTGAGACGGCTTCAAAACCCAGCGAGGTAATGGCTCGCTCAACCTGTTTACGCGCTACCGTCGAGTCATCCGCAATCAGTATGCGGCGAACAATCTCTTTCTCTGTTTCTGCCTGCGCAATTTCTTCACCGATCGACGCATCCATAGTTTCATCAATTGGTGCGATTTCTGCAAGGATCTTCTCGACATCGAGAATTTCTACCAACTCGTTATCGATATTGGTGACCGCGGTGAGGTAATTGGACTTACCTGCGCCTTCCGGTGGTGGCAAAATCGCCTCCCAGTGCATATTAATGATACGCTCTACCGACGTCACCAAGAAAGCTTGAATGGTACGGTTGAACTCGGCAATCACCACAAAGGCCTTATCAACATCAGTGGTCGGTCTGCCGCCGACAGCCAAGCTTAAATCGATCACCGAAACGGTATGCCCACGAATGTGCGCAACCCCTTTCACTAAGCGGTGTAGATTTGGCATTGAGGTGAGCTTAGGGCACTGAAGAACCTCTTTTACTTTAAATACGTTAATCCCGTAACGTTGACGCCCCATCAGGCGAAACGTTAGGAGTTCTAATCGGTTTTGACCGACGAGTTGCGTACGCTGATTCACCGAATCAAGAATACCCGTCATAAGCTCATCTCCATCTCAAACTTGGTGCAAAAAAATGGTAGTCTACCCTACGTGATGAAAACAGATGAGAAACAGAATGCAATATCCTAAATCACCCTTCTGCTCGTTTTCCATAATTAATTGTAGAGCTTTCTATAAAAAGTTTTATAAGTCTATCGGCTTTTTCTTGTTTTTCTTTAGTTTTTCAGCGACATCTGCAACAGAAAGCCAAATCAAAACTATTCAACTTGCGGCGGAAGAGTACATACTTTCGACCATTGAATGGCCATCAGGTGGTACACTGGAAGCCACTGCGGCCAATATTGATACTCGTATTTTTGCCACTGATTGCCCGGTAGGGCTGTCGACTTCCTCTTCATCTGTTAATCCTAGTGCAAGTAACATCACTGTGCTCGTAGAATGTCCAGACGATGATTGGCGCATATATGTTCCGGTTCGTTTGACTCGAACTGGCCCGCAAGTTGTGTTGACCACAGCTCTATCACGAGGTCAGCTTATCTCATCACAAGACGTCACTGTTAGTATGGTAGACCTGCAACGGTTTAGGCGGCAAGGGTTTTCCTCAATAGACGCGGTAGTAGGCGCAAAAACCAAGAAAAACTTACGGGCGGGAGAAGTAATAGAGCAGCGCGATATCTGTGTGGTATGTCGCAACGAAACTGTGACCATTAAAGCAACCAATCTGGGGATGACCATCACTACAAAAGGTGTGGCACTGACAGATGGTTCACATGGTGAACAGATAAGAGTGAAAAATAGTAAATCCAACCGTATAATTGAAGGACGCGTGACTGGAATTTCTGAAGTAACAGTGGTGTTCTAACTGATAGCAAAAAAAGCTAAAGTTTCCGCTGCGATTGTCGATATTGACAGTACAAGTATCTATCTAATTAAAAGGCTCAACTATGGCAGGTATCGATAACATACGCTCGGGACAACCGCTCTCGACTTCGACACGTAGTTCCGTGCGCAATGAAAGCAATGCGACCAGCGGTTCCGACTCAGCAAAAAAGTCGAGTGTCGCTCAGGATGCTGTGTCACTTAGCTCACAGGGTAAGGCGATGGGAGAAATGCATACTCAAATGGCAGCTAAGCCAAGCTTTGACCAAGCAAAAGTGGCGGCAATCAAAGAAGCTATCGCAAATGGTTCTTACACAGTCAATCCAGAAAAGCTCGCAGATAACATGATGAAGTTCGAAAAAGAACTTGGCGGACTGTAAACACGAGATTTAGTTTATGGCAGCACTACTAGGGTTAATTCAGTTTCAACACAAAAACGCACAAGAGTTGAGTGAGGTCCTTGATCAAGAAAAGCATGCCATAGCGAGCAGAGCCTCGAAAGATATCGAGCAATGTGCCAAACAAAAAATCACCTTGATCGAACAGCTGCAAACCACGGACGAGCGAATTCGTCGTCATCCTGATGTCGATGGCTTAAATTCAGATCCAGAGTTGAGCCCTCTGGTAGATGAAATCCGGCAGCTCGTCAGTGAGTGCCAACAAAAAAACGATATCAATGGCCAAGCCTTACAACGTGCGCAGTTGAGTTTCAATAAGCTCAACAACTTGATGCAGCAATCCCAAGGCAAACTCGGCATGACTTATACCGCCGAGGGGCAAACGAAAAATGTGACGACCTTAGGTACCAATATCAAAGCATAACCGGTCAAAAATACAAAAAGCGGCAATCATAAGATTGCCGCTTTTTGTTTGCAGTCGGAGTAGAGTAAAGTTATCAGAACAAGGTTTGTTGCCTTTTCTCTGGGACTTGTTGTACCTCACCATAATCACGCAGCTTGTTCATCTTTTGGATATCAAGCCGCAGTTCGGTAACATAACTATCACCGACTTTGTAGCTTCTTACGACTTCCGCACCACGAATCACACCATCTACTGCTCCCGAGGTGAGCTCAGTGCCGAGTCGTTGATCTTTGAGATCTGCACGGCCACTAACACGCATACCGTAAACTTGCTCGGCTAGCTCGCGGTACGCATCGATTTTTGAGGCGCGCATGGCTCGTACTTGCTTTTCTTCTTCATTGCGGCCGATTTGTTCACTGATGCTGGCGTAACCTACCGCCGTGAGCCAGTCATCGGGACGCATCGTATTGAGTGGTTGACATCCAACCATAACCAATGCGAGTGCTAGGAGTAATAGCTTTTTCATGTGTTCCCCCTATGGACGCAGAATAACCGTGTATGGTTGAGTCATGGTTGGGTCTGAGCGGATCAGCACACCATCTTGAGTTCGAATGCTGTTGAGGGTATCGAGATCTCGACCAATACGATCTGCCGGCAAGAAACCTTGAGCGGTTGCAACAACCACTCGTGATTGCATTCCAACCACTCGAGCGTTGACCAACACTCCCCCCTCTTGACGCAACATGGTTCCTGTCAGGACATACTGGATGTCTTGCTCTTGTGCCAATTCTTTCCAATCTCGGCTAAAAGCAAAATCACCTTGATGGGTCACTTGAATCGAACCCGTCGTCTTAAAGTCGACCACTTTAAAACCGCGTCGCTGAAACTGGTGAATAAAGCCTTCGGACACAGAATTACCCAGCCAGTTAGTCGCATCCATATTTTGCAGGTCAACAAACGAGGTGACCGCTATCGGCGTGCGTGCAGAAACACTGGTGTTTGAAATCATTAAATCCTCTGTCATGCTCTCGACAAAGAAGTCAAGAGTATGACGCGGGCTTTCCATCAACATAAACTGCGAACCTGAATAAGGTTCTTTACCGTTATAAATTGGCGCATAGGCACAGGCAGTGAGAAACACCACGGGCACTAGCGATAGCCATCTTTTCATTCTCTAATCTCCGATACATTAAGGCGTAAAATGTCGAATCTTTTAGTTCTCTTCTAAAAGTGGAACATTCTTTGCTTTTCATCCTGTGCAATCATTTTGAAAAGCAACGCCAAAATCCGCTAAGAATCATTAAGCAAAAAATGAACCAACTTGGTAAAAAAACATGAAAAAGTCTCTGCTTGTCTTTCTATCTACTCTCTGCATAAATTTGTGGAGCCAGGCTGTCTCTGCGGGTTGGTATGAAGTCACAGGTTCGGCAACGATTGTCTCTTCAGAGGAAGTCGCGCGTATTCATGCTTTGGAAGATGCACTCTACAAAGCGGTCAGCTTCTCTGGTGCCGATATCGGCAGTATTGCCAACTTAAGACCAATGCTGGAAAGCAACCGTAAAGAGTATCAATTTACCAATAGCGAAATTCGCTACATTCTGATCGAAGAGCAAAAGGTGAACCGCGGCATCATGTTCGTCAAAGCGCGCATTGATATTTACCCATCGGCAACGGGTTGCCACGTCAGTCAGTACAAAAAGACATTTCTGGTCGGCAATGTCGATATCGCCTCTCCACAACAAGCGGTAATGGGCCAGGTTTACGATCTAGGCGATGACTTTGCCAAAGTGATCAACCGCCAATTGGATCAAGAGTCGAGCAACTTTATTTCTGTCGGAACCACAGACTTTGAGATCAACAAACGCTTTCCGGAGCGCCTTAAGATGATTGCCGAAGACACGGGGGCACAATATATCATCGGTGGTGTGATCACTGACTTAACCGCTACCATTGAAAGCAAGGTATTAGGCGACGATATTATTAACCGTCAATTTGCCCTGGAGATGACGGTATTTGACGGCAAAACCGGAAACGAAGTGTATAACCGTAACTATCGTGAAGTCGCACGCTGGCCATTTGCCAAAACCAGCCAGGTTGATACCCGTAGTGCGCGTTTTTGGGCATCGACCTACGGCAATATGATGCTGAGAGTCAGTCGCAACATTATGCTCGACCTCGAATCCGAGATTTCTTGTAAGATCACACTTCCTGAAGTCGTCGCTAAATGGGGCAATACTATTACCATGGACTTGGGGCGCATTCATGGCGTTCAACAAGGTGATAAACTGCAGCTTTGGCATACTGGCTCTTTTATCGACCAACGTGGTTTGCCGCGCAATAAAGTGACAGAAACCAACATCACTCTGACTGTGTCGCGAGTGTATGAAAATGAAGCCGAACTTACTGTCGACCAAGCAGAGCTAGCTGGCAGCATTCAAATTGGCGATGTTATGCACAAACAGCTGTAATCACTGCGTTTGATACTTAACTTATCGATAAGTATCAGTATCATATAAATATGCTCCCGTGGCACAGCTGGATAGCGCGGCCCCCTCCTAAGGGGCAGGTCACAGGTTCGAATCCTGTCGGGAGCGCCATATATTAGAGCTATAGCCGTTCACCGGTGATAGCTCTTTATTTTTGTTGTCTTCACGATTTGGTTAGTTTCATCTAGAATATCTATTAACAAAGTTATAGATAACCAGGTTATGAAGAAGAGTAATCTAGAAACTAATACTGGCCATCGCTTTATTTCTAAAGCCAAGACCGCCTTCAAAATCCACATTCACACCCCAGATGATAAGGTGTTGCATCGCTCGGTGGGTTACATCCGTATTGGCGAAAAGAAAGGATTGAAAAAAGCCATCAAACTGCGCAATGAACTGGGCAGTGAAATGTGGGGCAAGTTTTGGCGCAGGCTACTTAAAGATCCCTATCTAATGACTCGCCTTCCGCACTCTTTAGAGCCAAAAATCATTTTTAAGCCAAGACCAACCAAAGAAAACCCAGATGCAAAAGATGAATGCTACATTGCCGCGTGGCGTAACTATGATGAGAACGGCAAGCTTATCTATCGCAGTGTGGTCTGCTCAATCAAGAAACATGGTCGCCTAGCAGCTTACTCCAAAACCAAAAAAGCATTATTAGCGGCCAATAAAGAGAACTTAGAAATTCTTGAGTTTATGGGCCGTTTAAACAGTATCGACCTAAAGTAGATATAGCGTTGAGTAAAAAGCCCCAGTCATCAACTAGGGCTTTTCATCAGCGATACGACCCGCTACTCTTGGTACTCAAAGCTAGGGACCAAGATTTCTACTCGACGGTTTTTCGCGCGGCCTTGTGGGGTATCGTTGGTTGCGATAGGGTTGTTTTCCCCTTGGCCTGTTGCAGTAATGCGCTCAGGATCAATCCCTTGTTCAATCAAAGCTGCCGCTACCGATTGCGCTCGCTTCTCAGAAAGCTTTTGGTTATAAGCGGCTGCACCAGACGAATCTGTGTAACCCGTCACCTCAACCTTAGACTGGGGAAACTGCTTCATAAAACTCACAAGCTCAGTGATCACTGGCTGGCTTTCTGATTTAAGTGTTGCACTATCTAAAGCGAATGCACCTGAATCGATAGCTTTCGCTTCGAAAGTTTTAATTACTGGCGCAGGTTCAACCTCTATCTCAACCTGTTCAACCACTTTTTCTTCTATCACAACTGGTTCAGATACCGACTGCTGACTTCCGCCAAACTTATACACAAAACCCAGTGTGGCACTGTTTACCTCAGCTTTGACCCAAGGATTTCTTACATCAGTAAGACGTTGATACTCCAGACGCACGGCGACGTTTTTATGCGAGTCGAGCTCTAAGCCTACTGCGCCAAGAAAAGAATTATCATCGTAGCGACCATATTCAACACGGGCGCCACCAAACTTACCGTAAAGAGACCAATCTTCGTTTAATGCCAAACTGAGCTTTGGTGCTAGGGTGTAAGCTTTGACTTTCTCATCATTTAAACCGGCTGCGCTAAACTCTCCTAAATAGTCATAACCAGCCTCGAACGACAGAAAATCAAAAAATTCGTAACCTGCAAACAGACCAGCGGTAATCGACTCATCATCACAAGTTGCCGTTGCCGCAGTACAGGCATCATCTAACCAAGACTTCCCTGCTTTACCACCAAGATAAAATTGCGCATTCGCTCCGGTTGATGCGAGTACTAGCGCACTAGATATCATCACTGCTAACTTTTTCATCTCACTTCCTACCTTGTTTATTGTGTTATCAAGCCAAACTGAGTTAATCGATCGTTGCCACCTGGTAACAACCGATAGGCACAAATGCAAGCCTGCCACGCAAATATACACAAAAACAACAGCAATGCGATGTAGTTAACAAAATATTGACCCAAAGTTCAAATTAAAGAACCCTGTCTCCTTTTTGAGATATTGGTAGCCCAAAAAAAACCGCAGCGTTTAAGCTGCGGTCTTCTTTAAGCAAGGTGTTTTAGGCGTTGGCTTCGCGCTCGGCAATGAAAGCCAGGGCCATTTTGATTCGAGCAACACAGCGCTCCTTACCTACTAGCTCCATCACAGCATCCACTGACGGCGATTGACCACCACCAGTCACAGCAACACGAAGCGGCATACCAATTTTGCCCATACCAATTTCAAGCTCTTCACACACAGCGGCAATGACACCCTGTTTGATGCTATCTGTTGACCAATCAGCCAGTGCTTCCGCTTTTGCCAGCGCCAGCTCAAGCGGCTCTTTCGCCACACCTCGTAGGTGCTTCTTCGCCGCGCCAGCTTCAAACTCAGCAAAGTCTTCGTAGAAGTAGCGAACTTGTTGTGCAAGTTCAACCAAGGTATTGCAACGCTCACCCACCAGCTTGATCACTTGGGTAATCGCAGGGCCGTTTGTGGTATCCAGTTTCTGATTGTCTAGGTGCCACTGAAGGTGCTCCGCCACGTACTCAGGCTCTGAAGTCTTGATGTAGTGGTTGTTTAGCCACAACAGCTTTTCTGTGTTGAACGCAGAGGCCGATTTAGAAATGGCATTCAAGCTGAATAGGTCTATCATCTCTTGCTGCGAGAAGATCTCTTGATCACCGTGAGACCAACCTAAACGCACTAGGTAGTTGTTCAACGCATTCGGCAAGTAGCCTTCATCACGGTATTGCATCACGGAAACCGCGCCATGACGCTTAGATAGCTTGGCACCATCATCGCCTAGAATCATCGCACAGTGTGCAAAGGTCGGTACTGGTGCGCCAAGTGCTTTGTAGATGTTGATCTGACGCGGAGTGTTGTTGATGTGGTCTTCACCGCGGACAACGTGGGTAATGCCCATATCCCAGTCATCAACCACGACCACAAAGTTGTAAGTTGGCGCCCCATCAGTACGACGAATAATTAAGTCATCCAATTGACTGTTTGCGATTTCGATACGCCCGCGAATTTGGTCATCAAATACGACGCTGCCTTCTTTCGGGTTACGGAAACGAACTACGTATGCGTCGCCCTCTTTCGCTGCTGCATTGGCCGCAACCACTTTGGGATGGTTAGCATCGTAACGTGGCATTTCTTTCGCCGCTTCTTGCTCTGCGCGGATTTCTTCAAGCAGCTCTTTAGACG
Organism: Pseudomonadota bacterium; assembly: GCA_038533895.1. Lineage (GTDB taxonomy): Bacteria > Pseudomonadota > Gammaproteobacteria > Enterobacterales > Vibrionaceae > Vibrio. The sequence goes on along the minus strand of JBCAXU010000055.1, from coordinate 7,154 downwards.
CATAACACTTGTATGCTTTGTCTTCATCGAGCAACTTGTCAATCATTTCGTTGTAACGGTCAAAACGCTTTGATTGGAAGTAAGGACCTTCATCCCACTCAAGTCCCATCCACTGCATACCTTCAAGGATGGCATCAACCGCTTCCTGAGAGTTACGTTCTAAGTCCGTATCTTCAATACGCAGAACAAATTCACCACCTTGGTTCTTAGCAAAAAGCCATGAGTAAAGTGCAGTACGCGCACCACCAACGTGTAGGTAGCCTGTTGGGCTTGGAGCAAAACGAGTTTTAACCGTCATGTAAAATACCTTGATTGTCTAAATGACCGCACCACGCTAATCGTTTGAGCGGTGCCAAAATTGCGCGTTATTTTAGCACCGATATGTAAATCTACAATCCTTGCTACTACTTTAAGTTTTGCATCGCCCATTGCATAAATGCCTGTTGCTGCTCTCGAGTCATTTCTGAGAAGGTCTGGTATATATTTTTTTCGACAATCACACCACTCTTGTCCTCGACAGCTTGGACTTTAAACGCATGCTGAGCATTGTAATCCGCCAACTCTCTTTCATAGTCACGAAAGCCTTGCAAACCATTTTTGCGTAACTGAACCAATTCATATTCGACGCTTTGTCCCGATGAGTCGACGAGTGAAAGCTGTGGTGAAACAGAAAAGGCTTTAGCGTCATCAATGGTTCGAAAAGGCTTATAGTTGAGTGACAATGATTGGTTTTGTGTCGCATTGAATGTCAGTACCAATAATTCAGAGTCAAACTTTCTTCGCTTACTGTCTTCAAAAACGATCTGACCTATAGTAAATGCGAGTTGATTTGATCCTGCCTTTAACAGTATTTCGTTATCCTGTGACACCGCTGCAGGCTGACTGTTAACCACCCGCGCGGTGATCTCTTGCTGCAAAGACAGTGTCGATTGAGAAAACGCGGAGAAAGCGATCAATAAAGGAGCAAAAGCGATGATTTTTCTGTTCATATATTCTATCCAACAGTTGCAGGGCATTACTCTGAATGCCCTGATTATCATTAGTAATTTAGTGCTGTCTGTTCACTTATTGGCTTTAGAAGTAGTATTCAACACCTACAGAAAACTCGTCATAATCAGCAGATTTCCAACGTGCTTCCGCCGGCTTATCTAGCTGAGACGCACCGTCGCCGAAGTCTAGGGTACGAGCTCGCACGTAAAGCACCGCAGATGGGTCAACAAAGTACATAATCTGCGCTGATAACACATCGTCTGCAGTATTTTCAATCGTCTTACCGTCACGCTCCAAATCAAAGTTTGCTGCATAACCCAGTTTGTACTGCCAGTCGCCCGTTGTGTACATTAGGCCAGCAGACATGGCTTCTTGCTTCTCATTGACACCGTTACTCGCATCCGCTTCCATGTATTTGTACTGGGCAAAGAAAGAGATGCCATTTTCAAACCAACCTTGAACACCCAATAGATAGGTGTTGTTTTCCCAAGTTTGATCTTCAGCTTCGATGTTGCGGTTGCCTTCATAAGCTGCGTCAAATTGCAGTGGACCTAGCTTGTAATGCGCAGCTATGCCACCCCAATAGTCATCACCCTTCCCCAATCCAGCATTATCACCAGCACCCACAGCGATATCTAATGAGAATTTATCCGCGTACATTGGGGAGTCCCAACGGATAGTGTTCGATTGACGATCTTGGTATTTTGCACCGCCGATAGCACCACCCCAGTCGTACACATCACCCAGACCCGGATTCGATGCTGGCCAGTCAACCAGTTCGTACATTGGGGTCAATACACGCCCCAAACGAAGCTGTCCCATAGATTCACTTTCGAAACCGACAAACGTGTCACGCTCACCTAGCCCCGCGCCTTCGCCACCAAAGCTTGGGTCGACATATCCTCCTTCAATCTGCCAAATGAAGGTTGGCCCAAAGTTAGCGAACTGTTTTTTCCCACGAAAACCAATACGTGATTCATTGTTCAACTGCATACCACCTAAATCATCATCAATGGCTTTACTCCCAGAATCATAATCGCGATACGCGGCCTGCATCGCGATAATACCGTAGACCTCATAAGCAAAAGAATCCTTGGTTAAGTAGTTTTTGGCAGCATCGCTGTTGGAGCCATCAGCGAATGCAGTACCACTGAGCACTAAACTCGAAACTGCTGCGCCTAAGAGTGTCTTTTTAAAGTGAGACATAAGAATTAACCCCTATCGTTTTTATCAATTTTCTTGGTCCCTCTCACAGCTATAAGTTTCTGTTTCGAGGGGCGTTATTTATGGACAAGGGCATGTTGGCAAACTTTTTTTTTTGCCGAAAACCATGTCAAACAAAAACCTGAACTTGCTCAAATTGCCAAATTCGAAAAATATATAAAGAAAATAAAAACAATAAGTTAAGGCAAAACATCAAACGACAAAAACGTTAATTTCATTGAATCGCGCAGTATTAAACCACTATTGGCTCAGAATCTGCGATCAACCACTAAGTCATTTTTTATTGATTTATGGAACTTTAGAATTAACAGCAGCAAACCTTGAAATGACTCGCAAGATCGATTTGCTACCAACACACCGAAAGACCAGTTTTGACGTTTGTTTTTTCTTACTTGACCTTACCCTTGCGGTAAGGTTTACGCTTAGCAACACTAGCAATGCGAGGTGTCGATTATGGCAAGGTATGAAATACCCCTATCAGGGTTAAACTGCATGGGATGTGCACGCAAAGTAGAAAAAGCGTTAAACGAGCAACATCAAGTCACCCTACTTGAGTTATCTCCGACTCTGGTTACGTTGGAAAGTGACAGCTCGCTGCCTGCCTTGGCTCAAACTATCGAATCTCTCGGCTACCAAGCAGGAAATCGCTATCACTTCCACTTAACTGGACTCAACTGCGGAAAGTGTGTTGCCAAACTCAATCAAGCGCTAGAACAAGACCAAAGCAACATACGTTTTGAAGCGTCCAAGTCCGAATTGACGATTGTTACCCTACACTCTGCCGAGGCAATTAAACGTCAGATCGCCGAGTTAGGCTACCAAGCCAGCGACGAGCGCCCCGAAGACACGCTCAGCATGGCGCAACCTGACAGCGCCCCAGAGGCGCAAACACCGACATCATCGAATCAGCCTCTCGCAACAGTACACCTGCTCATTTCAGGAATGACCTGCGCAAGCTGCGTCTCTTCGGTTGAAAAAGCGCTCGCTTCTGTTAGTGGTGTCGAACGCGTGCAGGTAAATCTCGCCGAACAAAGTGCTGTGGTTTTTGTTTCCACGAAGCCCAATAAAATCGTCGAGCAAATAATCGAAGCAAGCAAGCTGGCTATCAAGCGAGTGTCGTAGACGATCCCGCAACTCAACAGCAACAGCAACTTGAGCAGCAGCAAGCGATTCAACGTCATCACAAAAATAGCGCCATTAGCGGTATGCTCATTGGTGGCCCACTCATGCTATGGGGCGTATTTGGCGGCAACATGATGATTCGCAACAGCCAAGATCAGTGGGCGTGGGGACTGGTTGGGGCTGTCTGTTTTTGGTTACTGGCCACAGCGGGTCGCTCGTTCTTTAGCAACGCATGGCAAGCTCTCACACACAAGCGGGCTACTATGGATACTCTGGTTGCGCTTGGTACGGGTGCGGCGTGGCTATTCTCAATGTTGGTGGTTGCATTTCCACAGTGGTTCCCAGCGGCGTCACGACACGTCTATTTTGAAGCCAGTGCGATGATTGTCGGTTTGATTTCACTCGGCCACTACATTGAAGCCAAAGCCAAAGCGAAAACCACTCGCTCTCTACAAGCATTAATCAATTTACAACCGCAAACCGCGACGCGGGTTGATGAGAGTGGTGATAGTGAAATCGCGATCGATGCCATTACTGTCGGTATGACGTTACGAGTGAGACCGGGAGAAAAAATCCCAGTTGATGGTGAAGTGATCTCTGGTGAATCTTACCTTGATGAGTCGATGCTCACTGGTGAACCCTTGCCTGTGGCGAAAGCGGCCGGTGACCATGTATCTGCAGGCACGATTAACCAAGATGGTTCGTTATTGTTCAAAGCAACAGGGGTAGGCAGCGATACTATGCTGTCACGCATTATTACTATGGTGCGTGAAGCGCAAAGTAGTAAACCCGCAATCGCTAAACTGGCCGATCAGATCTCTGCGGTATTTGTGCCTGTTGTCGTCGCCATTGCTTGTGCCTCTGCCGCGGTTTGGTTTGCTGTTGGCCCTGAACCTAAAGCCAGCTACATGTTAGTTGTAGCCACCACTGTTCTGATTATTGCCTGCCCTTGTGCTTTGGGTTTGGCAACCCCGCTGTCGGTCACTGTAGGCGTAGGGAAAGCCGCTGAAATGGGGATTTTGATTAAGGATGCTGACGTTTTGCAGTCTGCAAGTCGCATCGATACTGTGGTATTTGATAAAACCGGGACTTTGACGCAAGGCAAACCCGCGGTTGAAGATCTGTTCGCCACCAACGGGGATAGTGAGCGATTACTCGCTATTGCCGCTTCGGTAGAGAAGCACTCTGAACACCCATTGGCAAAAGCCATCGTGGAAAAAGCTAAGCAGCAACAACTGGATCTGCTCGAAGTCAGTCTATTCGATAACCGCCGCGGACAAGGGGTAATAGGTACAATTGATGATCAGCAAGTCGCGATTGTTTCGCTCAACTATGCCAAGCAACAAGCCTGGGATTTATCTGGCATTGAATCAGCGATTGAGCGCTATCTAGACTCAGCATGGACCCCTGTCGTCGTGAGCAGCGACGGAAACGTCTCAGGGGTAATTGCTATCGCCGACCCTATTAAGCAAGATGCCAAACTGGCTATCCAGCGCTTAAAAGCCAACAATATTACTCCGATTATGCTCACGGGTGACAATCAAACTGTGGCCCAAGCGATTGCGACGCAGTTGGGTATTGAACAAGTGATTGCACAAGTGCTGCCCGATGAAAAAGCAGGCCATATAGCAGAGCTACAGCAACAGGGACGTCGTGTAGCAATGATTGGTGACGGGGTGAACGATGCACCAGCCCTAGCGCTCGCCGATATTGGTATTGCTATGGGAAGTGGGAGTGACGTGGCCATTGAAAGCGCACAGCTGACGCTGCTTAACTCTTCCCCTTTAGCTGTGGTCAACGCTATTGAGCTGTCCAAAGCCACTGTGCGTAATATGAAACAGAACTTATTTGGTGCCTTTGTGTACAACTCATTAGGAATTCCGATTGCAGCGGGTGTCCTTTACCCCAGTTTCGGTTTTTTGCTTAGCCCAGTTGTCGCTGGTGCAGCAATGGCACTATCATCCATAACAGTCGTTAGCAATGCTAATCGCCTGAGACTATTCAAAACTTCTTAGAGGTTATTATGAAAATACAAACACTGGCACTGACTGCTTCTCTCTTTATCTCTGGTACCGCATTTGCGACCGATGTACTCAACCATAAATCCCCCTACTGTGGCTGCTGCACTGAGTGGACAAAGCACATGCAAGAGGCAGGCTTTACTGTCGAAGAAAAACTGCATGAGAATATGAACCCGATCAAACAACAATTGGGGATCACACCGGAACTTGCCTCGTGCCATACGGCAGAAATTGATGGTTATGTGTTTGAGGGGCACATCCCCGCAGAAGACATTAAAGCCTTTTTAGCCAACCCTCCTCGTAATGCCAAAGGTCTTGCGGTTCCGGGTATGCCGATGGGCTCTCCGGGTATGGAATATGGTGACAAACAAGATGAATACTCGGTGTACGCCTTTAATGAAAAAGGCCAAGTATTTGAATACCGTCACTATCAAGGTAATCAATAACCCATCAAAAAGCCCAGCAATAGCTGGGCTCTGTTCTAAGTAGCGCCTATCATCACTGGTTAGGCTGGGTTAGTTCAACCATCATATCGATATGTAATTCGTCATCGTTAAGACATGGGATATAGGTGAATGACTCGCCACCATGTTCGAGGAAAATCTCTTGGCACTGCTCTGAAATCTCTTCCAATGTTTCCAAGCAATCAACAGAGAACGCCGGTGCAATGATATCGAGCTTCTTAATCCCCTTACTTGGCAGGATTTCTAGAGTTTTATCTGTGTACGGTTTGAGCCACTCCTCACGGCCGAAACGAGACTGATACGTCATACCGATTTGCTCTGGCGTTAAATCAAGTTCACGCGCCAGTAGCTCGGTAGTCTGCTCACAGTGCTGAGGATAAACATCGCCATTATCGGCGAAACGCTTTGGAATTCCGTGGTATGAGCAGAGCAAATAGTCTCCTTTGCCGTGTTCCTGCCACGATCTCTTGACACTGGCCGCCAACGCTTTGATGTAGAGAGGATGCTGATAGTAATCGCGGATAAAGTGGAAACCGGGCATCACTGGTAACTGTTTGAACGCCTTAGTCAGGCCATCAGACACCGCCGCCGTTGTAGTACCAGAATATTGAGGGTATAGCGGCAGCACAATCACATCTTCGACACCTTGATCAAGCAAGGCTTGCAAACCCGTTTTCAAGCTTGGATTACCATAAGTCATACCCAGTTCAACGGGCATCTCTAACTTAGCTTGTAGCTTATCTGCTTGTTTTTTTGAGTAGACCATCAATGGCGAGCCACCTTCCATCCATACACTTTGGTACAGTTTGGCAACTTTCGGTGCACGAATGGGTAAAATCACCCCATGAAGCAGGGGACACCAAAGCCAACGTGTCATATCAACGACGCGGTGATCGTGCAGAAATTGACTCAAAAATCGTTTAACCGCAGGGGCTGTGGCTGCATCCGGCGTCCCTAAGTTGACCAACAACACACCCTGTTTTTTATTATTTTGCATAGCTACCCATAGACACTGAAATAGAGATTTACGTAGCGTTTGATCAGAATGATCAACACCTTGCAATAAAAAAGCGACCTAGTCAGGTCGCTTTTCACTATAACAAATTTTCAAATTTCGCGGTAAGCGAATTATGCTAGTGCTTTCTCGATATCGGCACTGACTTCAGCCACTTGCTTAGTTCCATCAAACTTGAGGTACTTAGTGTTGCCCGCATCCGCTTCTTTACCGTAGTACTCAATGAGCGGAGCAGTTTGCTCATGGTACACACCTAGACGCGCACGAACGGTTTCTTCTTTGTCATCATCACGAACAACAAGATCTTCGCCAGTCACG
>JBCAXU010000054.1:0-24319 GCA_038533895.1 Pseudomonadota bacterium | reverse complement strand
AGTGATTGCTGGCCTAGACGAATGGCTACCGCCGCGCAAGCGGAACAGAACCCGGCTTATGTGTCGGCTCCACCTATTCGAGACCCATCGTAACGTTATCAGTTATGATGGGTTTTTTGCTTTTAATTGACCAAATTAATTTCCTTGAGATTAAACTTAGCGCAAAATCACGTGTTCTCACTCGCTAGTGGTGGCGATAAGCCGTTAAATCAGTACACTGGAGAATCTGAACTCGTCAATGCGACAGCCACATGAGATAACTATGACCGAAGCATTTAAACACATATCCGTACTCCTAAATGAATCCATCGATGGTTTAGCCATTAAGCCAGACGGTATCTATATTGACGGTACGTTCGGTCGTGGCGGTCATAGCCGTACTATATTGTCGAAACTGGGGGAGCATGGTCGCCTGTACAGTATCGACCGGGATCCTCAGGCTATCGCTGAAGCGCAAAAAATAGCGGACCCAAGGTTTACCATCATCCATGGCCCTTTCTCTGGTATTGCTGATTATGCCGCTGACTTTGATTTAGTCGGAAAAGTCGATGGCGTACTGCTTGACCTTGGCGTTTCATCGCCGCAACTTGACGATGCCGAACGTGGTTTCAGTTTTATGAAAGATGGTCCGCTTGATATGCGAATGGACCCGACCTCTGGCATTCCTGTCTCACAATGGTTAATGGAAGCGGATTTAGACGATATTACCTGGGTGATTCGAGAGTTTGGTGAAGACAAGCATGCTCGACGTATTGCCAAAGCCATCGTCGCCTACCGTGATAACGAAGAGAATGAACCTCTGACGCGCACCAGCCAGTTAGCTAAGCTGATTTCTGATGCGGCACCAAAAAGTTTCAAAGAGAAAAAGCACCCAGCGACGCGCGCATTTCAAGCATTTCGTATCTACATCAACAGTGAACTGGAAGAGATTGATACTGCACTAAAAGGTGCGGCAAGCATTTTGGCGCCTCAGGGACGTTTATCGGTGATTAGTTTCCATTCTCTGGAAGACCGTATGGTCAAACGCTTTATTCGCAAAGAGAGCAAAGGACCAGAAGTGCCGCACGGAATTCCCATGACAGAAGCACAAATTCGTGCACTGGGCAGCGCCAACTTAAAACCTGTGGGCAAAGCAATTAAGCCCTCAAAACAAGAAGTTGAGGAGAATGCTCGCTCGCGCAGCTCAGTTCTGCGTATTGCTGAGAAGCTGTAAATTACCATGAGCACTGCCAAACCTAATCTTGCCAAACTGATCGCGCTGGACCTACTGGGGGCTGGTCGCGTCCCGTTGATCATGCTGGTGCTGATTTTTGCCAGTGCGATGGGGGTGGTTTTTACCACTCACCATACCCGACAAGCGGTCACTGAAAAGGACCAAGCTTTGGTTGAGCGAGAGAGATTAGACAACGAATGGCGAAATCTACTGCTCGAGGAGACCGCACTCGCTGAACATAGCCGAGTGCAAGATATTGCTAAGGGCGAACTGGAAATGAAACGCCCTGATTCGGACAAAGAAGTCATAATTAATCTGCCATGAGCAACAAAGTCACCGTCGCTGAAACGAAAAAACACCCCGAGCGCCCTACGTTAATCCGTTGGCGCTTTTACTTGTTGTTGGTCTTTGTGTTTGCTGCTTTTGCCGCGCTGGCAGGGCGGATTGCTTACATCCAAATAATTGAGCCTGACAACCTGATCAAGCAAGGTGATATGCGCTCTATCCGTGCCAAAACGTTACATTCTGCTCGAGGCATTATCTCTGACCGCAACGGCGAGCCGTTAGCGGTGAGTGTGCCAGTCGAGGCGGTTTGGGCTGATCCGGCGACCATTTTCAAAAAGGGTGGGTTGCAAGATATTAATCGTTGGTACGCGCTTGCCGATGTTCTCGGGCTAAAACGCCAAGATCTTATCGATAAGATCAATAGCAACAAGAGTCGTCGTTTTATCTATTTACAGCGTCAAGTAAGCCCGGCCATGGCTAATTATATTCGCGAGTTAAAACTGTCTGGAGTTGGCCTCAAAGCGGAGTCAAAACGTTACTATCCCGCTGGGGAAGTCAGTGCTCATTTGGTGGGGGTGACAGGGATTGATGGTCACGGTCTGGAAGGCGTTGAGCGGAGTTATGACAAATGGCTGACGGGGGAAGCGGGTAAACGCATAATTCGTAAAGACCGTTATGGGCGTGTGGTGGAAAACATTTCACTGGAAGAGCGTGAGGAAGGTAAACCGTTAGAACTAACCATAGACCAACGTGTCCAGGCGATTGCTTATCGTGCGATTAAGCAAGCAGTGGCGGACTATCGAGCTACATCGGGTTCGGTAGTCGTACTTGACGTCAAAACCGGGGCAGTACTTGCTATGGTCAATGCGCCCTCTTATAACCCGAACAATCGCTCCGATCTTCAATCTGCGAAAATGCGTAACCGGGTAATTACTGATGCGTTTGAGCCGGGCTCAACCGTGAAGCCTTTTGTGGTACTAGCCGCGCTTGAAAATGGCGTCGCGGATGACAGCACAGTCATCGACACGGGAAACGGCATTATGCAGATTGGTGGCAGCCGCGTACGTGATACCTCGAAAGTCGGCAAGGCTGATTTAACCACCATATTGAAAAAATCCAGTAACATCGGTGTGGCTAAACTAGCCCTCGATATGCCGCTTGAAGCGTTACTTGGTATGTACAGCTCGGTGGGTTTTGGTGAACTATCGGGGCTGAATTTAGTGGGTGAGACTCAAGGTATTTTTCCTAACCGACGCCGTTGGTCGAAATTTGAAATCGCAACACTTGCTTTTGGTTACGGCCTCACCATCACTCCACTGCAACTTGCTCATGCCTACGCAACTTTAGGCAACTTAGGTGAGTACCAACCGATTCATATTATCGAAAACAATCAACTCGACCTTTCAAAACAGGTCATTGACCGCGACAACGCCCGCAAAGTACTGGCGATGCTCGAAACCGTTACTCAGCCAGGTGGCACCGCGACCAAAGCCGCCGTGCCGGGGTATCGAGTCGCTGCCAAAACCGGAACTTCACGTAAAGCGATTGCTGGGGGGTATGGCGATGAGTATTTTGCTTATACTGCTGGCGTCGCTCCCGCCAGTAATCCTCGCGTGGCGATGGTAGTGGTGGTGAATGAACCTCAAGGTGACAACTATTATGGCGGCTCTGTTGCTGGTCCTGTGTTTGCAGAAATCCTCAAAGGGACGTTGCAAATCCTCAATGTCGCGCCCGATGAAAACCGTTTTAAACAAGATTAAGTGAGTAAACCATGCCCAAGGAAATGACGTTATCGACCTTGCTCTCTCCATGGCTGGACCTAAGTGCAAATGACGTTGGCCAAATACGCATCAGCGAACTTGAGCTCGACAGTCGCAAAATAACCCATGGCAAGACCTTCGTCGCGATAAAAGGCCATGCACTTGATGGTCGCCGTTTCATTGCTTCTGCGGTTGAAAATGGCGCCAACGCTGTGATCGCAGAGGCCTGCGATGAGCATGCACATGCGAGCATCGAGTATCATGCGCAAGTTGCGGTGATATACGTGGAACAGTTATCGGCGCATCTGTCAGAGTTAGCGGGTCGCTTATATCCTTTACAACAGAATCGTTTGATTGGTGTCACCGGCACTAATGGAAAGACCACCATCTCGCAATTGATTGCGCAGTGGCTAGAACTGGTCGGCCACAAAGCCGCAGTGATGGGAACCACAGGCAATGGCTTCTTATCTGACTTACAACCAGCAGCCAATACCACTGGCAGTGCCATCGAAGTTCAACACACTCTCTATGGGTTGCAACTGCAAGGCGCTGAATACACTGCGCTTGAGGTTTCATCACACGGGTTAGTCCAAGGGCGTGTCAAGGCGCTGCCTTTCTCCATAGGGGTATTTTCTAACCTAAGTCGTGATCACCTCGATTATCACGGCACAATGGAACAATACGCGGAAGCCAAGTTTATGCTGTTTGGCGATCACCATTGTCAGCATGCCGTGATCAATAGTGACGATCCGGTTGGTGCGAACTGGCTGGAACGTTTGGATAACGCGGTAGCAGTATCGTTGCAGCCGAGCCAACACCCACGTGCGGTGTGGGCAAAAAGCGTTCGCTATTCTGAGTCTGGTATCTCATTGGAGTTTGATGGCCTTTTCGGTCAAGGCGAGATGACCGCACCGCTGATTGGTGAGTTTAACGCTAGTAATCTATTGTTGGCGATGACCACGCTGCTTGTGTTAGGGGTTAATAAACAGCGTTTATTGGAGACAGCTAGTGAATTGAAGCCAGTGTTAGGGCGAATGGAGCTGTTCTCCGCACCCGGCAAAGCTAAGGTCGTGGTCGATTATGCACACACACCGGATGCGCTCGAGAAAGCTTTAATGGCGCTGCGTGTTCATTGTCAGGGCAAGCTATGGGCGATATTTGGCTGTGGCGGTGATAGAGATAAGGGCAAGCGCCCGATGATGGCCAGCATTGCTGAGAAACTGGCCGATCATCAAATCCTAACTGATGATAATCCACGCAGTGAGTCGCCGCAGGCTATAGTGGACGATATGTTAGCGGGTATGCACTCTCCACAAAGCGCGATCGTTGAACACCATCGATTGGCAGCTCTTGAGCATGCGCTTCGCTATAGCTCAGAGCAAGACATCATTTTGCTCGCTGGCAAAGGCCATGAAGACTATCAAGTCATTGGCGATCAAACCATTCACTACTCTGACCGAGAGTCCGCAATGCAACTGTTGGAGCAAGCCTCATGATTTCATTAATGCTGAGTCAAATCGCCGATGGGCTTGATGCTGAACTGATTGGCGAAGATAGAGCGGTTGAGTCTGTCTCCACCGATACGCGCACGGTCGAACCTGGTGCCCTGTTTGTGGCTTTAGTCGGAGAGCGCTTTGATGCCCATAATTTTACTGCGCAAGCGGTGGAAAATGGCGCAGCTGCGCTGTTGGTCAGCCGAGTCGTTGAAGCGGATATTCCTCAGCTATTGGTAACAGACACTAAGATTGCGCTAGGTCAGCTAGGTTCATTGGTGCACCAAACCTGTCAAACCCCAACGGTCGGGATCACCGGCAGTGCAGGAAAAACTACCGTCAAAGAGATGGTCGCGAGCATATTGACGCAACAAGGGCGAGTACTGTTTACCGCGGGGAACTTCAACAATGACATTGGCGTCCCTTTAACACTATTACGCTCGACTCCAGAAGACGATTACGCCGTGATTGAAATGGGCGCAAACCATATTGGGGAAATTGCTTACACGACCAGTTTGGTTAAGCCCGATGTGGCTTTAGTTAACAATGTGGCCGCGGCACACCTCGAAGGTTTTGGCTCCATCGATGGGGTGAAACAAGCCAAAGGTGAAATCTATCAAGGATTACAACCTGGCGCGGTGGCGATCGTCAACTTAGATAGCAATGGCGGTGACTACTGGACAGAAGTATTGGCTGACAAGCAAGTGAAAACCTTTTCAGTCAACGACGACAGCGCTGACTACTTTGCCAAGCAGGTTAGTTTAAATGCGTTGGGTGAAGCGCAGTTTACCTTAGTGACCCCAGATACTGAGCTACCAATTAAGCTCGGTATCATCGGCCAGCATAATGTGGCGAATGCGCTAGCGGCCACAGCCCTATCACTCGAAATGGGGGCAACTTTGCCTATGGTGCAAACGGGCTTAGCTTTACTGAGTAAAGTCAAAGGCCGGGTAGAGATGATTGAACTCAACGAGCAGATTAAGCTGATTGATGATAGCTATAATGCCAGTGTGCCTGCTATGAAAGCGGCTGCTGATCTGTTGGCCAGCTTTGACGGCGTTCGTTGGTTAATTTTGGGTAATATGGCTGAGTTAGGCGATGAAAGTCTTGCACTTCACCGTCAAGTCGGAGAACATGCTGCCCCACTCAAATTTGAATACGTGCTGACCTATGGCGCTGATGCGAAAGCGATCAGCCAAGAGTGTGGTGGACTTCATTTTGAGAGTCACCAAAGCATGATTGATTATATTAAACAGCAGATCACTCAGCATACTGACCAACCACAGACGCTGCTCGTCAAAGGGGCGAACAGTGCGGGAATGAGCCAAGTTGCGACTGCTGTCAAGGAGATGTATCCATGATTATTTGGCTCGCAGAGCTGCTACAGCCATATTTTTCATTCTTCCGCTTGTTCGAATACTTGTCGTTCCGTGCCATTGTTAGCGTGTTGACCGCGCTCGGCATCTCGCTGTGGATGGGGCCAATCATGATTCGCCGTCTGCAGTTGCTGCAAATAGGCCAAGTGGTGCGTAACGAAGGCCCAGAGTCTCACTCTAGCAAACGTGGTACTCCGACCATGGGCGGGATAATGATCTTAACCGCGATCATCACCACTGTGTTGCTTTGGACAGACTTGACCAACCCTTATGTGTGGGCAGTGTTGGCAGTATTGACCGGCTATGGGGCTGTGGGCTTTGTTGATGATTATCGCAAAGTGGTACGCAAAAATACCGATGGCCTGATCGCTCGCTGGAAATATTTTTGGCAGTCGGCGATTGCCTTGGTAGTCGCATTTGCGCTGTATGTGCATGGCAAAGATACCGCTGCCACTCAGCTGGTGGTGCCATTCTTTAAAGAGATCATGCCACAACTGGGCTTGTTCTACATCGTATTGACCTACTTTGTGATTGTCGGTACCAGCAACGCCGTTAACCTCACCGATGGTCTGGATGGGTTAGCGATTATGCCGACAGTTTTGGTTTCGGCAGGCTTTGCAGCCATTGCTTGGGCAACAGGTAACGTTAACTTCGCGAATTACCTCCATATCCCATACATTCCTCAAGCCTCTGAACTAGTGGTAGTGTGTACTGCAATTGTCGGTGCCGGACTTGGATTCTTATGGTTCAACACCTACCCAGCACAAGTGTTTATGGGAGATGTGGGCTCTCTCGCTTTAGGTGGGGCGCTAGGGACCATTGCGGTTTTGGTCCGTCAGGAATTTGTTCTGGTGATCATGGGCGGCGTTTTTGTGATGGAAACTCTGTCGGTTATCCTACAAGTCGGTTCGTACAAATTACGTGGACAACGTATTTTCCGTATGGCACCTATCCATCATCACTACGAACTAAAAGGTTGGCCTGAGCCACGCGTTATTGTCCGTTTTTGGATTATTTCGATTGTGCTGGTTCTTGTCGGTCTAGCAACACTAAAAGTACGTTAAGGAACTTGTCTATATGGCCACTACACGCTGGCAAGGAATAGATAAAGTGGTAGTTGTAGGGCTCGGTATGACCGGGCTCTCTGTCGTTAAGCACATTGCTCAATTGCCTCATCCTATTCAGATAAAAGTTATCGACACTCGCGCTGAGCCTCCTGGACGCGATCAATTACCGGACGGGGTTGAACTGCACAGTGGCAGTTGGCGAATGGATTGGTTGCTTGAGGCTGACCTGGTTGTCACTAACCCCGGTATTGCGTTAGCAACAGAGCAAATTCAGCAGGTATTAAAGGCTGGGATCCCAGTAGTCGGTGATATTGAGCTTTTTGCTTGGCAGGTCGACAAACCGGTGATCGCCATTACCGGCTCAAACGGAAAAAGCACAGTTACCGATTGGACGGGGCAGGTAGCGAAAGCGGCGGGCATCAAAGTGGCCGTAGGTGGCAATATTGGGGTTCCTGCGCTCGATTTATTGATGCAAGAGGCCGATCTCTATGTGTTAGAGCTGTCGAGCTTTCAACTGGAGACCACTTCAACGTTGGCACCCGTGGCAGCGGCGTTTTTGAATCTTTCTGAAGATCACATGGACCGCTACCAAGGGATGGAGGATTATCGTCAAGCCAAGCTGCGCATTTTCGATCATGCCAAGTCATGCATCGTTAATGCAGACGACAAGCAGACCTATCCTAGTGGTGATAAAAACTTGGTTGAGTTTAGCTTAACCGAGCCAACGCAATATCATCTGGCCACCCACTCCGGAGTGGAATATTTGTGCAAAGGGCAACAGCCGATATGCGCAACACAAGCGCTGTCTCTGGTAGGACGACATAATGTCGCCAATGCTCTAGTAGTATTGGCACTACTGAGTGAAGCGGGTGTTGATATTGAGAAGGGATTATCGGCATTAAAAACTTACAACGGACTGACACATCGATGTCAAGTTGTTGCGCATAATCAAGGCGTTAAGTGGGTTAACGACTCAAAGGCGACCAATGTGGCCAGTACCATGGCGGCGTTAGCTGGGCTGGCTCTTGCCGGTAAGCTCTATTTGCTGGTCGGCGGAGTGGGTAAAGGGGCTGATTTCAGTCAATTAGGCCCTGTGCTCGCGCCTCTTGATGTTCAGCTGTGCTGTTTTGGTCAAGACGGCGATCAGTTTATGTCGTTGCATCCAAGTGCGAAACGCTTTGACACAATGCACGAAATCATCCAGTGGCTGGCTCCACAAGTGCATTCGGGTGATATGGTGTTGTTGTCGCCTGCGTGTGCAAGTTTCGATCAATTTGATCACTTTATGGCACGCGGTGATGCCTTTACCGAGCTTGCCCAAGCTTACGCCTGAAAGACATAAGGAACTATGCAGATTCGAAACGTTTTCGCCAGTATCAAGCGCTGGGTGACCGCAGCGTCACCAGAGGTTCTTTATGACCGTCAACTGGTGTGGATTTCGCTAGGTTTGATGCTTACCGGGCTGGTCATGGTGACTTCAGCGTCGTTTCCCATTAGTTCCCGCTTAACCGATCAACCTTTCCACTTTATGTTTCGTCATGCCATCTTTTTGGTGCTGGCGATTTCTGTGTCGGTGGCGATCTTGCAAGTTCCACTCAAACGTTGGTTGCAGTTCAGTACTTGGTTGCTGTTGCTGTCGATCTTGCTGTTGATTGTGGTGTTAGTCGCAGGTAAATCCGTCAACGGGGCGTCGCGTTGGATACCTTTGGGTCTGTTCAATTTGCAGCCTGCCGAGGTGGCCAAGTTATCACTGTTCATCTTTATGTCCGGTTACTTGGTACGGAAAAGCGAGGAAGTCCGTTCAAGCTTCTTCGGTGGCTTTATTAAGCCGATCATCGTATTTGCGACGTTAGCAAGCTTACTGCTTCTTCAGCCCGATCTTGGGACGGTTATCGTGATGTTGGTGACCTTGTTCGGCATGCTGTTTATTGCAGGCGCCAAATTAACCCAGTTTTTAGCCTTGATGGTGGTAGGGCTGATGGCGGTGGCGACCCTCATCTACATAGAGCCATACCGGATGCGGCGGGTCACGTCATTCATGGACCCATGGGAAGACCCTTTTGGTAGCGGTTATCAATTAACCCAGTCGTTGATGGCATTTGGTCGCGGCGAATGGTTTGGTCAAGGGTTAGGCAACTCGATTCAAAAACTTGAGTACTTACCAGAGGCGCACACCGACTTTGTGTTTGCGGTGCTGGCAGAAGAGCTCGGCTATGTTGGGGTCATACTGGTATTGATGTTGATATTCAGTATGGTGCTCAAAGCGATTTTTATTGGCCGCAAAGCGTTTGAAAGTGGACAGCTTTTCGGTGGTTACTTGGCATTTGGTATCGGCATTTGGTTTGCGTTCCAGTCGTTAGTGAATGTCGGTGCGGCGGCAGGTATGGTGCCGACCAAAGGGTTGACACTGCCCCTGATTAGCTACGGTGGTTCAAGTTTGATAGTGATGTCGGTAGCGGTATCTATATTGCTCCGCATCGACCATGAATGTCGCCTCGCGAATGCGGCAGAGAAGAAACAGACAGATGAAACAGAATAAACGATTGATGGTAATGGCCGGAGGGACGGGCGGTCATGTATTCCCTGGCCTTGCGGTTGCCAAACAACTGCAATCAAAAGGGTGGGAAATTCGTTGGCTTGGCACCGCCGACCGAATGGAAGCGGATTTAGTCCCCAAGCATGGGATAGATATCGACTTTATCAAGGTAAAAGGTCTACGAGGTCAAGGTATTGGTCGACTGATTAAAGCACCATGGCAGATTATCAATGCAATTTTTCAAGCAAGAGCTCACATGAAACGTTGGCAGCCCGATGCCGTACTTGGCATGGGTGGCTATGTCAGTGGCCCTGGTGGAATCGCCGCTTGGTCGCTAGGGATCCCGGTTGTGCTGCATGAGCAAAATGCGGTCGCTGGATTAACCAATCAGTGGTTATCAAAAATCGCACGTAAGGTGTTTCAGGCTTTCCCTGGCGCTTTTCCAACCGCAGTTGTGGTTGGCAACCCGGTGCGTGAAGACGTGGTCGCGATTGAACCGCCTGCCACTCGAATGGCGCATCGTAGCGGAGATATTCGCATTCTGGTCATGGGCGGTAGCCAAGGGGCACAGATTTTAAATCGTACCTTGCCTCAAGTGATGGCTCAATTAGGCCAAGGCTACCAAGTTCGCCATCAAGCGGGGAAAAATAACCAGCAACAGGTGGCTGATGCCTATCGTCAGTATCAGGTTAGCAACGCAGATACCGTCGAGTTTATTGATGACGTCGCAGACGCTTATCAGTGGGCGGATCTGTTGGTCTGCCGTTCGGGCGCTCTTACCGTCTCTGAGGTCTCAGCGGCAGGTGTGGGCGCGATCTTTATTCCGTTCATGCACAAAGATAGGCAGCAAGCGCTGAATGCTGATCATCTTGTTGCTTGCGGCGCTGCCAAGATGATTGAACAGGCGGATTTGACGGTAGAAGCGCTTAGAGATGAAATTCAAGCTCTAGACCGCGCAACTCTACTCAGCATGGCGGAAAAAGCACGTTCGGCGGCGAAACTAGACGCAGACAAAGTCGTGGCTCAGGCGATTATTACTCTGACCCAGTAACGAGAAGATTTATGACAGTTCAACACAGACAAGATTTAGCTCAGATTCGAGCCATAGTACCTGAAATGCGTCGGGTAAAATGCATCCACTTTATTGGAATTGGTGGGGCAGGTATGAGTGGTATTGCCGAAGTACTGCTTAACGAAGGTTACCAGATCTCGGGTTCGGACATTGCAGAAAACCCAGTGACACAGCGACTGAAAGAGAAAGGCGCTAAAGTGTACATCGGCCATGCTCGAGAAAACGTCGCTCAAGCGAGTGTTGTAGTGGTCTCGACTGCGATCAACGAAGAGAACCCAGAGGTTATCGCTGCCCGGGCTGCTCGCACTCCGGTGGTACGTCGAGCCGAAATGTTGGCTGAGCTGATGCGTTTTCGTCATGGTATCGCGGTAGCGGGGACTCATGGAAAAACCACTACCACGGCGTTGGTGACGCAGATTTATTCTGAAGCGGGTCTCGATCCTACCTTTGTTAATGGTGGTCTGGTTAAGAGCGCGGGAACCAATGCACGTTTGGGTTCGAGCCGAATTTTGATCGCGGAAGCGGACGAAAGTGATGCTTCTTTCTTACACCTTCAGCCGATGGTGAGCATAGTCACTAACATCGAAGCGGATCACATGGACACCTATGGTGGCGACTTTGAAACGCTAAAGCAGACCTTTATCGACTTTCTGCACAATTTACCGTTTTACGGTCAGGCGATTGTTTGTGTCGATGATCCTGTGGTGCGTGAACTGATCCCCAATATCAGTCGCCAAGTGATCACTTACGGTTTCTCCTCTGATGCGGATGTGCGAATCGATAATTACCGCCAAGAGGGGCAACAAGGGAAGTTTACCGTGATCCGTAACGGCAAAGCGGATCTTGATATAACGCTAAACATCCCAGGTCGACATAATGCGCTCAATGCGTCAGCGGCGATAGCGGTTGCCACTGAAGATGATATCGATGACGATGCGATTTTGCGTGCGATGGCAGGAACCCAAGGCACAGGACGCCGTTTTGACCATCTAGGCGAGTTTGATACTGGCAACGGCACAGCGATGCTCGTGGATGATTACGGCCACCATCCAACCGAGGTCGATGTGACTATTCAAGCTGCGCGCAACGGATGGCAAGAGAAGCGTTTAGTGATGATCTTCCAGCCTCATCGTTATAGCCGAACTCGCGATTTGTATGATGATTTCGCTAACGTACTGGAACAAGTGGATGTGTTGATCATGCTTGATGTGTATGCGGCGGGAGAAAAACCGATTGCTGGTGCTGATGGTCGATCTTTGTGTCGCACGATTCGCAGTCGTGGCAAGCTTGACCCTATTTTTGTCCCAGATAGTGAATCTTTACCGGCTGTCCTCGCCAATGTTTTACAAGATGGTGACTTGGTTCTTACTCAAGGCGCGGGCGATGTCGGTAAAGTTGCTAAACAGCTCGCAACTTTTGAGTTAAATATCGATAAGATGACCAAGGCGTAATTCCAACATGGATTTTTAGCAGCTTGCGTCACTTATTGCACTTTAAGTAGAGATTTCTCACTTTCAGTGTTTGATACTTTGAGTGACGCCAGTATAATCCGAAGGTTAAAGTAAGTGCTTTTGCCTCTGTTTTTATGAGACGGAATAGGGAAAATAAGCGAGCTAATAGCAAGGACTATGGACTTTGATTAAAAGTGCTTTTAATGAAAGCCGTCGTATTACTTCTGCACCACGAGTAAAACAGCACATCGTTGGCGGTGGCTTTTTGCTGGTGGTTTTATTGTTAATTGGCTCTCTCCTTTATTCCACCATCTCCTGGATGTGGGATGACCAACGTCTTCCGCTTTCTAAAATCGTGCTGCAAGGTGAGTTACATTATGTGTCCGCACTCGACGTCCAACGCGCGTTCGCGCAATTGGGGCATGTCGGTACTTTTATGTCGCAAGACGTGGACGCATTGCAGCAGGTGGCGGAATCCATCCCGTGGGTTTCTCATGCATCGATTCGTAAACAGTGGCCAGACACCGTCAAAGTGTTTTTGACTGAGCATCAAGCTCAAGCTATTTGGAATGGCAACGCACTGCTTAACGACCAAGGTCAGATCTTTGATGGTGACATTGGCAAACTGGATCAAGAGCGGGTCAAACTTTATGGACCTGCCGATACCAACCAAGAGGTACTCAACGTTTGGCGTGATATTAGTCCCAAGT
The DNA here is from genome assembly GCA_038533895.1 of Pseudomonadota bacterium. Classification (GTDB taxonomy): domain Bacteria; phylum Pseudomonadota; class Gammaproteobacteria; order Enterobacterales; family Vibrionaceae; genus Vibrio. The sequence continues at coordinate 11,356 of JBCAXU010000054.1, read as the reverse complement.
TTACCACGTTGAACTTAACTATCACCTCTTTGGTGTTAAACGACCGCCGAGCTTGGCAGATCATTCTCGATAATGGTATTCGTCTCGAGTTAGGTAAAGAGTCGTTGCAAGAGCGCATCGAAAGATTTGTGTCTCTCTATAAGAATTTGGGTAGTGACACTCAGCGAGTGAGCTACATCGACCTCAGGTATGATACAGGTGCCGCCATTGGTTGGTTCCCTGAACAAGAGTTAGAACAAGAGAATACAGATGACTAAGACCGCGGATGACAGCATTATTGTTGGTCTTGATATAGGCACTGCAACCGTATCGGCTCTCGTAGGTGAAGTATTGCCTGATGGTCAAATCAACATCATTGGTGCAGGCAGTAGCCCTTCCCGAGGCATGGATAAGGGCGGCGTGAATGATTTAGAGTCCGTCGTAAAGTCGGTACAGCGAGCGGTTGATCAAGCCGAATTGATGGCTGAGTGCGATATTACCAACGTGTTTATTTCGCTCTCAGGCAAGCACATTGCTAGCCGTATCGAAAAGGGGATGGGAACCATTTCAGATGAAGAGGTTTCTCAAGAAGACATGGATCGTGCGATTCATACCGCCAAATCGATCAAGATTGGTGATGAGCAACGCATTCTGCATGTTATCCCTCAAGAATTTACAATTGATTACCAAGAAGGGATTAAAAATCCGCTAGGTTTATCAGGAGTGCGCATGGAAGTGAGTGTGCACTTGATCTCTTGCCACAATGATATGGCAAGAAATATCATCAAAGCGGTGGAACGTTGTGGGCTTAAAGTAGAGCACCTCGTTTATTCCGGTTTAGCGGCAAGTAACGCCGTCATTACTGAAGACGAACGTGAACTTGGTGTTTGTGTCGTTGATATCGGTGCTGGTACGATGGATGTTTCCATCTGGACCGGTGGCGCACTGCGTCATACCGAAGTGTTCTCTTATGCGGGGAATGCGGTGACCAGTGATATTGCTTTTGCTTTTGGCACGCCGGTGAGTGATGCTGAAGAGATTAAAGTGAAATACGGCTGCGCCTTAAGTGAGTTAGTCAGTAAAGATGATACGGTTAACGTTCCGAGTGTGGGTGGGCGTCCTTCGCGCAGTTTGCAAAGACAAACGCTGTCGGAGGTGATAGAGCCTCGTTATACTGAATTAATGGGACTGGTTAACCAAACTATCGATACCGTACAAGAAAAACTGCGAGAAGAGGGGATTAAACACCATCTTGCCGCGGGTGTGGTGCTTACTGGTGGAGCAGCACAAATTGAAGGATTGGTAGAGTGTGCGGAGCGAGTATTCCGCAACCAAGTTAGAGTCGGCAAGCCACTTGAGGTTAGCGGCCTAACAGATTACGTCAAAGAGCCGTATCATTCTACGGCAGTTGGTTTACTTCATTATGCGAGAGATGCACAAATAAATGATGAAACTGAGTATAACGAGCCTGCTCGTAGCTCTGTAACGAGTTTATTTGGTCGCTTGCGTAATTGGATACAAAAAGAGTTTTAACCTGAGCAGCAGGAAAAACGGAGATAACACATGTTTGAACCGATGATGGAAATGTCTGACGATGCAGTAATTAAAGTCGTTGGGGTTGGTGGCGGTGGCGGTAACGCCGTTGAACACATGGTACGTGAATCCATCGAAGGTGTTGAGTTCATTAGTATTAATACTGATGCGCAGGCACTTCGTAAAACCAGCGTGAATAGCGTTATTCAGATTGGTGGCGATATCACTAAAGGACTTGGTGCAGGTGCAAACCCTCAAGTTGGCCGTGACGCAGCTCTCGAAGATCGCGATCGCATTAAAGAAGAGCTGAGTGGTGCCGATATGGTATTTATCGCAGCTGGTATGGGTGGTGGTACTGGTACAGGTGCAGCCCCAGTGATTGCAGAAGTAGCAAGAGAACTGAACATCTTGACTGTTGCTGTAGTAACTAAACCATTTAGCTTTGAAGGTAAAAAGCGTTTAGCTTTTGCTGAGCAAGGTATTGAGGAGCTCTCAAAACATGTGGACTCGTTAATTACGATTCCTAACGAGAAGCTACTTAAAGTACTTGGCCGTGGTATTACACTACTTGAAGCCTTTGCGAGTGCGAACGATGTATTAAAGAATGCAGTACAAGGTATTGCTGAACTGATTACTCGTCCGGGTATGATTAACGTCGACTTTGCGGATGTACGCACTGTGATGTCGGAAATGGGTCATGCCATGATGGGTAGCGGTGTTGCTAAAGGTGAAGATCGCGCTGAAGAAGCGGCAGAGATGGCAATTTCTAGCCCACTTCTTGAAGACATCGATCTTGCTGGTGCTCGTGGTGTGTTAGTCAACATCACTGCAGGTCTAGACATGCGTTTGGACGAGTTTGAAACTGTAGGTAATACAGTGAAAGCTTTTGCATCAGACAACGCGACCGTTGTTATCGGTACCTCATTAGATCCAGATATGGCTGATGAAATCCGTGTAACAGTTGTTGCTACCGGTATTGGCAACGAGAAGAAACCTGATATTACGCTAGTTGCGGGTGGCAAAGCGAAAGTCGCGCCAGTTGCCCAGCCACAAACTCAACCACAAACGGCTGCTCAGCAGAGCGTCAATAAAGTGGAAGAAAAACCGGCATCAACTTTGCAAGAGAAACCTCAGGTTACTCCTCAGCCAACGACAACACCGTCGAGCTCAGGTGCAGGCCAAAGTGCAGCACCAAAAGCCGATAAAGAGAGCGGTTATCTCGATATTCCTGCGTTCTTGCGTCGTCAAGCTGACTAATAGCTACAATTTGACACTGTTCAATTTTGTGGTAGCATGCACGGTCAATATCGCCTATTGACCGTGATATGTAGCACTTTTACTGAGGCAAAGCAGATGATCAGACAACGTACTCTGAAAGAAATGGTGAAAACAACTGGTGTGGGGCTCCACTCTGGTCGTAAAGTCACGCTTACTCTTCGCCCAGCTGCTGCAAACACAGGTATTATCTATCGTCGTACCGACGTCAATCCGCCAGTTGATTTTCCTGCGGATCCTGAGTCAGTTCGCGATACTATGTTGTGTACCGCACTGGTCAACGATGCAGGCGTACGTATTTCTACTGTTGAGCACTTAAATGCCGCATTAGCAGGGATGGGAATCGATAACATCGTGGTTGAAGTGGATGCGCCAGAAATTCCGATTATGGATGGTAGCGCGAGTCCATTTGTTTTCCTATTACAACAAGCAGGTATCGAAGAGCAAAACGCCGCAAAACGTTTCATTCGCATCAAAAAGCCTGTGCGTTTTGAAGATGAAGATAAGTGGGCTGAGTTCGTTCCTTTCGATGGCTTCCGTATGGATTTCGAAATTGAGTTCAACCACCCGGCGATTGAATCGGATGAGCAGCACTTGCGTTTTGACTTTTCGTCTCAAGGTTTTGTCAAAGAGATCTCTCGTGCACGTACCTTCGGTTTTATGCGTGATATCGAGTATTTACAGTCGCAGAACTTGTGTCTAGGCGGTAGCTTCGATTGCGCTATTGTACTTGATGAGTACCGAATTCTTAACGAAGAAGGCCTTCGCTTTGATAATGAGTTTGTCACTCACAAAGTGCTCGATGCGATTGGTGACTTATACATGTGCGGCCACCCAATCATTGGTGAGTTCCGTGCCTTTAAATCAGGTCATGGTTTGAATAACCAACTGCTACGTTCCGTTCTTGCCGATCAAGAAGCGTGGGAGTGGGTTACCTTCGAAGAAGAAGAAACTTCACCAGTGGCGTTCGCTGAACCGAGTATGATTGTTGCGTAATCTAGAATAAATTATTGAAAAGCCAGACATCTGTCTGGCTTTTTTGATCCTATCGTTTGGCTAACTTCGCCAAGCTTTCTAAACGTGTTTTAACTTTTGGAGACGCGCCGCTGGCGATCATCTCTAGATATTGTGCGGCGGTGGCAGAGATAGGATCGCGCGGTTTGTTGGTTTGTTGGCGCTGCTGCTCAGCTCGATACAGCTCAGGGTTTATCTGGACAGAAACGGCAATCAAGCGTGCGAAACCTTGCGCTCGCAACTGATTGAGAATATTGAGTCGCTCATAATCGATCTTCATTTTAATCGAAGCACTGGCAACTTCGAGGATCAGTTGGTTGTCACGAAGGTTTGCCGCGCGGCAATGTTGTTCCGTGCCCTTGGGCAGGATCGAGCGCAACGCTTTGTTGATCATTAAGATCTCTTGTGCGTGTTGCTGGAGCTGTGACAATCTTGAATCGGCGATTATCTCATCGCCGAGCGTGGGGCGGTGATCTCTCATAATAAGCCTTTAGTCCGTTAACCTTGCTATTCTAGTCAATGGTTTGCAGCGAAGATAGAGTAAAGCTTGAATAAAGTTACCGCATATAACCGTCAAAAATAAAGAGTGCTTCAAACAAATCGTCATGTTATTGGTTGTCGAGTGGAAAATTTCATAAACTAGGCGCCACTTATAGTAATGCAAGCCTTGAAATCTAGCGTTCTCATCTCAATATCTGAGTAAAGTGATTTATCTCAGTATTCTTAGTTCAAAACTGTTAGAGACTGAAGGCATTAAAAGTAGATCGGGCCCGATCTGAATAAAGAGAGATTCATAGCAAATGATAACTAAGCTACTGACAAAGGTAATTGGCAGTCGCAATGACCGAACACTGCGCCGCCTGAGAAAAATTGTAAAAGAGATCAATAACTACGAACCGACGTTTGAAGCTCTTTCCGATGAAGAGCTAAAAGCAAAAACGGTCGAATTCCGTCAGCGTTTAGAACAGGGTGAAACTCTAGATAAACTTTTACCAGAAGCCTTCGCAACAGTGCGTGAAGCTTCTAAGCGTGTGTACGGCATGCGTCATTTCGACGTTCAGCTTATCGGTGGTATGGTGTTAAATGCTGGTCAGATTGCAGAAATGCGGACTGGTGAAGGTAAAACGCTGACCGCAACCTTGCCTGCTTACCTTAATGCATTGCAAGGCGCTGTTCACGTTGTCACAGTGAACGACTACCTCGCCAAACGCGATGCGGAAACCAACCGTGTGTTGTTTGAGTTCTTGGGTATGACAGTGGGCATCAATGTACCGAACATGCCTCCACACGAAAAGAAAGCTGCCTACCAAGCGGATATCTTGTACGGAACTAACAACGAATTTGGTTTCGACTACCTACGCGATAACATGGCCTTCCGGGCGGAGGACCGCGTTCAGCGTGAGCGCTTCTTCGCGGTGGTCGATGAAGTGGACTCGATTCTTATCGATGAAGCGCGTACCCCGCTTATCATTTCAGGCCCTGCTGAAGATAGCTCGGATCTCTACACTCGCATCAACACCCTTATTCCTCAGCTCAAGCAGCAAGATAAAGAAGATTCAGAAGAGTACCGTGGCGACGGCCACTACACCGTTGACGAGAAGTCCAAGCAAGTTCACTTGACCGAAACCGGTCAAGAGTTTGTTGAAGAGCTGATGATCAAAAATGGTCTAATGGAAGAGGGGGATACTCTCTACTCGCCAACCAACATCAGTTTGCTGCACCATGTGAATGCCGCCCTTCGTGCTCATGTTCTGTTCGAGAAGAACGTTGACTACATTGTCAACGATGAAGGCGAAGTGGTGATTGTTGATGAACATACCGGCCGTACTATGCCAGGACGTCGTTGGTCTGAAGGTTTGCATCAAGCGGTGGAAGCCAAAGAAGGCGTTAAGATTCAGAACGAGAACCAGACTCTAGCTTCGATCACTTTCCAGAACTACTTCCGTCTGTATCAAAAACTGTCAGGTATGACAGGTACTGCTGATACTGAAGCATTTGAGTTCCAGTCGATCTATGGTTTGGAGACTGTGGTTATTCCAACCAACAAGCCGATGATTCGTAACGATATGCCAGATGTGGTGTACCGTACCGAAGCAGAAAAATTCAACGCGATTATTGAAGATATCAAAGAGCGTGTTGCTAAAGGTCAACCAACGCTTGTAGGTACTGTGTCGATCGAAAAATCGGAGCTGCTATCTAACGCGCTGAAGAAAGCGAAAATTAAGCACAACGTATTGAACGCTAAGTTCCACGAACGTGAAGCAGAGATCGTTGCTCAAGCCGGTACTCCCGGAGCGGTAACCATCGCGACCAACATGGCTGGTCGTGGTACCGATATCGTATTGGGTGGTAGCTGGCAGGCTCAAGTTGAAGCGCTTGATAACCCAACTCAAGAGCAGATCGATACGATTAAAGCTGAGTGGAAAGTGGTTCATGACCAAGTGTTAGAAGCGGGCGGTCTGCACATTATCGGTACTGAGCGTCATGAGTCGCGTCGTATCGACAATCAGCTACGTGGTCGTTCTGGCCGTCAAGGTGATGCAGGCTCTTCACGCTTTTACTTATCGATGGAAGACACTTTGCTACGTATCTTTACTTCAGATCGTATGGCGAGCCTTATCCAAAGTGGTATGGATGAAGGTGAAGCGATTGAATCTAAGATGCTTTCTCGCTCTATTGAAAAAGCGCAGCGTAAAGTGGAAGGGCGTAACTTCGATATCCGTAAACAGCTACTTGAGTACGATGACGTGGCTAATGACCAACGTAAAGTGGTCTACGAGCTTCGCGATGAGCTAATGAGTGTTGATGACATCAGTGAGATGATTGATCACAACCGTCAAGATGTCTTGACCGTGGTGATTGATCAATACATCCCGCCACAATCGCTTGAAGATATGTGGGATGTTGAAGGGCTGCAAGAGCGCTTGAAAAATGACTTCGATATCGATGCTCCGGTTAAACAGTGGCTTGAAGAGGACGATAAACTCTACGAGGAAGCGCTTCGAGAAAAGATCATCGATACCGCTGTGGCAGTATACAAACAGAAAGAAGAAGTTGTCGGTGCTCAAGTACTGCGTAATTTCGAGAAATCTGTCATGCTGCAAACACTGGATACTCTGTGGAAAGAGCACTTGGCTGCAATGGATCACCTTCGTCAAGGTATCCACCTACGCGGTTACGCGCAGAAGAACCCGAAACAAGAGTACAAGCGCGAGTCGTTTGAACTGTTTGAAGGTTTGTTAGAAGCATTGAAGTCCGATGTGATTACTATTTTGTCTAAAGTACGAGTTCAGCAGCAAGAAGAAGTGGAACGCATGGAAGCGCAGCGCCGAGCGCAAGCAGAAGAAGCCGCGCGCCGTGCTCAAGCTCAACATGCGAGTGCTGAAAATCCCCTCGCTGAGGGTGAAGAGGCATCTGAGGGAGCTCAGCAGCCTATGGTACGTGAAGAGCGTAAGGTTGGTCGAAATGAGCCTTGTCCGTGTGGCAGTGGTAAAAAATACAAGCAGTGTCACGGCAAAATCGCATAAGGTTTGATGAATCGTTGCTGTAACATATGTCTGCTGCGTTGATGGTACTCACTTACTGGCGTAAGTTCCGTGCCATCTCCTTGCATTCATAGCGTTACCGCTTAGCTTCATGCAAACTTATGAAACTAATTAAGAGTCGCTTAGGCGGCTCTTTTTCTATCTGAAGTTCTTAGCCCCTAGCTACGAGTATCCCGAGGGGGCGTTATTCTAGGAACTAGGATCGATAATCAAGGAGTTTTTATGAAAAGAATTCATATCGTCGCGGGGATTATCTTTAACCAAGATAAGTCTCAAGTTTTTATTACCAAACGTCCGGATGACAAGCACAAAGGCGGCTTCTGGGAGTTTCCCGGCGGCAAAGTGGAGCAAGGAGAAACTATCGAGCAGGCCATGATTCGCGAGTTGGAAGAAGAGATTGGTATCGTCACGACTGAGCAACAGCTCTTTGAACATTTAGAGTTTGACTATGTGGATAAGGCGCTGAAGTTTGATTTTATCACTGTGACTCAGTTTGAAGGAGAACCCTATGGCAAGGAAGGTCAGCAAGGTCAATGGGTCGCGGTAAGCGCGCTCAACGATTACCCGTTTCCAGAAGCCAATGTCCCGATTGTCGAGCGAGTAATAAAAGAGTTTGCTTAACGTCTAGCAACCCCTCGTGAATGTTGATAGTTTAAAGGAACAACTTGGAATGGCTGCGATAGTGCAGAGACAGATACGGAGAAAGAGGCAATGGTAAGAATTGCAGTTGCGGGTGCGGCAGGCCGAATGGGTCGTAACTTGGTTAAAGCAACTTATAATAATGAACACGCTCGAGTGGCAGCAGGCTCTGAACGCCCAGAATCTTCATTGGTTGGCGTTGATTTAGGCGAACTGTGTGGTGAAGGCAGATTTGACGTTGTTGTCACCGATGACCTTGCCAAAGAGATCGAGCAGTTTGACGTCATTATTGACTTTACCGCACCAGCTAGCACGCTTACTAATCTTGAGCTATGTCGTCAGCATGGAAAAGCGATAGTGATTGGTACCACAGGTTTTTCCGATCAAGAGCGGGAAACAATAGAGGCCATCGCTCAAGAGATCCCGGTTGTTATGGCGCCAAACTATTCGGTGGGCGTCAACTTAGTCTTCAAATTACTGGAAAAAGCGGCTCAGGTGATGGGCGATTACTGTGATATTGAGATTGTCGAGGCTCATCATAGATTTAAAGTCGATGCGCCGTCAGGGACGGCCATTGGTATGGGCGAAGCCATTGCCGGTGCGATGGGCAATAAACTCAATGATGTTGCCGTTTATGCTCGTGAAGGTATTACTGGCGAGCGCAGTAAAGACGAAATCGGCTTTGCGACCATTCGCGCTGGTGACATTATTGGTGAACATACTGCCATGTTTGCCGACATCGGTGAGCGTGTGGAGATCACCCATAAAGCGACGGACAGAATGACGTTTGCCAATGGTGCGGTGAAAGCGGCGGTCTGGCTGAACGCGCAAGGCGCAGGCTTCTACACAATGACGGATGTACTCGGTCTGAATGATCTGTAGTGTCGAAATGAATATTTAAATAATTATGCGCTGGGCTTGCCCGGCGTTTTTTATAGCCATCATAAAATACACAATATTTTTCGCTGTATTGATATCGGTTATTGATGGGAGATAAGTTATTTTTTATTGCCTTATGTGTTTAATTTCGTTTTAGTTGGTCAAAAGTGGGGGTTAAGTGGGTGGGTGCAACGATTGCGCAAATGGGTTATAAGAGAGTGTGATCTAGGTTTTGTTAATTTTGGCTAAATTTTATGATTTGACATTTTGCGCCTGGTTTGGGTGAGGTAAAGTTGCTTTTTTAGCGCTTTAAATATGTTTTTCCCCTTAAGCTCGATAAATAGTAAATTAAATTTTCACTCTGTGTTGACACAAGTCAAAGGCATCATTAGAATACCGCCAATTTGTCTAAATAACCTAATAACGCTTTTTTATGGCGTGAAGGAAGGCAGATTTGCAGTTTAATTTATTATTTTTGCATTTTTATTCTGGAGGTTGTCTTGAGTAAATCAGCACTGTTAGTCCTAGAAGATGGGACAGTGTTCCACGGTGTTTCCATTGGAGCAGATGGTTCGTCCGTTGGTGAAGTTGTTTTTAATACCTCGATGACGGGGTACCAAGAAATCCTCACTGATCCTTCCTATTCTCAGCAAATCGTCACTCTCACTTATCCTCACATAGGCAATACCGGTACCAATACCGAAGATGAAGAATCCTCTTCCATTCATGCACAAGGCCTTGTGATTCGCGACCTTCCTCTTATCGCTTCTAATTTCCGCAGTGAACAATCCCTTTCTGACTACCTTAAATCGCAAAATATCGTTGGCATCGCTGATATCGATACGCGCAAACTGACGCGCATTTTGCGTGAAAAAGGTGCTCAGAATGGTTGTATCGTTGCAGGTAACAACTTAGACGAGGCTCTAGCACTGGCTAAGGCGAAAGAGTTCCCAGGCCTAAAAGGTATGGACCTAGCCAAAGAAGTGACCACAAAAGAAACGTATCAATGGAAACAAGGTTCGTGGACGCTAGAGGGGGGACTTCCTGAAGCGCAAGACGACAGCGAGTTGCCATATCACGTTGTTGCCTACGACTTTGGCGCAAAACGCAACATTCTGCGCATGCTGGTTGACCGCGGCTGCCGCTTAACGGTTGTACCTGCACAGACAAGTGCAGAAGAAGTGCTGGCGTTAAACCCAGACGGTGTATTTCTATCGAACGGCCCTGGTGACCCAGAACCATGTACTTATGCTATTGAAGCAACAAAAGTATTCCTAGAGAAAGGCCTACCAATCTTTGGTATCTGTCTTGGCCACCAAATCCTGGCGTTGGCTTCTGGTGCGCAAACAGTGAAGATGAAGTTTGGCCACCACGGTGCAAACCACCCGGTTAAAGACCTAGATCGCAACGTAGTCATGATTACCTCTCAGAACCACGGTTTTGCTGCTGATGAAGCGACACTGCCGGAGAACCTGCGTGCAACTCATGTGTCACTATTTGATGGCTCTCTACAAGGTATCCATCGTACCGATAAGCCAGCATTTAGCTTCCAAGGTCACCCAGAAGCAAGCCCAGGTCCACATGATGCGGCTCCGCTATTTGACCACTTTATCGAACTAATCAAACAACACAGCGCTTAATTCGGAGTAGTAGAGAATGCCAAAACGTACTGACTTAAAAAGTATTCTAATTCTAGGTGCAGGCCCGATTGTTATCGGTCAGGCATGTGAGTTTGACTACTCTGGTGCACAAGCATGTAAAGCACTGCGTGAAGAGGGTTACCGAGTCATTCTTGTTAACTCTAACCCTGCGACCATCATGACTGATCCAGACATGGCGGATGCCACTTACATCGAGCCAATTCAATGGGAAGTGGTTCGTAAGATCATCGAAAAAGAGCGTCCGGATGCAGTACTTCCTACTATGGGTGGTCAGACGGCGCTTAACTGTGCACTAGACCTTGAAAAACACGGCGTACTTGCAGAGTTCGACGTAGAAATGATTGGCGCAACCGCTGATGCCATCGACAAAGCAGAAGACCGTTCTCGTTTTGATAAAGCGATGAAGTCTATCGGCCTAGAGTGTCCTCGTGCTGATACCGCGAAGAGCATGGAAGAAGCTTACAAAGTGCTCGATATGGTTGGCTTCCCATGTATCATCCGTCCGTCATTCACTATGGGTGGTACTGGTGGTGGTATCGCTTATAACAAAGAAGAGTTTGAAGAGATTTGTCGCCGTGGCTTAGACCTGTCGCCAACCAACGAACTTCTCATCGATGAATCACTGATCGGTTGGAAAGAGTACGAGATGGAAGTGGTTCGCGACAAAGCGGACAACTGTATCATCGTATGTTCTATCGAGAACTTCGACCCTATGGGTATCCACACGGGTGACTCCATCACTGTCGCACCAGCACAGACTCTAACTGATAAAGAGTACCAGTTGATGCGCAATGCCTCTCTAGCGGTACTGCGCGAAATTGGTGTTGAGAC
>JBCAXU010000053.1:0-25407 GCA_038533895.1 Pseudomonadota bacterium | reverse complement strand
TTTCGGCGTCGATGGACACCGTAACCGAAGCGCGTCTAGCCATTGCGCTAGCGCAAGAGGGTGGCATTGGCTTTATCCACAAAAACATGTCTATTGAGCAGCAAGCTAGCGAAGTTCGAAAGGTAAAGAGCTTCGAAGCTGGCGTTGTTTCAGATCCTGTGACAGTGAACCCCGACGCAACCATTGCTGACGTAGTCGCTCTGACTGATAAGCACGGTTTTGCTGGCTTTCCTGTAGTAACAGAGTACAACGAACTGGTCGGTATCATCACTGGCCGTGACGTACGCTTTGTCACTGACCTATCTAAGAAAGTTTCGGCAGTTATGACGCCTAAAGAGCGCCTAGCTTCTGTAAAAGAAGGGGCGACTCGTGAAGAAGTTCAAGAGAAAATGCATGAAGCTCGCGTTGAAAAAGTGCTGGTCGTGAACGATGAGTTCAAACTGACCGGTATGATCACTGCTAAAGATTTCCACAAAGCAGAGCGTAAACCTAACGCATGTAAAGATGGGCGTGGTCGTCTGCGTGTAGGTGCCGCGGTCGGCGCGGGTGCGGGTAACGAAGAGCGTGTTGATGCGTTGGTTAAAGCAGGCGTTGACGTACTATTAATCGATTCTTCTCACGGTCATTCTGAAGGTGTGTTACAGCGTATCCGTGAAACTCGTGCTGCTCATCCAGATTTAGACATCATCGGCGGTAACGTTGCCACTGGTGCTGGCGCGAAAGCCCTTATCGAAGCTGGTGTAAGTGCAGTGAAAGTGGGCATCGGCCCAGGTTCAATCTGTACTACTCGTATTGTAACCGGTGTGGGTGTCCCACAAATTACTGCCATTGCTGACGCAGCGGAAGTGGCTAATGAGTACGGTATCCCGGTGATTGCCGATGGTGGTATCCGCTTCTCGGGCGATATCTGTAAAGCGATTGTGGCTGGTGCGTCTTGTGTGATGGTCGGCTCTATGTTTGCAGGTACCGAAGAAGCGCCAGGCGAAGTGATTCTATACAACGGCCGTTCTTACAAAGCATACCGTGGTATGGGGTCACTAGGCGCAATGTCTCAAGGTTCATCTGATCGTTACTTCCAAACCGATAATGCAGCAGACAAGCTTGTTCCTGAAGGTATCGAAGGTCGTATCGCATACAAAGGTCGTCTGAAAGAAATCGTTCATCAGCAAATGGGTGGTCTACGTTCAAGCATGGGCTTAACCGGTAGCGCAACGATTGAAGATATGCGCACCAAAGCAGAGTTTGTTCGCATCTCTGGTGCTGGCATGCAAGAGTCACATGTACACGACGTACAGATTACCAAGGAAGCGCCAAACTACCGTTTGGGTAACTAATTACTCAACATAAACGGTCGCTTTTCCTGAAAGCATTAATATGAGGCGAGTAGACTCGCCTCGGTTTTAATCACTTAGCCTAAAAAGACTGCTCAAAATGACTAAAAATATCCATGACCAACGTATTCTGATCTTGGACTTCGGTTCTCAGTACACTCAACTTGTGGCTCGCCGCGTTCGTGAAATCGGCGTTTACTGTGAACTATGGAGCTGGGATGTAGAAGAAGCGGATATTCGTGAATTCAACCCAGATGGCATCATTCTATCTGGTGGTCCTGAAAGTGTTACCGAAAACAACTCTCCTCGCGCTCCTCAATATGTATTTGATTCTGGTGTACCAGTACTCGGCGTATGTTACGGCATGCAAACGATGGCTGAGCAGCTAGGTGGCAAGGTTGCAGGTTCGAACGAACGTGAGTTTGGCTATGCGCAAGTAAAAGTATCGGGTGAGTCGGCGCTATTTAAAGACCTTGAAGCCACCCAAGATGTATGGATGAGCCACGGTGATAAAGTGGTCGAAATCCCAGCAGACTTCGTTAAAGTTGGCGAAACCGACACTTGTCCGTACGCGGCAATGGCGAACGAAGAGAAAAAATACTACGGCGTTCAGTTTCACCCAGAAGTGACACACACTAAACAAGGCCTGCAAATGCTAGAGAACTTTGTTCTTGGCGTATGTGGCTGTGAGCGCCTTTGGACATCAGAGTCTATCATCGAAGACGCGGTGGCTCGTATTAAAGAGCAAGTGGGTGACGATGAAGTGATCCTAGGTCTATCAGGTGGTGTCGATTCTTCAGTTGTGGCAATGCTGGTTCATCGTGCCATCGGCGACAAGCTTACCTGTGTGTTCGTTGACAACGGTTTACTCCGTTTGAACGAAGGTGAGCAAGTGATGGAGATGTTTGGCGATAAGTTCGGTCTCAACATCATCAAAGTGGATGCGGAAGATCGTTTCCTAGCAGCGCTGGAAGGTAAGTCAGATCCAGAAGAGAAGCGTAAAACCATTGGTCACGTGTTCGTTGATGTATTTGACGAAGAGTCGAAGAAGCTGAAAAACGCCAAGTGGCTTGCTCAAGGTACGATCTACCCAGACGTAATCGAATCTGCAGCGTCTAAAACGGGCAAAGCGCACGTGATCAAGTCTCACCATAACGTGGGTGGTTTGCCAGACGATATGGAAATGGGCCTTGTTGAACCACTACGTGAGCTGTTCAAAGACGAGGTGCGCAAGATTGGTCTAGAGCTTGGCTTGCCATACAACATGCTTTACCGCCACCCATTCCCAGGGCCTGGTCTAGGTGTTCGCGTTCTTGGCGAAATCAAGAAAGAGTACTGTGATTTGCTTCGTCGTGCGGATGCTATTTTCATTGAAGAGCTGCATAACGCGGATCTCTACCACAAAGTATCGCAAGCGTTTACAGTGTTCCTACCGGTGCGCTCTGTCGGTGTAATGGGTGATGGTCGTAAGTACGATTGGGTGGTTTCTCTACGTGCAGTCGAAACTATCGACTTTATGACTGCGCATTGGGCGCATCTGCCATACGATTTCCTAGGTAAGGTTTCTAACCGCATTATCAACGAAGTTGATGGCATTTCACGCGTTGTTTACGACATTTCTGGTAAGCCACCAGCAACCATCGAATGGGAATAACCTCCGGTTAATTGATGTGAGAAAACCAGCTTTCGAGCTGGTTTTTTTTCGCCTGAACGATGGTGGGTGGGAGTTAACTATTGATAAATAAAAGAGTAATTTTTGAATCGACCAGACAGTTTTACCTGGCACAGAATGTAGAGATCTGTTGTATTTGAACACTGTCTCGCAACTTGACGTTTGTGACCTCTGCTTTGCGTGCAGCATTATGTGCTTTTTTCTAGTCTTGTGACAGCAATTGACATAAGGACTAGTCCGATGAACAAAACCTCCTACCTTACTGCACTCACGATACTCGCTGCTGCGCCGACATGGGCGACAATGAACATTCAGCCCGATCCTGACAACCCGACCGGATACGTGATTTCACGTGCAGATATCGAAGCCGTCGAGCAACAAAAAACGGCTAATCCCATGTACCAAATCTGGTCTCAAGCGCTGCGCACCGCACCGAACAGTGTGGTAGAGGCGATTGATGCGGGATTGGCGACAAACCCAGATAACGTCAAGCGAGCTGAACGTGGGTTTCCCCGCCAAGAGTGGGATTTTCTGACTCACATGGCGGCGCCCGAGTATACCTACACACGTTTTTTACGCGCAATCGGTAAGTTTCCCGCCTTTTGTGCGGAATACACCGATGGGCGAGACTCAGACGCGATCTGTAAGCGCTCGATCGTAACCGCCTTTGCTCATTTTGCCCAAGAAACGGGCGGTCATATTGCTAAAGACAATATCTCTGACAACCCTCTGGCGCTCGAAGAGTGGCAACAAGCATTGGTCCATGTTCGAGAAATGGGCTGGTCTGAAGGACAAGAGGGGTACACCACAGGGTGTGGTCAGAACGACTGGCAAAACCAGAAGTGGCCATGCGCAGCAGGTCAAGGCTACTTTGGACGTGGTGCCAAGCAGCTCTCTTATCACTTTAATTACGGTGCTTTCTCTGAGGCGATGTTCGATGGCGATGCGTCGGTCTTGCTCAATAATCCAGGGCTGGTGGCGGACTCGTGGTTGAACCTTGCCTCGGCGATTTGGTTTTTCCTGACTCCACAAGCGCCGAAGCCAGCCATGTTGCATGTGATCGATAAAACCTGGACCCCTTCACAGCGCGAAATCGAAGCGGGGATTGGTTATGGCTTTGGCACCACCATCAATATCATCAATGGTGGTATTGAGTGTGGTGAGCAAAATAAAGAGAAAGGCCAACCCGTCAATCGCATTCGTTACTGGCAAGGACTATCAGACCATTATCAAATCCCACTAGAGGCTGACGAAAAGGATACTTGCTGGCAACAAACCCCTTATGGCAGCTTAAACTTGAATGGTGCAACCGATGTGCTTTACACCAACTGGGATGGCAACTGGAAATACTATGCTGACCGTCCGGGTGGCTACTCTTTTGAGTGTGAGTTAGTCGGCTTTCAAACCGCTTACTCGGCACTTGTGGCTGGAGACTACGAAAAGTGTGTCACTAACTTTTACGGCTCGCATGCTAGCTGGCCTGAAGTCCGAGTTGTTGACAAGCTGGACCCTGTTGACCCAGGAACCGGCCCCGGAAATGACACCGATTGGGATGCCAACAAAGTCTACACCGGTGGAGAAGAGGTCACCCATCAAGGGGCGACTTATCGCGCCAAATGGTGGACCCAAGGCGATGACCCGAGCTTAGGTGGGCCTTGGGAGTTGATCGCAGGAACACCAACCGAACCACTGCCATTTCCAGAGCCAGCACCAACACCTGACCCAACACCAACACCTGACCCAACACCAACGCCGGAACCTGAACCGACGCCAGAGCCTGCACCAACGCCGGATCCTTCCACCTTCATCGAGTGGCAACCGGGTTCAACACAAGTATCCGATGGCGACAAAGTCACTTATTTAGGTAAGTGTTTTGTGGCCAAAAATGGCCCAGGGGTGTGGGAGTCTCCCATTCAATCAAGCTGGTTCTGGGACCAGATTTCGTGTCAATAAGTGACATGATTAATACCATTTAACCTGCACAACGGCGACTCTAAGGAGTTGCCGTTTTTTATGGGGTGATTTGCGCAACCTTAGATTGCGCTTGTGGCCTCTATCATTTTTGTTGAACAGGATTAAACTTCGCGCGTAATTTTTATTATTTTTTTTTAAAGGTGTGCAAGATGTCAACAAAACTGGCCAACCCAGCGCCACTCGGATTGATGGGATTTGGGATGACAACGATTCTGCTCAATATTCACAATGCAGGCTTTTTCCCAATTGACTCTATGATTCTGGCGATGGGTATCTTCTATGGTGGTCTGAGCCAAGTCTTGGTCGGCATGATGTGCTTTAAACGTGGCGATACTTTTGGTACTACGGCGTTCACATCATACGGCTTGTTCTGGTTGACGTTAGTCGGTCTTATCGTAATGCCTTATATGGGGTTACCTGCGAGTCCGGCAAGCTTTATGGGATGGTACCTGCTGTTATGGGGCGTGTTCACCGGTTTTATGTTTATTGGCTCACTTTGCTATCCGGTTGCCAAACAAGTGGTATTTGGTTCGTTGACGATTCTGTTCTTTTTGCTAGCTGCTCGTGACTTTACTGGCAGTGAGTTGATCGGCACGATCGCCGGTTTTGAGGGTATTTTCTGTGGTGCAAGTGCCATCTACTTTGCCATGGCGCAAGTGCTTAATAATGAGTACGGGCGTACCATTTTACCTATTGGTGACAAAAAGTCAGAGCAACAGGTTGAGCTTGAGCAGGTTGCGGCATAAAGCACAGCGCTGAATGGCCTGAAGTATCGAACGGAACGGGAATAACAAAGGGGGTAGCAACACGCTACCCCCTTTTTTAAACCACTGCTTTTTCGATGATTGTCATATTAGGTTGATGGCTGCTCGACAGGTTTAGTGTCGGCCGCTTCAGCTTGAGGCTCTTTACCTGTTTTGCGACGGTACTTATCTTCCCAGTAGTCAGCGCCTTTGATGCCCAACTTGACCGGGTTGAAGGTGTACTCTTCCACGCCTTGTCGCTGCTGCTCTTCGTAGTCTTTTAACGCTTTCAGAGCGGGCTTAGACATAAAGAAGATGATCAGAATACCGACAATGTTTAGCCATGCCATTAGACCAACACCCACATCACCCATTGCCCAAGCTAGGTTGGCTGTTTTGACCGTGCCGTAGAATACGACAGCAATCAGCGCGACCTTAAGCAAGAACATAACGCCATTCACTTTGATGGTACGACGAATGTAAGCCACATTGGTTTCAGCGATGTAGTAGTAAGCTAGGATGGTGGTAAAGGCAAAGAAGAACAGTGCGATGGCGATAAACGGTTTACCGATACCTGGTAGCGCACTTTCAATCGCCATTTGGGTAAACACAGGGCCGTTAGCCGCGATGTCTGCACCGAGGTTCTGTACTAGGAAACCTTCAGCGCCGTGAACGTTGTATGCACCAGTGATGATGATCATAAACGCTGTTGCAGAACACACGAGTAGTGTATCGATATAAATCGAGAAAGACTGAACCAGACCTTGCTGAGCTGGGTGATCGACACTGGCTGCAGCCGCGGCGTGTGGACCCGTACCTTGACCTGCTTCGTTCGAGTAAACACCACGTTTTACACCCCAACCGATGGCCGCACCGACACCCGCCATAGGAGTGAATGCATCGCCAACAATCATCGCAAATACACGAGGTACTTCACCGATGTTAAGTAGGATGATGATAAATGCGGTGATGATGTAAGCCAACGCCATAAATGGCACCACAATTTGGGTGAAGTTAGCAATACGTTTTACACCACCAAAGATGATGAACGCTAAGATCACAGAGATGATGGTACCCGTTAGAATTTTAGCAAAGCTAAAGGTGCCCATTGCGGTTTCAATCATGGCACCAGAGCCAAACGCTGCTTCAACGGCGTTACCGATGCTGTTTGATTGCACACCAGGAAGTAGGAAACCACAAGCAAAGATAGTGGCGATAGCAAAGATCCATGCGTACCACTTTTGTCCCATTGCTTTCTCAATGTAGTAAGCTGGACCACCACGGAACTCGCCGTTGTCTTCTTCTTTGTAGATCTGTGCCAGCGTCGATTCTGCGTATGCGGTCGCGGCACCAAAAAAGGCCACTACCCACATCCAGAACACCGCGCCAGGACCACCGAAACCGATCGCCGCTGCGACACCCGCAATGTTACCTGTACCGACACGGCCTGATAACGAAACGGCTAATGCCTGGAATGAAGAAATGCCTTTCGATGAACTTTTCCCTGAAAGCAGCAAACGCCACATTTCGGTAAAGTGACGAATCTGCACGAAACGAGTCATGATTGAGTAGAACAAACCAGCACCCAGGCACAGATAAATCAGTACCGGACTCCAGATGATTCCATTCAGAAAATCAACAAATGACTGCATAAGTATTTTCCCTGTTCTATTTTGTAATGGTTGTTTTCTGAGCGAGATATTACCCTTTCTGTAATGTAATTGTTAATTTATTTGTCTGTTGATGTTGATTTGCGTGAACCGAAACACAAAGTGCTAAAAAAATGTTAATTACTGGTGATTGCTGAGTCTATCTGCCTGATTGGCATGGTCTATATGCGAAGATATTTAGGTAGGATAGTTGAAGGTAAAGATGATTTTACGCTACACCTCCTTATCAATTGTTTTGTTAATAACGATAGGTGTAGCGTTTTGTATGGTTAGCACTAAGCGCAGCGAAGGTAACGGGTCAAATTGAGCTCATCAGATGCCGTTTCGCCACTACCTGTGATGATCTCGGCCAGTATCTCTGCAGAGCCGCAGGCCATAGTCCAGCCCAAAGTGCCGTGCCCAGTATTGGTGTAAAGATTGCTCAGTGGCGTCTGACCGATGATCGGCGTGCCGTCAGGCGTCATTGGGCGAAAGCCTGTCCAATACTCTGCTTGTGAAAAGTCGACCCCGTTTGGGAACAAGTTGCTCACCACATGGTTGAGCGTTGCTAAGCGTTTGTCAGGGAGGCTAGGATCAAAGCCGGCGAGCTCTGCGGTGCCGGCCACTCGAATTCGTTGGGCAAATCGAGTCAGTGCCACTTTATAGGTTTCATCCATAATAGTGGAGCTTGGCGCTTGCCGCTCATCAATCACCGGAAGCGTTAATGAATAGCCCTTAACCGGATAAATAGGAACATCGATGCCCAGCGGCATTAACAGTTGTTTAGAGTAGCTGCCGAGCGCTACGACAAAACGGTCGCCCTCAATCGTGCCTTGGTCGGTGTCCACTGCGATAACTTGGTTCCCTTGGGTGACCAATTGCTTGATATGGGTATCGAACAGAAACTTGACGCCCGTCTGCTGCGCCATTTTTTGCAGCTGTTGGCAAAATAGGTAGCAATCCCCCGTCTGATCGTCAGGCAGATACAGCCCACCGGTCAGTTGCCCTTGCATATTGGCAAGCCCAGGCTCTTGCTCGAGGCATTGGTTTGGGTCTAGCAGTTGATAACGTGTTCCGCTCTCTTCAAGCAGTTGGATGTCTTTTTCAACGGCGCTGAGCTGCGCGGTATTGCGAAAGATCTGCAATGTACCTTGGCTGCGGCCTTGGTAATCGAGTTGATACTGCTGATTTAATTTAGCTAAACACTCTCGACTGCGATTGGCGACCGTCAGCATCCGCGCTTTGTTGATCCGATACTTATCTAGATTACAGTTGAGTAACATCTTCCCCGCCCATTGTATCAACTCCGGGCTTAGGGAGGGTTTGATCTTGAGTGGCGCATGTTGCTCAAATAACCATTTCACCGCTTTGCTCGGAATGCCAGGTGCAGCCCAAGGTGATGAGTATCCATATGAGATCTGACCGGCATTGGCGAAGCTGGTTTCTTCTGCTGCTCTCGACTGCCTATCAACAACCGTCACTTCACAACCTGCTTGCGATAAATACCATGCGCTGGTTAAACCGACGACACCACTTCCCAAAACAACCACTTTCACGTTCAGTTCTCACATTATGAAATTTTGCCAAGTATGAATAATTTACATTGCTTTAACAATCGATAAGAATTGATATAAGTATTTAGAAAAACTAAAAGCTATTATGAAATCGACGATTCTCCATGGGGTCAACTTAATCTGTACTATCGCCAAGCATCAAAGCTTAACCAGCGCCGCAAAAGACTTAAGCCTGACTGTCGGCGCTGTGAGCCAACAGCTACAGCAAATTGAACAGAAGCTGGGTTTTAGTGTGTTTGAACGCCACGCACGCGGAATACGGTTAACGGAGCAGGGCGCCAAAATGGTTGATGGCACAGCACATCATCTCGCGGCGATAGAAGACAATGTGTTTCAAATAACCCAAGTCTCTGAGCGCAAACAGATACGGCTTAAGCTCACTCCGTCGTTTGCGTTTAAATGGTTAGTGCCGAGGCTAGAAAAATTTCATCGCCAATACCCAGATGTGCAGATTCATACCATCGCTGAGGGAGCATTAGTCGACAGCGATAAGCGCAATTTCGACATCGCGATTGACTATGGTCCGCTGCCCTACAAACACCCCGATGCCGAGCTGATTCTTGCTGAGTCGCTGCTTCCAGTCATGAGTCGAGACTACTTCAACCAGCACGCTTCTATTATTGAGGGGAGCGAGGCATGGCGTCAGGTGACCTTGCTGCACGATATGATGCCATGGCAGGGAGCGAGCAAAGATCATGAGTGGCGCTTTTGGGCCGCTGCGCACCAGTTTGATTTTGCGACACATCAAGGGCACTTCTTTAACCGAACCGATATGGCGATGTCGGCAGCGGAAGCGGGGGTTGGGATTGCGCTAGCGCGAGTAGCACTGATGGGTAACGAAATTGAGCAGCAGCGTTTGGTTGCTCCGTTTGCTCCGATCAGCGCGAATGCCGGATACTTTGTGATTACCCATACCGAGGACCCTTATACCCGTTTGTTTAAGCAGTGGTTACGCCAGCAGGTCGAGAACGAACGCGGTGAGGCTGAGTCGTAACAATGCGAAAAATTGATGGCGACAATTTTATGGTGCACTCACAGTTGATAAAGAAGTCACTGTAACCTTGTGAAATATAAAATTAAAATGAGTTCCACATCATTTGGATTGCCCATAATTCATGTCGAGAGATCGATCTGCCACTACACTTATTATCATATCGACTCGTTCGACAGATAGGCAGTAAAAGGGCAGCGCATATGGAATCTCAAACAGGCCGATGCCGCTATCAAAACCCAGATGGCTGGTGCTGCGACCAGCCCAGTGGAGAGTCAGGTCTTTGTTACTGGCATGATCCCCATATCGACAAAAGCAATGACAATATCAAACAGCAGGTTGAGCAGTGGGCCGCAGCAGGTAAACCGTTAGATGGATTTCAGTTGGCAAGAACCGACCTCGAGGATATCGACTTGGTCAATCGTGGCTGCAAAGATGGTTACCAGTGTCGTGGCGCCGATTTTTATCGAGCCAATCTGAGCGATGCCCATTTTTTTGGCTTAGATCTACGTGGATCGTCACTAATGAAAGCCAAGCTTGTCGGTGCCAATTTACATTGCGCTAAGCTCGGTGGGTGCAATTTACTCGGGGCTGAGTTAGCACGAGCCAAGTTAGAAAATATTGAATGGGGCCAATACCTTAAGCAAGAGCTAGAAGCGAAGCAGTCGAGGCGGCAACGGCGTAGTCAACAAGCCGCGCAGCTCTACCAAGAGGCAGAAGAGGTGTGTCGCAATATTCGAAAGCAGTGTGAAAAACAAGGTTTATTCGAGATGGCGGGGGATTTTTTCAAACGTGAGATGCGCTTTCGTCGTTATCAAATGCCGCGTTTTAGCACTAAACGCATTATCTCTAAATTAGTCGATTTGTTCTGTGGCTACGGAGAAGATCCATTACGTGTGGTCGGCTTCTCAATTTTTTTGATTGTCGTTTGTGCGTTAGCCTACTTCTTTCTCGACACCACTGGGGCTCACCCTATTTATGAAGGGGTCACAGGGTGGCAGTTCTATGTATTGGAGTTTTTTAACTCGCTCTACTTTAGCGTCGTGACTTTCACCACCCTAGGTTACGGGGATATTTCTCCGGTCGGGGTTGCGCGCTTTATCGCCGCCTGCGAGGCATTCTTGGGTAGCTTTACCATGGCGCTGTTTGTTGTGGTTTTCGTTAAGAAAATGACTCGTTGATGTTGTTTTTCTCGGTGACACCCATTATCAACTATTGAATGAAGCATGAGCACCTAGTTCAACCAGTCGAGAGTATTGCACTTGCGTTAAATGGCTAAGTAAGGTGGTTGTGCTGTTGTTTAGAGCATCAACAAACACTAGAATGCGAATCGTTTTTATTTGAGGTTGGAATGATGTCGCGAGTATTAGTGGTTGATGATGATGTTCTCTTGTGTGAGCTGCTAGAAGAGGTTCTCAAGCAAGATGGGTACAGTGTGTCCTATGTTCACTGTGGAGAGAGTGCGCTTCAAGCGATGGAAAAGGTGCACTTTGATTTGGTATTGCTTGATGTGATGCTGCCTCATCTTAACGGCATGCAGGTCGCGCGACGAATATGTCAGCGGTTTGCGACGCCCATTTTAATGCTGACCGCATTGAATGATGATAGCTCTATGATCGACGGCTACGAAGCGGGCGCCGATCAGTTTATCGGAAAACCTTTCGATGTTGCCCATCTCCTAATTCGAATTAAAGCCTTATTGCGCCGCGTCGGTTTAGAGCGTCAAAGACAAGCGACGTATCAAGGCATTCACGATAGGTTAGACAGCTTGCCACTGACCGAGACCGAAGCTGACCTACTTAGCTACTTGATGAGGAATCAAGGGTTAGTGATTTCAAAAGCGGAACTTCAAACAAAAGTCTTGAAGAAAGAGCTTAGCCCATTTGACCGCAACCTCGACATGCATATAAGCAATATCAGGCGTAAATTGGTTCAATCTGGTTTTTCAAAGCAACACATAAAAACGTTCCGCGGAAAGGGATACAGCTACCAAGAGCAAATCCAAGAATGAGTATGTTTTCTTGTCCGGCGTTTATTCGTCATAGAAAAGATGGTCTTGCGTTTCAAATGTTTAGCTATATGACTGCGATTATCGTGAGTATTCTCCTGGTGCAAGTTCTAGCAGAGCAGGCATTGATTAAGGCGATGCTGAAAGTGCCTGAGCGGGTAAAAAATGAAATGCTGGATTTAGCACATCAAGCCGATGAACTGATCGAGTTTGGTGACATGGATGAACTGGCAGATTGGGCCAATGCACAAGACTTTTATCTGTTCGTTCTTGATGAGCACAACAAACCGCTAACTCATCGAATGATGCACCCTCATTTTGAATTCAAGCTGAGATTTATCCGGCAGCTTGATGAACAGCTTGAAGGCAGGGTGAGCAAACCAATCATCCACATCCCTTTGAAAAATAATAACAGTTTGGTTGTTCAGCTCCCCCACCAACTGCATCCAGCCAATGATTTTATTGTTTATTTTTCTGTGCTGAAAGTGGTGATCGCTGTGGTGATCTTAGCGCTATTTTCGTCGCTGCTTGCAAGGCGGTTACAGCAACCCCTAGATAGGTTGAGAGAAGCCAGCAAAAAATTATCGAATGGGGATTTTAATGTTAACGTCGTGAGCGAACTCAAATCGAATACACGAGAGTTTAATGAACTTGCCAGAGATTTTGATTTTATGACGCATGAGATTCATTCGCTCGCTGAGAAACAACGTCGATTGATTCGAGATGTATCGCATGAATTGCGTACTCCTCTAGCGAGGCAGAATTTGGTGCTGCACTTACTGCGTGGGCGAGTAGCAGAACAAGACTTGGCACTGGTTAGCCAAATGGAGCAGCAAGCAAACGAACTGAACGGGTTAATCGATGAAATATTACAGTTCAGTCGGTTAGAGAACTATCGCTATGAAAAAGAGCTCAAACAGTGTGACCTAGAGGCACTTATTCGCCCTCAAATAGAACACTACAAGATCGACCTGAAAGAGTGGCAAAAACTGTTTTTTACTTCTCATTTAACAAATGTTCATGCGTTGTGTGATGAGACATTACTGTTGCGATGCGTGAACAACTTGGTTGGCAATGCGATCAAGTATGCAGGAGAGCAAGCCATCATTGAGGTGTCGCTAAGTCATAAACGAGTCAACAGCGATCAATATATTGCTCTAACCGTCATGGACGACGGTAAAGGGATCAGACAAGACAAATTAAAAAACATTTTTGACCCCTTTACGCGTTTAGATACCTCACGGGATAAGAAATTAGGCGGCTACGGTTTGGGGCTTGCCATAGTGAAAGAATCAATGCGGGTCATGGGCGGACAGGTCACGGCTGAAAACCGCTTAGAGGGTGGGTTCGCAGTGACGTTATTATTTAAACCGTAATTGCTCATAGGCATTTAGGTGCGTAAGGAATTATCTCCCTTATAGAAAGACAATACTGCTAGCGTCAATGATGTGAATGCAAAGAATGTAAATTTGATGCAAATGGTAATAATTATCAATTATATTCACGCCCGAAATGATTCTAGGGTCATGACATCATGTAATCAGTGACTCGAATATAGTTGGAGTGAAAAATATGTTTCCTAAGAGCCAATTGGCGTTAGTGATCTGTGCGGCATTAGCCGTGCCAGTCATTGCACAAGAACATCAGGCAGATGAACATCTCGTGGTAGAGGGTCGTGAATTCGGCTACAAAGCGGATACCAACAGTACAGCCATGCGAATGGAAATGACCCAATTGGAAACGCCGGGGCAAGTCGCGGTTATCGATGAAACGGTTATCGATGAGCAACGTGCGAGCACATTGGGTAAAGTTCTGCAAAACGATGCCAGTATCAGTGCAGAAGGCACAAGTCGAAACCGTGAACGTTTTTCTTTGCGTGGTTTCCCATTAAGCAGCTCGGACGGTTTTTTGCGTGATGGTCGCCAACACTGGTCTCACTACCGTCAGCCGATTGAACTGTTAGAGCGCGTTGAAGTACTGAAAGGACCATCTGGTTTACTGTATGGTAAATCTGAGCCGGGTGGTCTTGTGAACATGGTAACTAAGAAGCCTACCACGGAAACCCAAGCAAGCTTAAGCCAAGACATTGGCTCGAATAATCACTCACGTACGGTTCTTGATGTGAGTGGTGCTCTGAATGATGAAGAAACCTTGCGTGCGCGCGCGATTCTTTCCAAAGAAAGTTACAGTTCATGGCGTAAATACGGCGATGGAAGTGAACCGCAAACCGACCGTTTGGTTGGCGGGTTGATTGTTGAATACGATATGACAGACGACATTATGGTGTCGGCGCACTATGACCGTACTAAAGATGATGGCAGTGTCGACTCAGGCGCTTATATTGTCGATGGCAAACCGGTTCTTGGAGACAAGTACATCTGGGATGCACAGTGGTCGACCATTGAAAACGATTCAGAAAACTACGGTATCGACATCAACGCGCAAGTACTGGATAACGTCAACGTTAAAGCGGGTTATAACCGACAAGACTTCAATCGTTTTGATGTAGAGTCTTATCCGAGTTTCAGTAAATACGCTCAAGATAACAAGATCGTTCATTCAGGCAATGACCGTACCGATCGTTGGATTTTTGATACTGCGTATGCAGATGTCGCGACAGATTTTGATTTTCTCGGCACTGAAAACACCCTGCTTGTGGGGACGAACTATTTAGAATACAGCTATAAGCGCAAAATGGAGTTCCATGACTCAGCGGACATTGCTCCTGGGCAGACTGTTCCTAAGCCGGGTTACACAAGTGACAGAACTTGGCCGACCAGTGAGTACAAAACTTGGGGGACATACGCGCAAAACATGATGACCATTAATGAAAATTGGCAAGTGTTAGCGGGCATTCGTTACGACGAGAAGCGTAGTCGTGACCGTACAAATGAAAAAATTAAAGAAAATCAGATTTCTCCAAAACTTGGCGTGATTTACCACCCATCAAGCAATGGTTCGGTTTACGTTCAATACTCTGAGAGTTTTATGCCGCAAGGGAACGTCTACGGCACAAAGTACACCAACGATGGCGAGCAATTGGACGCAGAACGCGGTATTTCTTATGAGATGGGAACAAAATGGGAACTGCTTGATGAACGTCTGTACGTTTCGGGTGCTCTGTTTGACATCACGTTAGAAAACATCTCATTAGATGTGGAAGATGGTGTAGATGCTAGTGGTGACGTTATGTACAAGAAAACGCAAGGCGGCGAACAAGTTCACCGTGGTGCGGAGCTTCTTGCACAAGGCTTTGTGACGGACGCGTTCTCGATCACGGCTTCTGCTATGTACCTTGATGCTGAGATTACCAAAAGCCGAGACTACCAAGGTAACCGTCCTGCAGATGTGCCAGAATTGTCGGCCAGCTTGTGGTCTAGTTACAAAGTGCAGAGCAATACCGATGTAAACCTAGGTCTTGTATATCAAGGGGAGCGTTACGGTGATGCTGGAAACACCTTCAAGAAAGATGGCTATACCCGTGTCGATATGGGGGTGTCATACACTCACAAGTATGATGAGAACTTAGACATTGTAGCTCGTTTCAACGTGGAAAACCTGTTTGATACGGATTATCTAGCTGGAGGCGGTAGTACAAACAGTAAGCAAGAAGGTGCGAGTGGTGTAACATTAGGCGAAGGCCGAAACTACATGGCAACCATCCAGTTCAAATACTGATAACAATCTGATTGTAAAAGGGGAAGACATATCTTCCCCTTTAGTGGTTTTTAGAAAACAGAAATATAACTCGTATGAATCTAATCAAATCCAGTATCGCTTTGTTGATCTCATCGACTTTGCTTCCCGCACACGCGGATGCACTTAGTGATGCGCAAGCGGTTCAGAGTAAAACCAATCAAGACTCAGCCGTGAGTCAGAAACGTATCGACATAAGCGCCGAAAAGGCATTGACGCTCGAAGCTGAAATCGAACAGCTGCAAGAGGAAGTCAGTAACTTAACCATCTATCGCAACCACCTTTCTAGTTTGGTCGACAGCCAAAACGAAGAAGTCGCTAGCCTGAATGAGCAAATCGAACAAATCGCTAAGACTCGCCAAGGTGTGGTGCCACTGATGTACCATATGCTTGATGGTCTTAAGAGCATCGTCGCTAATGACAAACCGATCCGCAAGACACAACGTGAAGAGCGTATTGCAAAGCTGGAAGCAATGATGACGCGTGCTGATGTCGCTGACGCTGAAAAATTTCGTCGTATTTTAGAGGCGTATCAGATTGAGATGGACTACGGCACTAAGATAGGCGTCTACCAAGGCAAGATTGCATTAGATGGTAATGATCAAGTCGAAGCCGATATCCTTTATCTAGGTCGTGTTTCATTGGTTGCACGCAGCTTATCAGGTGAGCAATTTTGGAGCTGGTCACAACCACAGCAAGCATGGCAAGCAGTAGGCAGTGAACAAAAAGCAGCATTAGACAAAGCGTTTGCCGTTGCGAACAAGCAGATTGCCCCAAGTATGCTGACTCTGCCCGTGTCCCTTAATATCGCGGAGGGCAAATAAATGATGAAAAAATGGCTATCGGTTGCGCTGATGTCTTCTGCTGCTCTTCTACCTCACACAACCTTTGCTAGTGACGCATTATTGCAGAAAGCGCAGCAAGAAAATCGTCAGCAGCAGTCGCACAATGTGGCTCGTGAGTCTGGTTTTATGAAAACGCAGCAAGAGTTGCAAGCGATGAAAAACCAGCTTGTTGCCGAGCGTGCAGCGTTACAAGCAGAAGCGGACACCCTGAGTGTTACGTTCAGCGAAAATGAGTCTCAGCTTGCCCAGCTTGAAGAGAAACTTCGACTAGAAACAGGCAGCTTAGGGGAGCTTTTTGGTGTCGTGCGTCAAAACGCAAAAGAGCTAGAGTCAGAGCTTAAGTTCTCTGTAACAGGCGTCGACGCTAACTCATTTCAACAAAACATAGAGGATATCGTCGCCGCGAAATCACTGCCGACATTACCTCAACTGCGTGCAATGTGGCGTAGTATGGAAGAGCAAATTAAAGCCAGTGGTGAGATCGCCAACGTGCAATTTTCTTTGCTAGATGGTGAGGGCCGTGAACAAACCGTTAATGGTGTTCGCCTGGGCTCTATGGCGCTATTGGACAACGCAGGCTACGTGAAGTGGAACGGTCAGCGCGGCGATGCGGTGAATTATCTGCGCCAGCCTGAAAACGGTCCAACGGCGAGTACATTAAGCTCAGGAGACATTGACTCACTGGTGATTGACCCATCACGAGGCATTTTGCTAGAGCAATTGGCAAATTCTCCAACCATGGCCGATCGACTGAATGCTGGTGGTGTGGTAGGTAAAATTATCCTTGGTTTGCTCGCCATTGGTTTGATTATCGCGCTCGTTCGTGGTGTTTCATTGTTTATCGCGCGTCAAAAGATTGCAAAGCAATTAAAGAATCCAACTCAGCCAAGTGACAATCCATTGGGGCGCATTCTTTCTGTATATCAAAAAGACAAACATCGCAGTGTTGAAGCGCTGGAGCTGCGTTTATTGGAAGCGGTCGTTGATGAACACACTCACCTTGAGAAAGGCTTGTCGATGCTGAAGCTGCTCGCCGCCCTTGCACCTATGTTGGGTTTGCTTGGCACGGTCACGGGTATGATCGAAACTTTCCAAGTGATCACCCAGTTCGGTAATGGCGATCCAAAAGTTATGGCGGGGGGGATCTCGATGGCACTTGTGACGACGGTTCTGGGTCTTGTGGCTGCAATGCCGTTGCTTCTGGCGCACAACATACTGAGCTCTCAAGCTGAGAACATTCGCAATATTCTAGAAAAACAGGGTATTGGCCTTGTGGCTGAGCAAGCTGAACGCGATACGTCCACAGGAAAGATTGCGTCGAATACGGTAGCGGAGAGCGCAGCATAATGGAGCAGATCCTACTCAACACATTGGGTTTGATCAGCGAGGATTGGGCCTCAACCTTAGTGCGTTTTATGCAGCAAGGCGGCCCTATTTTATGGTGGTTGGCGGCGGTTGTGACACTATGCTGGCTTCTGGTTATGGAGCGCGTTCTCTACCTTGCAGTGACTTTCCCAAAAGTAAAGAATCGGCTTTGCGAGCAGTGGAATGCGAGAGCTGAACACCATTCTTGGTATGCGCATCAAATCCGCGATGGATGGATTGCAAAGGCTCAAATTGAACTGCGCCAAAACCTATCAACCATCAAAGTGCTGGTCGCGATTTGCCCAATGCTCGGTTTGTTAGGCACGGTTACTGGCATGATCGCTGTCTTTGACGTGATGGCGACGCAAGGCAGCAGCAATCCCAAATTGATGGCTTCCGGCATTTCACTGGCAACCTTGCCCACAATGGCAGGTATGGTTGCCGCACTTGCTGGTATGTTTGTACACGCTCGCTTAAGCAAAGTGTGTGAACGCAAAGCCTTCCAGTTAGAACAATCTTTAAGGAGTCAGAAGTGAGACTCGGTCGTAGAAACAGTCATCAAGAAGAAGCGCAAATCGACTTAACCTCAATGCTCGATATCGTATTCATTATGCTTATCTTCTTCATCGTGACCAGCTCATTTGTGCGTGAGTCAGGTGTAGAAGTGAACCGTCCTCAAGCGTCGAATGTGGTGAGCCAAAAAGACGCTGGGATCTTTATCGCTGTTAATGCTGCTAACGATGTTTATATTGATAAACGTTTGGTCGATATTGAACGTGTTGAAGCCACCATTGAGCACTTGTTACTTGAGCAACCCGATGCGTCGCTAGTGATACAAGCGGATGAACATGCCTACAACGGCACGGTAGTGAAAGTGATGGATGCAGCAAAAGGCGCAGGCGTTAAAAATATTGCGTTGGCGGCGGAGAAGCCTTAATGGGTAGGCTCATACTTGCGTTGCCTATATCGATGCTGATTGCGGTGAGCTTATTTAGCGTAATGGCTTGGATGGTTGATAAAGGCAACCAACGCGTACCTCAGGCGTCTGAAGCCGTGCGGTTTGATATGGTGATGTTGGAAAATGATGCAGATGTGCAACGCCGTCAGCGTTCAGTCCCAAAGCAGCCAAAGCCGCCTTCGTCTCCCGAACCCATGAACCTAGCGCAAGCGCAGACGCAGGTTAAGCCAGTTAGCCCTGTGACGCCGATTAGTGCCTTGGGGCTCAATACTGTCCTTGACGGCATTGCTATTAGTGCTCCAAACCTAAAAGGAACGATGGGGAACCAGCGTGCTCTTCCTTTGTATCGTGTAGAGCCTCGCTACCCAAGTAAAGCATTGAAAAGGCGCGTGGAAGGGTATGTGATTATGCAGTTTACGATTGATGCTGCTGGGCGCCCCAAAGACATTCAAGTGATTGAAGCAAAGCCAAAACGTATGTTTGAGAAAGAAGCGGTTCGCGCCTTGAAAAAATGGAAGTATCAGCCAAAAGTTGAAGAGGGCGTATCGGTTGAACAGTTTGGACAAACCGCTAGAGTGGAGTTTAAGTTAGCCAAATGATGAAAACGCTGTTAATTGGGGCAGTACTCAGTATTAGCACCTTTACCACCATCGCTAACGAGCTCAGTGAATATGCTGCTGTGCGTGTCCAACGAGCGCATAACTTGGCCCAAGAAGAGAAGCTCCAAGAGGCGATCTCTGCATTGGAAACAGTCGAGACGTCTCGTGAATATGATCGGGCATTCATCGCCCGTATGCTGGGGATATTTTACTGGCAAAACGATCAAGTAAACTTGGCGATAAAACAGCTTGATGCATCTGTCCAAAGTGGGCTCTTGAACGACGAACAAGCTTGGCAAACTCGTAAGATGCTGGCGGATTTATTGCTTAATGAACAGCGATTTTCGCAAGCGTTGCCTCATTACTATGAGCTAAGCCAGTCGGTGCCTGAAAACCAGAAAGCGCATGAAGTGTGGTTACGTATCGTTCAGTCTCATTACCAGTTGAGTCAATGGCGAGACGTGCTCTCTTCAATGGCACGATACGAGCAATTTGGCTTGCCCGATGAGTTGCCGCCATTGTCGATTAAGCTTTCCGCAGAGCTTGAACTCAAACAATGGACGTCTGCCATAGGGACGATCAAGCGCTTAATTGTCATTGAACCTGAGCGTATGGAATGGTGGCGACAGCTCGTCGCTTTGTACCTTCGAATAGATGACAGTCAACGGGCTCTGGACGCGTTTGCTCTCGCTAAGCTGCAAGGAGCGGTATTTACTAAAGATGATATTAAGTTGCTGGCTCAGTTGTACGGTCAAAGGGGAATCCCTGAACGTGCTGCTGAGGTGTTAGGCGAGCTAAAAGGCCTAAATTCAGACAGTAAGCTTAAAGCGCAACAAGCGACATTTTGGCAGTTGGCAAAGGAGTGGGATAAGTCGATCGAAAGCTGGCGTGTCGCTGCGAAACTCGATCGCCAGTACTATTGGAACTTGTCTCAGCTTTTGGTCCAGGAAGGTCATTATGAGCAAGCGTTGCTCGCGCTAAAGAAGGTATCTGGACGAAAGGCCGAGGTGTCACTAATGAAAGCCCGAGCTTACTACAAACTGAAACGCTTTGAGGATGCACTGGCAAATGCGAAGCGAGCTCATGCCATCAAGCCCTCGGCTCAAGCTGAGAGTTGGGTGAAGTACTTAACCCAAATGCGCAACGCCAAAGCAAGCCAAAATAGTTAATGCGTATTTCATAGCATCGAAAGACCCGAGTCAGATCTCGGGTCTTTTTGTTTCTGTAGAGGAGAGAAGTGGCGCTGTTAAAATAGGGTGTCCTTGGTATTAGGCTCCGATCAAACTCGGATAGAACAACGACGGTTGATTTTGTAAAACGTAAACAATGTAAATTAAATGCCAATAAGAATAATTATCATCTAAATTAAGCTTTCATTTATTGGTGATGATTGTTTTCTATGTTGCTTAAAAGCAAAGGCGTTCAAACTTGGGCACGCCGCCTGCACATCTATGTTTCAATGGCTCTGTTATTGGTGACTCTGTTTTTTGCCGTCACGGGCATTACCTTGAACAGACCGACATTGTTTGAGCGCAGCGAACCAATCATTCAACAACACACACTCACGATCCCTTCGGAGCAACTTTTTGCAACAGAAGGCCGCTTCCAACCTAATCGCTCTGCTTTATTGAACTTCCTTACTCAAGAAGCCCATTTGCGTGGCATGCCCTCTGCTTTGGATGTGTACACCGAAACCGAAGATGGAGAGCTGGTGATTGGCGAGCTTTCTTTGGATTTCAAAGGTCCAGGGTATAACGCCACCGTTTTTGTCGATATGACCACGGGGCAAGCTGAAGTTGAAACAACGAATTACGGCATTGTTGCGCGACTGAATGATCTCCATAAAGGTCGCAATAGCGGCGATGTTTGGAAGTGGTTCATTGATATCACGGCGTTGTTGATGGTGTTCTTTGTTCTAACTGGCGTGTGTTTGCTGCTACCAAAGAAAAAGACCTTAAGAACGTCGATGCAGTGGATGGCTTTTGGCACCTTGCTTTCGCTCGTTATTTATTTTGTTGCTGTGCCTTAATCCAAGGTTGGATGTGACAGCCTACTTAGAGAACTCCCTATGTTAAATACAGCCCGACTTTTGCGCAGTCGCTCAGTAAAAAAGCTCGTTTTTATTGCCGCGTTAGCCCCATTTTCAGTTTTTGCGACCCCTTTGCCAGACAGTGCCAAAGTCGATTTTGAATTCGAGTTGCCAAAAATTGATACCTCGATGTACGCCCGTCCTTATGTCGCAGTCTGGATTGAAGACAGTAAGCGTAAACCTGTAAAGACCATTCAACTGTGGGTGGGTAAAGACGAATGGCTAAAAGATCTTCGTAGCTGGTGGCGCAAAGTAGGGCGTTATGACCGTGAGCTGGTAGATGCCGTGACCTCTGCTACTCGTCCGGCGGGGCAGTATCGATTTACCTGGGATGGAACCAACGATGACGGCAAGCATGTCGATCAGGGTGCTTACACATTGTACGTAGAGGTGGTGCGCGAACATGGCGGTCGAAACTACCTACGTCAGAAAATGCAGTTAGCAGACAGTGACGTGCGCTATCAACTCAAACCAACCGAAGAGACGGGCATGATTTCCGTCAACTACCAAGTTAAGTGATAAGGAACAACAATGAAAAGTAAAACGAAAGTGGTGGCTCTCGCAAGTGTAATGGCGATGGGACTCGCTGCAGCAACAACGGCACAAGCGCACCCTCGCTGGGTCTTGCCTTCTCACTTTACCGTATCGAAGGAAGGGGGAGATTGGCTGACGTTTGATGTGACTGCCTCTCACGGTACATTCGTGTTTGATAAGCCAGCAGGTAGTGAAAAAGCCTTTGTGATCATGCCGGATGGTCGTTCGGAGCGTCCGAACTTTGTTGTTCGTGGTAAGCGTCGCTCAATGTTTGATTTCTACTTTGAAGAAGAAGGCACACACAAGGTGGCGATCAACAACCAACCAAGCTACTACACCCAATATAAAGCGGGTCGCCGTGACACAGTAAAGTGGGCGCGAGCCAGTAAAGCCGATCGCGCAAGTGTGATTCCAGAAAAAGCCCGTGATGTTGTTACGCAACTGAGCTACACCCGAGCGGAAAGTTATGTGACGGTAGGAATGCCGACGGAAAAAGCGCTGGAAATTGAAGGTAAGATGCTAGAGATGAAACCGATCACTCACCCATCAGACATCATTGAAGGTGAAGCGGTGACTTTCCAATTCTTCTTTAATGGTGAGCCGCAACCAGGCGTCACTGCGGAAATTACTCGTGACGGTACCCTTTACCGAAACCACCAAGAGCAGCTGGATTTAGTGAGTGACTCAGAAGGCAAGATGACCTTTACCCCAACGGTCGCTGGTCGTTATCTCATGAAGGCAAACTACAAAGGCGAACTGAATAACGATCCATTGGCCGACAAAGTTAGCTCAAACGTGCATTTAACCTTTGAAACACAACTTAACTAATACAATTGAGGCTCAGTGCTTCGCTGAGCCATTTTGGATACACCATGAAAAACAGCTCTATTCTTATCGCTTCCGCTCTTTCGGGCGGCTTACTGTCCTTTCAAGCTGCGGCGCACTTTCCATTGATGAGCTGCCATTTAGAACAAGACAAAGTCATTTGTGAAGCAGGTTACTCTGATGGTTCTACCGCAGTGGACTATGACGTCGAAATGTACGATTACGATGACAACTTGATAGCCAAAGTAACCACAGACAAGCGCTCTATTGCTGAGTTAACTCATCCTAAAGTGGATTTTTATCTTGTTTTCGACGCAGGGCATGAAAACCCAGTAGAAGTTGATGTGGTTGAGTTGAAAGAGAAATGATCACTCAGAAAATTCGACCGGATAACGGCAGTCGAGAAGGTAAATGGGTGGCATTGATTATTGTGGGTATTCTCGCGCTATCAGCTGCTTTGCTGCCCCATCATCAAACCGACGTTGAGCAGGCAGAAGCACTTGAATATCAGGTGTTGATGACTGACCTTGGGCAAGAAGAACTGGCAATGATTGCAGAGCTGAAACTGGCTCATGAGGAAATTCGTGATCTTCACATTGACGAGGGCGAGTGGCCAGAAGTCAGCGAACTCGAAACGTTTTGGCTCGCTCCATTTGTTAAAGATCAAAGTTGGCAGCGCAAAGGTTCTCATCAATGGCAGATGTTGGATGCAGGACTTTATCTTGGTGTGAAACAGGATGATCAAGGTTCAGCTTCGATGTTACTTGATAGCCGTCACGAGCATGCTGATATCTGGTTTTCTACGGCGGTTCCTATCGATACCGAGGACTTAACTCAGCAAAGTCAACGAAAGCTAAATGGTTGGCAACAAATCGTGTTAACGCCTTCTTCTCCTACAAGCCTTCACAAGCATTAAGCGATAACCAACATGATAACAACTATGAAGACACGCTCTCTCTTACGTCGATTTCTAACGGCTAGTGCTTTACTGGTCGCTTCCGCTTCAAGTTATGCCGAAACGCTCAGCGTTGGTATCACTTTGCAACCTTACTACAGCTATGTAAAAGCGGTGGTCGGTGATAAAGCCAAGATCATTCCTTTGGTCGATGCGGGCTTCAATCCTCACAACTATTTGCCCCAACCCAATGATCTTAAAAGATTGAATCAGATGGATGTGATTGTCGTCAATGGTATTGGGCATGATGATTTTGCTCTGAAAGTGATTCAAGCTGCACAGCGCGATGATCTGGTGGTGATTGAGGCAAATAAAGAAGTGCCACTATTGCCTGCGATGGGGCAATCCGTTGGCAAAGGCGCAGTGAATCCACATACTTTTGTTGGACTATCCACCACGATTCAAAAGGTCTACACCATTGCCAGTGAGTTGAGCAAGCTTGACCCAGAAAACGCAGCTTTTTATCGTAAAAATGCACGGAAGTATGCAAAAACGTTTCGCCTTTTAAAGCGTAATGCAATGTTGTCTCTAGGGCAGCTTGATACAGCAGGTATGAAGGTCGCAACAACACACAATGCTTACGGATACATTCTGCAAGAGTTTGGCGTCGATGTCGCCGCGGTAATCGAACCTGCTCATGGCGTAGAGCCAAGCGCTAGTCAGCTCCAGGAAACCATCGAGAAGATCCGCCAATCTGGTATTGATGTTCTATTTTACGAGCTGAATATGCCAAACCGTTTTGTTGATACAATCGAAGAAGCGACGGGCGTGAAGCTATATCGCTTTTCTCACATGACGCACGGCGAATACGAAGCCGACAAAGTCGAGGTGGAGATGCGCGACAACGTAGCAACCTTAATAGATGCGATGAAGTTTGTTGCAAGCAAACATGAGCAGGAGAAAGCCTAATGCGAGGTCCTTCGATTTCTCTTGATAAGGTCTGCTTGCAGTACGGGGACAACCTTATTCTGCAAGACATTCAGACTCGTTTTCAAGCGGGTCAATGCCATGTGATTATGGGACCAAACGGTGGTGGCAAAACGTCATTGTTACGTTCGGTTTTAGGACTTACACCATTTTCGGGTGACATCTCGGTGCATTGGGCGGAGGCTGAGCAAGCCGGAAAAATTGGTTACGTACCACAAAAAGCCATGTTTGAAGCTAGCTTACCTTTGACGGTCATGGATTTTGTACTGCTTAACCAAACGCGTGTGCCTCTGTTTTGGCGCCGTAAAACCAAGCAAGCTCAACAGGCGTTAGCTCAATTAGAGCGTGTTGGTATGGCAACAAGAAGTGATCGTCGTATGGGACAACTCTCTGGCGGTGAGCAACAGCGTGTTCTCTTCGCCCAAGCTCTACTCGATAATCCAAGCTTACTTGTTCTAGATGAACCGACAACGGGTATGGATGAGCAAGGGGTACGTTATCTAGAAGGTTTGATTCATGAAGTGGTAGCAGAAGGTAAAACCGTTCTTGCTGTCCATCATGACGTAACAGCGGTGCGCCGTTTGGATGCGCAGGTGCAAATTGCCTTAACCAATCCATTACGCCGCCTCCATTTTTGCCGTGTAGTGCTTAAACAGAGACTCAATTCGCTCA
>JBCAXU010000052.1:0-25745 GCA_038533895.1 Pseudomonadota bacterium | reverse complement strand
CTGTTTGGTCCTGGATACCCTCAGTTGCCTGCGCCAAATATGCTAATGATGGATCGCATCTCTAAGATGTCAGAAACAGAAGGTGATTTCGGTAAAGGTCTTATCCTCGCAGAGCTCGATATTACTCCTGACTTGTGGTTCTTTGACTGCCACTTCCCTGGCGACCCGGTAATGCCTGGTTGTCTTGGTCTTGATGCAATGTGGCAATTGGTCGGCTTCTTCCTTGGTTGGGTTGGCGGCAAAGGTAAAGGCCGTGCACTTGGTGTTGGCGAAGTGAAGTTCACTGGACAAATCCTGCCAACAGCAAAAAAAGTCACTTACGAAATTCACATGAAGCGCGTCGTTAACCGTAAATTGGTTATGGGTCTTGCTGATGGCCGAGTTCTTGTGGATGGAAAAGAAATCTATGTTGCAAAAGATCTGAAAGTCGGTCTTTTCCAAGACACGTCGGCGTTTTAGTCGAATATTGGTATTAAGCGACTCACTCGAGTCGCTTTTTTGCAATCAAGCAATTTAGTTATAGTGCGTTATGGTACTATTTAAAAGCCCCTTTCGGGGCTAAGTTCCTATATCGTATGTGGATTGAGTGTTATTTGTAGAGACCAGAGTGTTTGTCTTCCCTGGCATCGCGCCAACCACCAAGCCAGTAGGAGCGAGCATCCATCTGTTGGTACGGACATGCTTCCATTGAGCGGCCATTTAGGCCCGCTTTGTAACCTTGAGATTGAGCTCTTTCCAAGCGGTCACGCTTTTGTCTCTTCATAGTGTCGTCCTCATACATAAAATGTTGCTTAACGTACTACTTATCCTCTTTACTTAAGTTAACGCGCTACGTATCGCTTACTAAAGAGGTGTGAAGTTTTAATGACTTCACCATTAAGATTCGATCAAAAGAGTGCCGAATTCAAGCGATAAAAAAGCACAGATCCAAAACTGTGAACCTGTGCTCTTGTTTACAATTTAATCTATTTTCTACGGAACCCAAGCAGACCAAGTAGAGGTAAAATGAACCATCCTAGACTGCCGCCTTTACGCGATACCGTCTCTTGTTCAACTGGGCGCGCGCTGATACTTGTAGCTCCTTGAATTGGCACAAGTTCTACTGCCACAAGCGAAGCACCTGCATTACATGACGCGTTAATCGCCTCACTATCCCAACCACCAGCACAGTAATAAGCAGTGGCAGCAATAACGCCAGCATCATTGATATCTGCCGCTTCAATAATGCGGAACTGATTGTTATCCGTTGCTGCATTCGAGCCATAGGTCAGATCATCCAAGTACCAAGCTTTGCCTTGCAATGGCGCTTTAGCATTGCCAGTGAGTGGCGCGATAAAGCCACGTTTGGCACGTGGGTTGCCGTTGGTTTCACTATGACGTTCGTAGTCAATGGTGCCCACGACTTCGTCGTTGTTGTTAATTGCTCCCGCTTTACCGTTGGCACCAGTAAAAAAGATGTCTCCGCTAAAGGCTTTGTATGATGGAGACTCCAAATTGTCGACGTAAAATAGCGTGTTGGCATAAGCACCGCTTAGTGCGCGGTTTAGCTTAGCAGTACCGACTGCGATGCCATTGTCATTAACCGCTTGCAAGGTTTGGTTAGCATACTCTGAAGATTCGTATGGGAAGTTACCAACTAATTGTGTAGTCCAGTTGTCTCCACTATCAGTAGACTTAAACACCGCTGCTTTTAGTCTTACATCACCGTCAGAAGTGTAACCTACGCCATAGAGGGTAGTTTTAGGGTCGCCTTCGATGATGTCGCGCACACTGCCCTGCGCTTTCGAGTCACCATTCTCAGTACGGTTACCAAACCAATTGATTTCATTTGCGGTGCCGTTTTTCCAGATAGTTGGTTTAGACGTGTAGATAAATTTGTTGCCCACACTGACATTATCGCGAATGATACTACCCACAATGAAAGTGTCTGTTGTCGGCGTCAAAGCCTTCTGAGTCCAGTACTGAGCCGAAATAACTTCACTATCTCCGGTCGTAAAGTCGGTTGTGTCGACAAAACCTTTAAAGCTACGGTGTGACGTTATAGAGGTATCTTGCGCACTACCAACAACGCTGGTGGAACCGGAAAGACCGCTTAGGGTATTGACCACAGTGTTAATCTCGGATTTGACAACGCCACCATCGACGTACGCAATCGAACCTGCATAATTGCCATCAAGTTCTTTTTTATATCCCTTGGTGTATTGTGTATCGGCCCAAATATCACACTGAGTGCTTTGATAACCTAAAAAGTTACGGCAGTAACTAACAAAACCATCATAGCCATCATCAAGATAATTCCAACCGAACGGTAAAAAGAACGGCGCTTCATCGCGATATTGAAAGCCTTCTCGGTATCGTTTGACTTCGACAGCCAATTCAGAGGTTGACTCACCGCAAGATGTCGTCCAACAACTACTTGTCTCATCGCTTACTGCGACACCATAGGTTTGCAAACTAGAGCTGGTTCCCTCTGGAGCACTCATGTGAACGTTATACAGCGCAGCATTGGCGCCAAAAGAGGCGGCAACCGTCGCGGCCAAAGTGGTGATTTTTAAACTATTACGACTCATCTGTTTTTAACTATCCTGTTGCATTGCTTCTAGCTCTTCCCATCGCTCAAAAGCAACTTCGAGTTGCTGCTCTGTGGCAGCAAGCTTCTCTAATACGGGTTGTGTTTGGTCTACAGGTTTGGAGAAAAATTCCGCACTGTTGACTTGTTGTTGAAGTGACTCTATGTCGGCTTCAAGTTGTTCCAACATGGCTGGGAGTGCTTCCAACTCTCGCTGCAGTTTATAAGATAACTTCTTCGGCTTGTTACTTACAGCTGTCGATTTGGGAGTCTCCTCAACCTGTTTCTCGCTTTTCGCTGGTTTTTCACCCACTCTGGCTTTGCGAACCTGTTCGCGTTGCTGCTGAGCATCGTGATAGCCGCCAACGAACTCTTCAATCACACCATCGCCTTCAAAAATCCAGCTGGTCATCACAGTGTTGTCCACAAACTGGCGATCGTGGCTGACAAGAAGCAGAGTACCTTGATAATTGGCAAGCAAATCTTCTAAAAGTTCCAATGTCTCGATATCAAGATCGTTGGTCGGCTCATCGAGAACCAACAAGTTGTTCGGTTTTAAGAAAATACGAGCCAACAATAGACGGTTTTTCTCCCCACCAGACAGCGCCTTGACCGGTGTGCGGGCACGTTTAGGTGCAAATAAAAAGTCTTGCAGGTAACTTAATGCATGACGTTGACGTCCACCAACCATCACTTCTTGTTTACCATCTGCGAGATTATCAATCACCGACTTTTCAGGATCCAAGACTTCGCGATACTGATCGAAATACGCGACCTCAAGTTTCGTTCCACAATGCAGACGGCCTGACTCTGGCTCAAGTTCACCGAGCAACAGCTTAAGTAACGTACTCTTACCGCAGCCATTTGGACCAATTAGCGCAATACGGTCGCCACGCATAATGTTGAATGAGAAGTCTTTAACAATTGAGCGTCCATCAATGCTGTAATTGATATGTTGCGCTTCGAACACAATCTTACCTGACCGTGCTGCATCATCGATTTGGATATTGGCTTTGCCCTGCACTTCGCGGCGATCTTGACGCTCCTCACGCAATTTCTTCAATGCTCTAACACGACCTTCGTTACGCGTTCTTCGTGCTTTAATACCTTGGCGAATCCAGACCTCTTCTTGAGCGAGCTTTTTATCGAACTCTGCGTTCTGCATTTCTTCAACACGCAGCATCTCCTCCTTCTCGATGAGATAATTGTCGTAGTCACCAGGGAAAGACGCCAATTTACCGCGGTCGAGATCGACAATCCGAGTCGCCATCGACTTGATAAAGGCTCGGTCATGAGAAATAAAGATAATGGACCCACGAAAATCCTTCAAAAAGGTTTCAAGCCACTCAATAGTGGTCACATCCAGGTGGTTGGTCGGCTCATCAAGAAGTAGAACATCTGGGTCGCAAACCAAAGCACGCGCTAGCGCCGCTTTACGCTGCCAGCCACCGGACAAATCAGTCAACTTGGTATGACCTTCAAGCTTTAGTGCACCTAGTACGTTTTTGATTCGATCTTCAAAACGCCAAGCTCCGGAATGCTCCAGTTGCTCTTGAATGCGCGCCAGTTTGTTAATGTTTTGCTCTGAGGGATCAACCGCAATCAGATCGAGCTGATCTTGATAGATCTTAATCTGTTCACCAATCCCCGCTAGGCCGCCAGACACATAATCAAATACAGTGCCTTCTTGGTTACGTGGTGGATCTTGCTCAAGACGCGACACGACCACATCTTGGGTAACAGTAAGCTTACCGTCATCCATGACCACTTCGCCGGCCAGTACTTTCATTAGGGTGGATTTACCTGCGCCATTGCGCCCTACTAGACAAACACGCTCGTTTTCTTGAAGAGCAAAATCTGCAGTGTCGAGTAAAGGATGGTCACCATAGGCAAGCAGCCCGCTATTAATTGTCAGTAATGCCATTTTTTTCTAACCAAACTTGTAATTGTTCCAAATCAAACGGCCAATTCAACTCGTTACCCTGATAACTAAGCACCGGGATCGTGACGCCGTAACGGGAGAACAGTTCATCGTCGAATGCAATATCGACAATCTCGACTTGGTCTGAAATGTGAAGTTGTTGTGTCAGGGCAAATGCCATCTCACAAAGATGACACCCTTCTGTACTATATAACGTAATCACGTCAACGTTATTCCTTGTGTGTTATCACCCAGCAGTTGTGGATATGCTTGTTACGCGCGAAATCCATCGGTAGCGTTTGGTGAGAGATGTTCTTCGCTGTCAGACCAACGGCCTCTAATGCCTCTAAGTCCATTTTGAAGTGACGCTTATTGTTCGAGAACACTATAGTACCGCCCGCTCTCAATAGACGTTTAAGCTGAGTCATCAACTGAATGTGGTCACGTTGAACATCGAAAGACTGCTCCATGCGCTTCGAATTAGAAAAAGTGGGTGGATCGATAAAGATCAAATCAAATTGGGCGGTCGACTTTTCTAACCATTGCAAACAATCTGCTTGCTCGAAACGATGTTGTCGGCCCAATTGGCCATTCAACTTCATGTTTTCTTTTGCCCACTCAAGATACGTGTTGGACATATCGACAGTCGTGGTGGACTTTGCGCCGCCACAAGCAGCATGAACTGTCGCAGAGCCCGTATAAGCAAATAAGTTGAGGAAATCCTTTCCTGCTGCCATCTCTCCCAGTTTACGGCGAGTGATTTTGTGATCGAGGAACAAACCGGTGTCGAGGTAATCATGCAGATTCACAATCAACTTTACACCATATTCGTCAATGGTGAGCGTCTCTGACTGCTGCGCTAACTTTTGGTATTGCGCGCGACCTTTTTGCTTTTCTCGAACTTTTAGCACCACTTTGTTCGCGTCTGTATCAGTAACCTGAATGGCAGCGCGAATAATATCGGTCAAGCGACGCTTCGCTTTCTCTTCCGGGATGTTTTTCGGTGCTGCGTATTCTTGAATCACTAGATGATCGAGGTAGACGTCAATGGCTACGTTGTACTCTGGCAAATCCGCGTCATAAATACGGTAGCAGTCCAACTGCTCTTTACGCGCCCACTTAGAAATCTTGCTTAGGTTTTTCTTGAGTCGATTCGAAAAGTCGGGCGCAACCAATGATTCAGTGACGTTGTCACCAGAGTGATTGGCTTGACGTGCACTGATCGAGTAGTTCTTTTGGTGACACGGTAACGCACCATTATTCAGTTTGAACTGTTTGTCGGCACGCATACGCAAACAACTTAACAGCTCGTCTGAGCTTGAAAAAATCGACGCTTGGCAACCACCAAACTCGGCTTTGAGCTCAGCACCAAACGCTGTATAGAGCGCTATCAAACCTGGATGAGTGCCCAATCGCTCACCATAAGGCGGGTTACAGACTATCACACCGTCTTCAAACGAGGCTGGGCGCTCAAGCTTGGCAGCATCCCCAAGTTCAAACTCTATTAAACTGTCAACTCCTGCTCGACGAGCGTTGTCACGGGCCGTCTTTAGCACACGAGCATCATTGTCGAAGCCGTAGAACTTAGCGTCAACTTTCTTGACACCCCTTCTTGCTTGCACACTGGCTTCAGATTTAATTTCAGCCCAGGTTTCCGGCTCAAAATCGTCAAGCGCTTCAAATCCCCACTGCGCACGATTTACACCAGGTGCCATATTGGCCGCCATCATAGCCGCTTCAATCAATAACGTTCCCGAGCCGCACATAGGGTCAAGTAATGGCTTCTCTGCACTCCATCCGCTACGCAGAATAATCGCTGCAGCAAGTGTTTCCCTTAACGGAGCTCGGCCAGATTCTGAGCGATAACCACGCTGATGAAGACCGCCCCCCACCATATCCACACCTAATATCGCCTTATCACGATGCAAACGTACATGAACGCGAAGATCAGCTTGATCTTTACTGATCGACGGCCTTAGTAGGTTCTTTTTCTCAAAGCTATCCACTATCGCATCTTTGACTTTCATCGCACCATACTGGCTGTTACGGATTTCGCGGTTGGTGCCATTGAAATCAACCACCAGTTTTTTACTGCTATCAAACTGATTCACCCAGTTGACCGCAGAAGCAGCGAGATAAAGATCCATATCATCGTTACAGGTGAATTCCGATAGCACGCGTACAAACCTTGAAGCCAAGAGACTCCACAAGCAAACGCGATAAATCTGTTCATTCGTCGCTTTAAAGCGAACCCCTGCTTGGACCGGTTTTGCGTCGTTTACTCCAAGCTTAATGAGTTCGTCGACTAACAGGTTTTCCAGCCCGTTCGAAGTAACAGCAAGATATTGATGCATAGTGATGTTTTGATTCTCTAAAAAATGACCCCGCATTATACCTGACTCGTTTAGTTACTGTTAGCGCAAAGCCTAAATTCATCGGCAAACAAACGGCAATTGTTCGATTTCCCACCAAATATCAACTGATTTTATTGATGAGCGCTACTCGGTAAGTCCGCTGACAGTTTTAACCATTCATTGCGCTCTAGAAGCGAAGTGAATACTTATTCGAATCACAATTGGTCTATACCAAACAGTAATTTACAGTGTAATTTTGCTACAAAATTAGGAGAAATGAGGAATTATGATGATATAGCAGAGAGGTTCGCCCTATTTTTAGGCTGATTGCGAGTGTGTTAAACGAGTAAATTTTGAACACATCTCACAATTGAGATATGAATCGAAGCGCAACAACGAAGGTTAAATCGCTCAGTTCTCGTGCAGGATAGACAAAAAAAAACCAGCTATATCAGCTGGCAGGAAATGAAACGAAGGAACGATAAATGAATGGGTTATCCAACCAGAGCGATGGGTTGGGCAGAAAAATGGTGGTTACATATCTCGAAACGGTCGTGCATTACTTTAATGGCTTGTCCGAACGCTAGAGCTTTACTGCCATTGAGCTGGAAATCCTCCAATCCGACAAAGGCGCACAAGCTGGCTGACTCTCCCACTTCTAACACCATAAAGTACCCATCGCTGAAGTCATTGCACAGGCGCACTAAGTCGCCTTCTTCAGGGGTATCACAGCCGCTACTTAAGCTGTCAAAAAACCAGCTTTTCGGTTGAACAGGTTTGTGAAAACGCTTAGCAGCGACACAATAAAGTGCTAATTCGGCTTGTCTTGGCTCAGTTAACCCCAGTAAAGCGGCCTGCTCTTTGTATGTTTGATAGGCAGACGCATCATCGACGGAAAACTCGTTCACGCCAATGGCGCAATCAACGACCAGTTTCCGTGCGAGATTGGTTTTAAATACCATGTTATCACCCAGGTCGAGCATCAGGTGCCCTTCTGAGTCATCATAGTACCAAGTCCATTTGTCACTGGGTTTAAGCATCGTTCCATCTCTTATTTTTTGGTGAATTTAGGTAAAACGCTTAATTACCTCGCCAAGTAATACTTCGATTTTATGTACTGTTCGATGAAAAAAAAGAGGAAATGATTTCTCATTTCCTCTTTCATAAGCTCAGAATTGCATCAAGATGCTTAGTGTGACAATGTCACTTAACACCTTGAAAAACTTTATGTTTGACTTTAGATGTTTTTGACAATATCGCTAACCAAACCCGGACCTTTATAAATAAAGCCAGAATAAACTTGGACCAGTTCAGCACCTGCCATCAACTTTTCTTTGGCCGCAACATAACAATCGATGCCGCCTACCC
Organism: Pseudomonadota bacterium; assembly: GCA_038533895.1. Classification (GTDB taxonomy): domain Bacteria; phylum Pseudomonadota; class Gammaproteobacteria; order Enterobacterales; family Vibrionaceae; genus Vibrio. The sequence goes on along the minus strand of JBCAXU010000052.1, from coordinate 17,533 downwards.
CAATAATAGGCACTTGACCTTGAAGCTCTTGATTTAAACGTCGAACTACTTCTGTACTTCTAGACTGTACAGGTCGACCGCTTAAACCACCCGCTTCATTTGCGTGCTTCATGCCTTCAACAATAGAACGATCTAATGTGGTATTGGTCGCAATGACACCGTCAATGTTATTTTTGATCAATGACTGACAGATTTGACTAATTTCATCGTCACTAAGATCCGGTGCGATCTTCAATGCCAATGGAACATATTTATCGTGTAGCTTAGCAAGTTCCGCTTGTTTTTGTTTTAATTCACTAAGCAGTTCATCAAGGGCTTCACCGTATTGAAGGCTTCTCAGTCCAGGCGTGTTAGGTGAAGAAATATTGACTGCGATGTAGTCAGCATACAAATAGACTTTATCCATACAGATCAGGTAATCTTCTGCGCCCTTTTCAATGGGTGTGTCTTTGTTCTTACCAATATTGATGCCAAGTACACAGTTGTATTTCGCTTTCTTGACATTTTCGACTAGGTTATCGACACCTAAGTTGTTGAAACCCATGCGGTTAATAATACCTTCAGCTTCCACCAGGCGGAATAGTCTAGGTTTATCATTACCCGATTGCGGACGCGGTGTCACCGTACCCACTTCTACAAATCCAAAGCCCATCGCGTCAAATGCTTCAATGCACTCACCGTTTTTATCTAATCCTGCAGCCAAACCCACTGGATTACGGAAAGTCAGCCCCATACATTCGACTGGTCGATGTGGTAACTGTTGACGATACAAAAGATCGAGTGGTGTTCCCGTAAAACGTTTGAAATTCTGGATTGCGAGATCATGTGCCTTTTCGGCATCAAGTTGGAAAAAGCCAGTTCTGGCTAGACGGTAAAGCATTGTGCCTCCGAAAGAAAAAAGCCCCGTATAAACGGGGCTGTATTATTAATGGTTTTACCGAATAATTCAACGAATTATAGCAATCGTTTACTCAATGGCTGAACAGTTTAGGTTGAGCAACATCAGCTCACGTAGTGCAACAGAGAACTTAGCGAACTCATGTACTGAACCTACCTTGAACTCATTGAGAATATTTTCCCAACGATGTAGCGAGACTTCATTGGCAACAATCCACTCATCTAATGCTTTCATGACATTGAGATCTTCCGGAGCGCACGAGCAGCTTAACACTTGACCTGTCAACTGGCGCTGTTGCCAATCGAGATCCTCACGGAATGCCGCGCGAGCCAAAGCTTGCCAGTTGTTGTCGACTGCTTGACTATTGATCTGTTTCAAGAACCAGTGCAGAGACAAACGATCGCCCAAGTTGTAGTACAGTTTGGCCGTTTGCTCGACAGTTTTGCCTTTTTCACGGGCCACTGTGGATATGTCCAGTACTGAGTATAGGCTCGATAGACGCGCGACATAGTTCGCTAATTGCTCACTCATGCCCTGTTCAATCCATGCTTGAGCCATGTCGTTGTGCTCCTCAACTTCCGAAGGCACCAGCATGTCATCAAGATGAGTTTTAATGGTTTCCACATCTGCTTGATAAAGCTCAATCAAGGCTTGGACTGACTGCTTACCCATACGATTGCGCAGCAACCAGCGTGACAAACGACGCAATGTACGACGCACATAAAAGATCATATCGTATTGAGCTTCTGTGGTCGCTTGGTTATCTAGTTTGCGGATCTCTTCAAGCACAGTACCAAGACCAAAGATTTCTCGCGATGCCGCATACGCATTAGCAATATCGACAACGTTAGCACCAGTCTCTTCTTGCAGACGAGTGACAAAGTTACATCCCATTTCGTTGACCATTTGGTTGGCCAAAGCCGTTGCGATAATTTCAGCGCGTAGTGGATGATTATCCATTTGCTGCGAATAGTTACGGCGTAACTCTGTTGGGAAGTAATTCACCAGTTGCTGTGCGTGGAAAGCATCATTGGCAATATCTTCATGAACCAACTCCTCTTTAAGCACCATTTTAGCGTATGCCACCAGTACCGATAGTTCTGGGCGGGTTAATGCCATGCCTTGCTTTTCGCGCTCAAGCAGAGTCTCGTCGTCAGGAATGTATTCCAGCGCACGGTCTAGATAACCGGCCTTTTCCATAGTATGAATAAAGCGAATCTGCTCTTTAACGAGAGACGTACCTTGTTGTTCCGTTACGGAAATCGACTCAGACTGGCAATACGCATCATCCAATACGATCTCGCCTACTTCATCTTCCATCGACTCTAAGATCTTGTTGCGCTGTTTCACGGTAAGATCGCCGTTGGCGACCAATCCGTTCAAGAAGATCTTAATGTTCACTTCGTTATCGGAACAATCTACACCGCCTACGTTGTCGACAAAGTCGGTATTGACACGACCACCGTTAAGCGCGTATTCAATACGTCCTAACTGAGTCATACCCAAGTTACCGCCTTCGCCCACAACTTTTGCTTTCAAGTCTCGACCATCAATGCGCAATACATCGTTGGCACGGTCGCCAACATCGGTATGGGTTTCTGTCGAGGCCTTGACGTACGTACCGATACCGCCATTCCACAACAGATCCACCTTCATCGACAGGATCATTTTGATCAGTTCATTGGGTGCAACCGAGGTCTTCTTGGTACGCAACATTTTCTGAATTTGAGGCGTCAAGCTAATTGATTTAGCACGACGAGAGAAAATGCCACCACCTTGAGAAATAAGCTCGGGGTTGTAATCTTCCCAGCTTGAACGCGGTAGGTTGAACAGTCGGTTGCGCTCTTCCCAGCTTGACGCTGAGTCTGGGTTCGGATCAATAAAGATGTGCATATGGTTAAATGCAGCTTGCAGTCGAATATGTTTCGACAACAGCATCCCGTTACCAAATACATCCCCTGCCATGTCACCCACACCAATCGCGGTGAAATCGGTAGTTTGACAATCGATGCCCATTTCGCGGAAGTGGCGTTTCACTGATTCCCAACCACCTTTGGCGGTGATACCCATCGCTTTGTGGTCGTAACCATTCGAGCCACCGGATGCAAACGCATCACCTAGCCAGAAGTTGTATTCTGCTGACACTGAGTTAGCCAAGTCAGAGAATGTCGCGGTGCCCTTGTCCGCTGCAACAACCAAGTACGGATCATCTTCGTCATGACGAACAACATTCTTTGGATGAGCGACTTCACCTTCGATGATGTTATCTGAGACATCAAGTAACGCGCGAATGAAACGCTTGTAACAGCGTTGGCCTTCAGCAAAGATTTCATCACGGCCACTCAACGTGTGCTGACGTTTACAGACGAAACCGCCCTTGGCTCCAACAGGAACGATTACCGTGTTCTTAACTTGCTGCGCTTTAACAAGACCTAGAATTTCAGTACGGAAATCTTCTTGACGGTCTGACCAACGCAAGCCCCCCCTCGCCACTTTGCCACCACGTAGATGAACACCTTCGATATCAGGTGCGTAGACAAAGATCTCAAACGCTGGAACCGGTTGTGGGATCTCGGGGATCTCACTTGGCTTCATCTTCAGTGACAACCAAGGTTTGTGGTTCTTGTCATCGTCCACTTGGTAATAGTTGGTGCGTAAGGTTGCGGTGATCATTTCCATGTAGCGGCGGATAATACGATCATCATCCAAGCTTTCAACATGATCCAACTGCTCAGTGATACGCGCGATCAGCTCAGTTTGTCCTTTCTGACTGCCTTTGTATTTTGGTTCAAAGCGCTTAGCAAATAGCTCCACCAGCCCTTTTGCTAGATCTGGATAGTGGCTGAGCGTCTCTTCAATATATTGTTGACTGAATGGGAAACCAACTTGACGCATGTAACGTGCGTACGCACGAAGTATCGAAATTTCACGTCCAGTAAGAGAAGCGCCAAGTACTAGTCGGTTGAAACCATCGCTCTCGAGTTCACCTGCCCAAATTGCCGCGAACGCTTGTTGGAAACGATCACGCGCTTCACGCAGATCCACGGTTTTCTCGCTCTTATGCAGCATAGAGAAATCAAGGATCCAGTAAACTTGGCCGTTAGCTTTGCGCACTTCATATGGCGACTCACCAATCACACGCAGACCCAAATTCTCGAGCATCGGCATAACATCAGACAGGTGGATTGGCTCATCACGGTGATAGAGTTTGAGACGCACCGATTTAGAATCACTGCCTAACTCTTGAGGACGGTAAAACAACATGCCAAGCTTGTTGTCATCATCCAGTTTTTCGAGTCGTTCAATGTCTGCAACCGCAGAGCCTGGCATCACATCTTCTTTGTAGGATCTTGGGAACGCACGCAAATATTCTTTAGAGAGTGGTAAGCCTTTGCTTTCACCAAAGTTAGCCACGATCGCTTCTGATAAACGATCATCCCAAGTCGAAGATGCTTCCATTAAGTTTTGCTCAATCGTTTTAACGTCGACGTCCATATTGTTGTTATCAACACGAACAATGTAATGAGTACGGGCCAGTGGGCTCTCAGAGAAATAAGTCGTAAACTCGACTTCTTGCTCGCAGCCAAAATACTGTTTCAAGATACGCTGAGTTTGACGGCGCAGCTCTGTGTTGTAGCGATCTTTAGTGACGTACACCATACAGCTGAAGAAACGGCCGAACGGATCTTTGCGAACGAACAGACGCAATAGATCTCGGTCTTGCATTTGAACCACACCCATCCCGACTTCTAGCAGCTCTTCTTCTTTCGCTTGCAGTAGTTCATCGCGCGGATAATTTTCTAAAATATTGTGCAGTGCTTTATAAGAATATGAGCCTTCACGATAGCCGCTCGCCTCTAAAATACGCTCTACTTTTTCTCGAATAAGTGGAATGCTACCAACGCTCTGGTTATAGACCGCAGACGTATAAAGACCAGTAAAGCGATGTTCGCCGATCACTTTGCCGTTCTCATCGAATTTCTTAATCCCAATGTAGTCAGTGTAAGCTGGGCGATGGATACGAGACGGGCGATTACCTTTAGTCACAATCAGTAAGAAAGGCTTCTTGGCCTCTAGACGTGCCGAGTCCGGAAAATCACTGAGTTTAACAGTGCGTACACGCTCGCGATTAGCAAACAGACCCAAACCTTTGTCGGGTGTTGGTCGTAGCTCAGTATCGCCATCAACATTCACTAGGTCGTATTCTTTGTAACCCATAAACGTGAAGTTATGATCTCCAAGCCAACGCAGGAATTGGATCGACTCATCATAACGATCACGCTCAATGGAGATAGTGTCTCTTTGCGCCTCCACTTGAGAGGTTACTTGCTCAAGCTTCTCGACCATGAGTAACCAGTCTTGAACGACTAAACCCGCATCATTGAGGATACTCAACAACTCTTGCTTAAGTGAGTTCATCGCGTCTTTACTACTCAATCTGTCTACTTCGATATGGAACAAGGATTGAAGCGCACCTTCACCATTGTTGATAGAAGTGATAACACCCTGATCGGTTCGATCAATTTGAGTAGGTCCGTGGAGCATAAGGTGTGATGAAAGATCTAAACGGCTCAGTGCCATTTTGATTGAATCGACTAAAAACGGACAGTCAGGGACCACAATTTCAACGATGGTATGGGTAGACTGCCAGCCTTGGCGACTTACCGTAGGGTTAAAAACTCTTACAGAAATATCATCAGCATTTTTCTCATTAATGTGGTGCCAAAGGGAGACCACAGCACCATAAAGGTCAGATTCATTACGTTCGATAAGATCGTCTTGAGAAATGTTGCTAAAGAGATGTTGAGCAAGTTGAGTGACTAGGGGTTGATGAGCAAGCTCGAGTTTGTCTTGAATAAGCTTATAAACTTTTTCAAGAAGAACCGGCATCAATGTTTCACGCGCGGTCATAATCACACTCCACAATTAGAATTGTATGTATTTTTGAGGGATGTTGTAAGCATAGTGCTTAACACGGGTAATGCCGCTTTATTGTAAAAGCTTTATTGATAAATAGTTAATTCTTTTAGGAGTGGTAAGAGGTGAAATGTTTGAGAATGTGACTAAGGTTCTATTTAAACTTCTATAAAATCAGTTGCTCACAGAAGTTCTAACTTTAGAAACTTATTTTTTTGGTCAGTTGTTAATCTGAAGCGCCCTTTTAGCCCTATTTGACTAACAAAAGGCCTGAAACGAGATGCAGGCAATTGGAGGCGTAAGCCATTGTCTGTGATGACTAAAATGTTGCTAGCTGCGCCATTATAGTGAGACAGAAAAGTTTGATAAGAGATATTAAGCGTAAAGTAGTACTGATTCATAATTGATGACATGAGTCGATATTTTGCGCTAACAACGAACGACTGTATAAATAAACAGTAGCACTATAAAGTGCTACTGTTTTGATCACGGACTAAGACTCAAGCGCCTTGGTGACTTTCTCAAACAAATCTTTGGCCAGGTCGTCCATCGTTTTTAATGATTCAAGCTCCTGCTTAATCAAAGCTTGACGAGTAACGTCGTACTTACGCAACTTAAGCAGTGGATCAATCAAACGCGAAGCCACTTGCGGGTTGCTGCTATTCAGCTCGCGCAAGATCTCCCCTGCAAACTTATAGCCTTCACCCGTTTTAGCGTGGAAGCGTACCGGGTTCATATTGAGGAAAGAACCGATTAGGCTACGAGTACGGTTAGGGTTCTTGAGGCTAAACGCTTCGTGATTCATTGTTTGTTTAATGACCTCGAGTGCATTAGCAGCAGGGTTTGTCCCTTGCAGCGCAAACCATTTGTCCATCACCAAACCGTCATGCTTCCACTTGTCACTGTAATCTTGCATCAACGCTTCACGGCATTCTAGCTGCGCACTGTTCGCTGCGCTCATCGCCGCTATGGTATCGGTCATGTTGTTGGCATCGGCGTATTGCGCACTCACCAACTCATTGCCTTGTTCGGTATACGCAAGGTAGCCCAGAGCCGTGTTTCGCAATGAACGTTGGCCAATGGCCGCATGGTCAATTGAGTACTCTTGCTGTTTAGAGCTGTGGTAAATTGCGCTAAGCTCATCATGTAACTCTGTAGCCAGAATCACTTTAAGTGCTTTCAATACGTTAGCCACCGCATCTACATCAACTTGCTTGTACCAACCAGACACCTCATTGAAGCTCGGTAGCGAGAGCATTTCTGCGATAAACGCTGGCTCAAGTTGATCTGAGAGCAATACTCCACGGAAGGCGTCGATGACCGCTTCAGTCAATGTGACCTCTTCACCAGCTTGCACTTTCTCTACGTTAGAGCGAATGTACTTGGCTAGTAACATTTGTCCCGCATCCCAACGAGCGAACTCGTTACGGGCGTGAATCATGAGGAAGGTCAGCTCTTCATCACTGTAGTCATACTCAAGTTTAACTGGCGCTGAAAATTCACGTAGCAATGACGGGATTGGCTGCTCGGCAACATGCTCAAACACAAAGGTCTGTTTAGCTTCAGTCACATCCAGTACATTACCCACTCGCTCACCGTTACGGTGTAACTCGATAATATCACCGTTCGCGGCATACAGCTCTACATCAAATGGAATATGTAATGGCTGTTTTTCTGTCTGATCCTGAGTCGGCTCAGTAGACTGCTCTACGGTGAGAGAATAGGTTTGCTCTGCTGAGTTATACTGACTGGTCACACGCACAGTTGGGGTACCAGATTGGCTGTACCAAAGACGGAACTGCTTGAGATCAACGCCGCTGGCATCTTCCATTGCCGTAACAAAATCTTCGCAAGTCGCCGCCGTACCGTCGTGACGCTCAAAGTACAACTTCATCCCTTTTTGGAAGCCCTCTTCACCCAATAAGGTATGCATCATTCGAATCACTTCACTGCCTTTTTCATAGACGGTCAAAGTGTAGAAGTTGTTCATCTCAATCACTTTGTCAGGACGAATTGGATGTGACATTGGGCTGGCGTCTTCGGCAAACTGCGGACCACGAATGATTCTGACGTTATTGATGCGATTCACCGCGCGAGATCCAAGATCAGACGAGAATTCTTGATCGCGGAACACGGTCAAACCTTCTTTTAAGCTCAATTGAAACCAGTCACGACAAGTAACGCGGTTGCCAGTCCAGTTATGGAAATACTCATGGCCGATCACCGCTTCAATACCCAAGTAGTCAGTGTCTGTGGCGGTCTTTTCATTGGCCAGTACGTATTTTGAGTTAAAGATGTTGAGGCCCTTGTTCTCCATCGCCCCCATGTTGAAGAAATCGACAGCAACAATCATATAGATGTCGAGGTCATACTCTAGGCCAAAACGCTCTTCATCCCACTTCATTGAATTGATCAAAGAAGTCATCGCATGTGGTGCTCGATCCAAGTTGCCTTTGTCGACAAAAATTTCTAGCTCTACATCACGGCCAGAGCGAGTAACAAACTTATCGCGCAATACATCAAAGTCGCCAGCGACTAACGCAAATAGGTAAGCGGGTTTTGGATGCGGATCTTGCCACTGTACCCAATGACGGCCGCCCTCGAGATCGCCCTCTGCAATCCGGTTACCGTTACTGAGTAGATATGGATATTGCGCTTTATCTGCAATCACTTTGGTCGTGTATTTAGCGAGAACATCTGGTCTGTCTAAGTAATAAGTGATGCGACGAAACCCTTCTGCTTCACACTGGGTACAGAATGCACCGCCCGACTTATACAAACCTTCCAGCGCCGTATTCGCTTCTGGATCGAGTAGAGTCTCGATAGTCAGTTCAAATTCAGCGGGCAGATGATGAATCTCTAATCCGCCTTCTACTTGCTGATAATCACTCCATGCTTCGCCGTTAACAGTTACTGTTTTTAACGTTAAGGCTTCGCCGTCGAGTTTAAGTGTATTGGAATCTTTTAACTGTTTTACCTGCGAAATCGCACGGACCGTCGTCGCGTTATCGTAAAGATCGAAGGTCAAGTCGATATCGGTAATAGCATGAGAGGGAGACTGATAGTCTTTGCGATATTTGGCTTGTGGAGTCTGAGCCATGTCTAAATCCTTCTGACGAATAGGAGATTAAAGAGACCAATCCGCATAAATATCTGAACGCCTATTTATCCCGATTGGCATAGCACGACGACCGCCGCGCTGTTTGATGTTTACATCCATCATTTGCGTGTTAGCTTACCTCTCTGTACGTAAAAAAACGAGGCTCCGCTACGAAATACCTCGTTTTTTGTCTATTCTTGGCGAAAAAATCAAATAATTTGTCTAATTTATCCGCAAAGTTCGTGTTAATCACCGAATCCGATTTAAGACTGCGTACAGCGCTCCCTCTTCCATTTCCAACGTTAAAGTGTCGCGATTCAGAGTATATTTGGTCTCATGCTCGCCATTTTCGTAAAGCAGCACCAAGTGTTCACCTTCGGTGTAGTAGACCCCTCGATGTATTGCCTCATCTCCATCGTTATTACTGACTCTAAACATAAACACAAAGTCAGGCTGCAGTATCAGATCGACTTGGTCAACATCACTGGATGCCACATCATCGCCGCCCACATGATCGCTCGACCACATACCTGCTAATGCGTTGGACAAGGCTTTAGTAAAAGTGACCCCGTTAAGATTGAGCAGATTGTGATTGGCAGAATATTGGTAAACTTGCGGCTCATCGCTATTGAGCCCGAGTATGATGGTATCTTCATTCGCGGTGTAGAGGCCTTCCCAGTGGTCAACGGAATAATCACGCTTTTGAATGTCGATTTTAAAACTATAGTTTGAGTCGAGTGACAGCTTTATCGCCAAAAAGTTTTCTTGGGATTGCTCGGGATTAGGATTAACCAAGTACCAATCCCCTAGTAGGAAAGGCTGGTCAAACTGGGTTAAGTCGCTATTGTCTCTTGCAGATTCAGCCATCAAAGAGAAACTTAGCAAGAGTGTTAACAGGGCCATCAGTTTCATAGCGCGCTCCTTACTCTTTTCTTTAAGCTTAGGCGCAGCACTAACAAAACGCGAAGAAATTGATCTAAATCACATTAATTATTCACACAAAAAAAGCGAGCCAGTTAGGCTCGCTTATTAACTTATTGATTAGATTAAGACTTCAGCATGTCTATCATAATTGCTACCGATTCATCTAAGTAAGCGTCTGGTGCCTGATAATCTTTCGGCACATCCTCAAGTGACTTGAATGGCTCTTCACCATTTGCCTTTTGACGCTTATTGATTCGTGCGAGACGCTGCTTGTCTGCCTTTTCGCTTTCAGCTTTGCGCGTTGCTTCATTGAGAGACAAGGTGTTGTCGTCTTTATCAGCCCGGTATTTGATAATGTCTTCGGCGATAAAGCCAAACTCCATATCATCGGCAATACGTTTTTGGTGCTGCTCGGTCAAGCGCTTAACCAGCTCAGAGTTACGCTGTAACACTTCATATTTCGCAGGTTCTATACTATCCCAAGGCAACGCATTGTCTTCAACACTTTCCCCGGTTTCGCTTGGCTCCACTGCGGTTGGGAATGCAATGTCCGGCGCGACTCCTCGATTTTGCGTACTGCCACCATCAATACGATAGAATTTTTGGATGGTGTATTGCACATACCCAAGCTCTTTATCGAAAAGATCATAGATGTGATTTAACGAACGATGCTGCTGAACGGTACCCTTACCAAACGAGTTCTCACCGACGACTAACGCCCGACCGTAGTCTTGCATCGCCGCTGCAAAAATCTCCGACGCTGAAGCACTATAACGATTCACCAAAACCGTCATCGGACCGTCGTAGCTAATCTCTCCGTCGGTATCACTGTTAACATTGATACGACCGTAGCTATCACGCACTTGAACAACCGGCCCACTAGTAATAAACAAACCCGATAGAGCCGTGGCCTCAGTCAGTGCTCCACCACCATTGTTTCTTAGGTCAACAATGATGCCATCAACGCCCTGCTGCTTGAGCTCAGTGATAAGCTTATCGGTATCTTTTGCTAGGCCGACATAGAAGCTAGGCACTTCGAGAACACCAATTTTTTTACCCTCTTTTTCAATCACTTCTGATTTAACAGCGCGATCTTCAAGGCGAATCTTATCACGTACGATAGTGATAACTTCTGATTTGGCACCTTGACCTTCTGGTAAAACTTGTAAGAACACTTTCGTGCCTTTCGGGCCTTTGATCAGTTGAACGACATCGTCTAAGCGCCAGCCGATAACGTCGACAATCTCTTCGCCATCTTGGCCAACACCGATAATGCGGTCACCCTCAGAGAGCTGTTTGCTTTTAGATGCTGGACCACCAGCGACTAAAGAACGAATCACCGTGTAGTCTTCAGTCATTTGCAATACAGCCCCTATCCCTTCAAGGGAGAGGTTCATTTCAGTTTGAAACTGATCAGCGCTGCGAGGTGACAAGTAACTTGTGTGGGGATCCACCTCTCGAGCAAATGCGTTCATATAGAGTTGAAACGCATCTTCACTATGCGTTTGGCTCAAGCGTTTAAGCGCATTGTTATAACGCTTGCCGAGTACCTCTTTGATTTCGTTCCACTCTTTGCCCGTCAGCTTAAGATTGAGTGCGTCATACTTTACGCGTTTGCGCCACAACTCATCGAGCTCTGCGGTATCTTTCGGCCACTGTGCTTCGCTGCGATCTAGCTCAATCGACTCATCGCTATCGAATGTCATCTCTGTTTCTAGCAGACGCAATGCATACTCGAAACGCTCATAACGACGTTTCATTGATAAGTTGTACACATCGAATGCGATCTGATTATCACCCGATTTCAACTGTTCATCGATCGAACTCGACCATTTCGCGAAGGAGTCAATATCAGCTTGAGTGAAAATGTTTTTGTTGTAATCAAGCATCTCAACATAGCGGTCGAAAATGGCTTGAGAAAACTGATCGTTTAACGAGAAGTGTTTGTAGTGGGAACGAGTAAAGCGAGATGTGACACGTTTGCTTGCGGTCTCATGCTGAGCTTCAGGAGCGAGGACAGGTAAGTCTTCTAGGCTGATGTTTGCTTCTAATGCATTTGCAGTAGACGCTGCTAGCCAGAGGCTAGCAGCAATCAGCGACAATTTTGAACGGCATTTCATGCGTAGGAGTATCTCCTTTATGCGCGTAGGTGCTCCGCTTTCACAACCATTTGTAGGCCGTTAGACAGTTGAACACGCACATCTTCCTTATTGATTTCAACGATAGTCGCAGCCATGTTTCCTTTGCCCATATTAACGTTAACTTGATTGCCTACTTTTACTTCGTCGGCATTCAGAGCGCGTGTCTCTACTGGCTTACTGGCTTTTTGTACTTTGTTCTGTTGTGGGCGACGGCCTTGAGGCTTCTTCGCCGCTGGCTTCGCTTTTGCTTTGCCTTCTTCACGTGCTTTTTGAGCTTGCTCTTTACGACGTGCTTGTACCTTAGCTTTGCTCTCTGCAAGTGCAGTTTTTGCGTGTTCTACGTGTTCTTCGTCAAGTTCACCCGCTGGGTTACCATCCAAATCGACACGGACTGCACCAGGCTTAACACCGTGTAGGTAGCGCCATGATGAAGTGTACTGTCTTAACGCTGCACGAAGCTGAGTCTTGCTCACTTTTGGATCTTCTGCGAGACGTTCCGCAAGATCTTGAAAAATACCAATTTTAAGTGGTTTTGCTTCACCTTCTAAAGTAAAGCACTTAGGGAAACATTCAGCAACGTATGCGATAACTTCTTTGCTGTTTTTTAACTTTTCAGTGTTTTCCATGAGGATTCCTGGTTGTTGCGGCTTGTCCGCGAGCATTAAGTATAAATATTTGAGGTATTATAGTGACCTGCAAGCGAAAAACCACACTCAATAATCAATTTATGCCTTGATAGCGTGTGAATTAAGCAGCTTTTCTACTTCACTCATCAAAAACGTTAACCCCTGCTCATCGATTTCACTAAATCGCCCAACATGAGGACTGTCGATATCGAGTACGCCAGCGACTTCCCCACCAATCGAAAACGGAATCACAAGTTCTGAGTTGCTTTCTGCATCACAAGCGATGTGACCTTCAAACTGATGGACATCATAGATACGCTGCACGCTGTTGGTCGACACCGCAGTCCCGCACACTCCTCGCCCTACCGGAATACGCACGCAAGCAGGTTTACCTTGGAATGGGCCCAATACTAACTCGCCGTCTTTCATCAGGTAAAAACCCACCCAGTTAAGTCCCTCTAATTCCATATTCAATAAAGAACTTATATTGGATAAGTTAGCAATGAGATCAGACTCAGATTCGATTAATGCGATGACTTGTTTGGTTAAGCGTTGATAATGTTCTATTTTCATACTACTTCCATTTGAAAACTGGAGACTTCTATCATGAATCTACGTACAATGCGCACAAACAATAAATAGTAAGCATTCTCATTATAATGACCGACAATCCCAACACTATTAGCCGTTCTTGGTTGATAACTCAAGCAAAAAAGCACAAATCTAAGCTTATCTTTGCCAATCTTATCGCACTGCTGGCCACGCTGATTAGCGTACCCATTCCACTGCTTATGCCTTTGATGGTTGACGAAGTGCTCCTCAATCAACCTGGACAAGGGTTGGCGGCGATGAATCATTTATTGCCAGTATCAATGCAGACCCCAACTGGTTATATCTTCTTGACGCTATTGTTGGTGATTATCATGCGCAGTGTAAGCCAAGCACTGAACATATTGCAAAGCCGACAATTCACACTGGTCTCGAAGACCATCACCTATAAAATGCGCAGCAAAATGATTGATAAGCTGGGCCGTATCAGTATTCGCCAGTATGAAACTCGGGGTAGTGGCGGAGTCAACGCGCATTTGATCACTGATATCGAAACCATCGATCAATTTATCGGTTCAACATTAAGTAAGTTCCTGATTAGCTTACTCACTGTTCTGGGAACGGCAGCGGTGCTGCTGTGGCTAGATTGGCGTTTAGGGTTATTTATCTTATTAGTGAATCCAGTGGTGATTTACTTTTCACGCAAACTCGGTAGCAAGGTCAAACACCTCAAGAAGAAAGAGAACCAATCTTTTGAACGATTTCAAAACCGACTGGTTGAGACCTTAGATGGCATCTATCAGCTGCGAGCGGCAAATCGAGAGCGTGAATTCCTCTCTGAGTTGAAACAGCAAGCCAACCAAATTCGCATCGATGCCGACAAATACGCTTGGCAATCAGAAGCCGCCGGACCTGTTTCATTCCTGTTGTTTTTACTCGGTTTCGAACTGTTTCGCGCCGTCGCGATGTTGATGGTGCTGTTCAGTGATTTGACGATTGGGCAGATCTTCGCGGTTTTCGGTTACTTGTGGTTTATGTTGTCCCCAGTCCAGGAACTGCTCGGCATTCAGTTCTCTTGGTACAGTGCAAAAGCCGCGTTGAAGCGTATCAACGCCCTACTTGATTTAGAGGAAGAGGCTCGACCTGTCAGTAAAGTGAACCCATTTAGCGATGACCGAGAAGTGGATGTCGAGATTGAAAAAGTTAATTTTTCTTACAACGCTGAAGCGCATGTATTGCGTGACCTCAGCTTAACCATTCCAGCCGGTAAAAAGGTCGCACTGGTGGGGGCAAGCGGCGGAGGCAAATCGACGTTGATTCAATTGCTGATTGGGGTTTATCAAGCCGATTCGGGCACGATCCGCTTTAATGGCGAACGCTGTGAAGATATCAGTTTTGCGACAATTAGAGAGCAAATTGCTGTGGTATTACAACAGCCTATACTTTTTAATGACACTTTGAGGCATAATCTCACTTTAGGCTCTGACTACGATGACTTGCAACTATGGCGCGCACTAGAAATCGCTCAAATGCAAGACGTTATCAAGCAATTGAGTGACGGACTCGATACGCAAATCGGCCGCAGCGGTATCAGGTTGTCCGGCGGACAAAGACAACGTTTGGCGATCGCTAGAATGATTCTGAGTAATCCGAAATTTGTTATTTTGGATGAAGCCACCTCAGCGCTCGATACTGCGACCGAGGCTGCACTGCACAAAGCATTGACTGACTTCTTGCAAGGCCGCACTACTTTGATTGTTGCGCATCGATTGTCGGCCGTTAAGCAAGCAGATCTCATTTATGTGTTAGAAGATGGTCAAGTTACTCAAACAGGAACGCATGGAGAGTTGGTTGAACAACAAGGCTTATATCAAACCCTGTATGGCAGTGTGCAGTCACACCATTAACCAGCACAAACCAGTCACCAATCAGGAGAGTAGCCATGGGCCGCTCTCCTAACATGCATGCCCACCCCTCTCAAACTAACTCGGTTCGCTTATGCCATGGCTGTGAGCTACCGGTTGACCTTATTGATGTTGAGCAAGGCAAAAGCGCCTTTTGCCCGCGTTGTAATACTTGGCTTTATCGCGGTGGCAATCCGTCACTGTCTGGCAATCTCGCCTTAGCCATCACTTGCTTGCTATTGTTTATTCCTTCACATTTTTTCGATTTCATCAGCATCCGCCTGTTTGGGGTGATGATCCCTGCCACTCTGCCCGCTGGCATTTGGACGCTGGCCGAAGAAGGGTTCTTTTTCTTGGCGGCACTGATTTTTTTCTGCAGTTCACTCGCGCCGCTTATCCTCTCCTGCGCGGTCGTCAGTGCTCATATCGCGCTCAAAATGAACTCATTTCGGATATTAAAACCCTCGCTGGCACTTATTCAACGATTAAAGCCTTGGGTAATGATTGATGTATTTTTGGTCAGCATCGCCATTTCGTGCTTCAAGCTGCAAGACTACTCGGATATTTTCGTTGGCCCGGGCCTGATAGGCTTACTGTTGCTGCAAGTGAGCACCGTGTTACTGCTAACAAGAATCAGTGTGCGTCGCTACTGGGAAGTATTTTCACCCGAGAGTAGTTACCCAGCATCTCGAAAGGAGCTGCATTGTCACCAATGCCACCTCTCCCAACCAGAAGCCGAGCAATGTTTGCGTTGCCACAACCCCATTCACCACCGCAAGCCGTTCTCGGTACAAAAAACTTGGGCATATCTGATTGCAGCCAGCATCGCCATATTTCCAGCTAACCTGATTCCCATTTCTATCTTACTGACCAATGGCAAGCGTTTGGAGGATACAATTTTTTCCGGCGTTGCTTCACTGATTAATAGTGGGATGACGGGCATCGCTATCATCATTTTTGTCGCCAGTATTGTGGTGCCTGTGGCTAAGATTTTAGGGCTGTCTTACTTGCTCCTAGCCATTCAGTTTAAGTGCAAAATTTATCACCGCCATCGGATGTTTATGTACTTCGTCATTAAATGGATTGGCCGCTGGTCTATGATGGATCTATTCGTTATCTCGATCATGATGACACTGGTCGACCGTGGTCAAATTCTCGACTTTACCCCAGGTTTTGGCGCTGTCGCTTTTGGTATTGTCGTGGTACTGACGATGCTGGCTGCTGAAAGCATAGACCCTAGGCTAATTTGGGATAACTACCCAGACGCAAACAAAGAGAAAGAGTCTACTAATGAGTAATGCCTCCCCGACGCAACGATCTTACTCGCCAAAGGTGAAAAGGAATAAAGGCCTTTCACCACTCTGGCTGCTACCTGTGCTAACCATGGTGTTAGCAGGATGGTTGGTGTTTACCGCCATTCAAGATGCCGGACAACGCGTGCAAATCTATTTCTCAGATGCTCAAGGACTCATCGCAGGCCGAACCACCATTCGTTACCAAGGCCTTGAAGTCGGTATGGTCAAAGACATCAACCTGGCCGAGGATCTGCAAAGTATTTATGTGGAAGCTGACATCTATCCAGAAGCCGCCAAACTGCTGACCAAAGGTACGCGATTTTGGATGGTCAAACCCACTGCTAGTCTCTCAGGCATTTCTGGCCTAGACGCACTTGTCTCCGGCAACTATATCGCGATTGCACCTGCGGACAATCCCTCAGAGCCAGAAACGACCTTTACCGCTCTGGAACGTGCGCCCTCAGACATACTCAACAAAGAGGGTTTGACGATTTCCCTGAAGTCACGCGACTTGGGCGGAATTTCAATTGGTTCACAAATCGTCTATCGTAAAATCCCTATCGGGGAGGTTTACAGCTACCAACTTGATGATGATGACAAAAGCGTCATTATCAACGCCACGATCGACGAAGAGTATCGTCACATCATCACTCACGACAGCCGATTTTGGAATGTCAGCGGAGTTGGGGCCAACATCGGTTTCGGCGGTGTCGATGTTCGCTTAGAAAGTCTCAGCGCGTTAATTGGCGGTTCGATTGCGGTCGACTCACCCGATGGCGGTGAGCCAGTCGCCGAAAACACCCAGTTTAGGCTCTACCCTGACCTTAAAACCGCTGGTCGTGGTATCGCGATAAAAATCACCCTACCTGATGACAACAAAATTAGTGCATCCGGCGCGCCTATTATCTATCGAGGCGTTGAAGTCGGACAGGTCACCCACCTGGAACTAACAGAAGGCCGCGAGCAAGTTGTCGCTCAAGCAGCGATACAGCCCGCATTTAGTGACATGCTCACCAGCGGCAGCCAGTTCATTTTGCAAGAAGCGCGCGTTTCATTAAGTGGCGTCGAAAACCTGAGTAATATCATCAAGGGTAACTTTCTGACCATAGTACCTGGAGAAGGTGAGCGTGCTCGTCACTTTACCGCCATTCGCACCGAAGACTTTAAACGCAAACAAGC
>JBCAXU010000051.1:0-25769 GCA_038533895.1 Pseudomonadota bacterium | reverse complement strand
GTTTGAACGCGGCTTCTAAACCCGCTAGGCGCTCGTCGTAAGAAGGAATACCTTCTGAACCCGCGACAAAGTTGTATGGAATAGCTTCATCGCCGTGAATGTCCAAAAACATATCTACGCCTGTTTCTAGCATTCGCTCACGCACTAAAAACACTTCTGGGCTGTTTTCCATTGATGGCGACTGCCATTCTCGATTGAGGTTGACCCCTTTGGCATTGCAGCGCAGATGCCCTCGGATCGCACCATCTGGGTTCATGTTCGGCACGATATAGAGCACCGCTTTTTCCAACAGCGCCCGTGCGCTGGTATCGTCTTCGTCTAATAGGCGTTGAATAAAACCTTCCATAAACCACTCTGCCATGGTTTCTCCTGGATGTTGACGAGCAATCAACCAGATTTTCTTTTTCCCCTCATCAGCCTCACCGAAAGTGAGCAATGACATATCGTTGCCATCCAAGGTGTGGCCCAAAGTCTCTAACTGACAATGATGGGCACTTTGCGCCAAATGCAGCAGATCTAAGTGGCGGTCATAGCTATAGGGGGCAAAATAGGCAAAGTAGATCGATGGACGCTCGGGGATCACGGTAAACGTTAAGGTGTCACCATCAAATTCAGCCGGAATACGGAACCACTCTTCGCGGTCATACGAAGCCACCACATCATACCCTTCCCACCCTTCAGGGTAAGCAGATCCCTTAAGGTCAAGAATACGAATCGTATGCGCGTGCTCGGTTTGGGTTTCTAACCGAAAGTGAAACCATTGATAAAATTCGGATTGATTATCATTAGGAATTTTCAACTGAATGTTGTCTTTGTCCTTAATACTAACAACTTCAATACTGCCGCTATCAAAGTTACTGAATATCTTCATGTCGTTACATTCCTTATACATTTATTGGCTGACTGGCACGAGGCTAACATAAAGCTTAACGCTAAAACATCGACCGACTCGTTTAATCCTTGCATATTTGGTCACTCAAGCCGGAACGCAAACGGTTTGGATCAATAGCATTACAAAAATTTATGCGAAATTGAGAAAATATCGTGCATAGAAACGGGATTCTGCGATAATTGTTTCAATTTATTACATACTGCAAGTGATAAGATTAGCAGTTGTAAATACTAGGTTAATACCTATAAGAGAGATTATTATGTGGGACAAACTCAATAAGTCCATGATGTTTTGTCAGGCCATGTTCGGGCTTTCATTCTATGGCGTCATGGTCATACTCACCCGTTTTTTCTTAGAAGATTTAGGGTATAGCGAAGCGGAAACCATGATGGTTGTCGGCGCCTTTTCTTCAATTGGACCGCTGTTTGCTATCGCTGGTGGATTCATCGTGGATAAGTTTTTGGGGGCCTATCGCTCACTCACGATCGCGTATGGAACCTTCGCCACTGGTTATACCTTGCTCGTGCTGGGGGCATCGACCACTAACGTCCCCATGAGCTTAGTCGGTATTGCTCTGGCGAGTTATGCACGTGGCCTGATGTCTCCTTCTTACCCAAGTCTTTACAAACGTACCTTTTCTTCAGAGGAAGACTTCGAAAACGGCTACCCAGTCAACTACTCAATTAACAATGTTGGCGCGTTATTCGGCCAGTATTTGTTCCCGATGTTTGTACTCGCGATTGGCTTCCATGGCAGTTTTGGGCTTTCAGCGATAATGGCTGGCTTTGCTTTTGTCACTTTGGTGGTCCTCAACAAGCAATTAGTCGGTTCTGCAGCTGAAATAGACCAAGCGCCTGTTAGTCTGAAAAACTGGGCGGCGTTTTTAAGCCTATCTGCCACTATGGTCGGGCTGGTGTTCTTCATGTTTTCCAACATGGATATCGGTCAAAACATTGTTTATGCCATTGGCGTGGCAGCCATTTTTTATTTCATCTCTTTGATGTTCAAATGTGGAAAATCCGATGCATTAAAGATGGGGACCATTTTGATTATGATGGCTCTGACCATCTGCTTTTTCGTCTACTATGGTCAAATGATGACCTCGATGACCATGGTAACAATCAACACCATGCGTGGTGATCTATTCAATCTCATTCCAATCGCGCCCGAAGCGTCGATGGCAATGAACCCACTATGGTGTATCGTGGCGGGTCCTGTGATCTCAATGACCTTTTCCTCGCTAGAGAAAAAAGGCATTAACTTCTCTACGGCAACCAAGATTGGCTTTGCCTTCATTTTTACTGCAATTGCGTTTGGTATTCTTACCATGGCAGTGATGAATATTGGCCAAGATGTGGTAATTCGCCCTGAAGTATTCTTGGCGATCCACTTCTTCCAGGCGTTTTCTGAAGTGATCGTTGGCAGCTTAGTGGTGGCGTTTATCCTATCGGTCGCACCAAAACACATTGAAGGCTTCTCGGTCTCGCTCTTTTACGTCGCGATGGCGCTTAGCGGAATCGTTGGAGCAGTATTCTCAACCTCAATCGCGCTTGAGAAAGGCCAAACCATTACCCAAGAGATTGTTCAAACCATGTACGGTGACTATTTCCAATTATTGACCGTTCTGGCTGTGGTCATGGTGGCTATCGCACTGATCTCGTCTTGGATTATTCGTAGAATGTTGGATGCAGCTCGGGCAAGCGAGCAACCAGCAGAGTTAGTGGAAGTCGAGAGCTAAACCTAGCTAAAATCAAGCAAGCCCTAGAGGGAACCTTTGGGGCTTATAATCGATATTTCATCGAACGTAAACGTGAGAGGATTCAATCTGAATCGCGTCATGGCGCCAAAACTCGACGTTGCCCTCTATGGGTTCTCCTTGAGCGTTAAAGTGAACCTTTTCAACCACAATCGCTGGGGTTCCCACTGTCGCTCTCAACGCCAACGCAACATCCCCAATAAGTACACGTGTGCTTACTCGGCAATCCACCCGCTCAAAATCGATACTATAGTGCTGACGGTATAGTTCGGTCAGCGGTTGGGATAGGTCGTGTTCTAGCAAGCCAACAAATGGTTGTGGACAAACATAATTGGTCACATAAGCCACTGGCCGTTGCTCTAAATAACGCACCCTGTTTAGCTGATAGACATCGGAGAAAGGTTGAAGCTTAAGTAGATGGGAGGCTTGTTTGTTGGCGACGATACTTCGTGCTGACAAGAGTTCTGTCTGAGCAGTACGATTTTGCATGCTTGCCCACTCATTGAAGCTACGTATTTGCGACAAATCATACTTAAGCGCAGGTGGTGATATAAACCAGCCACGACGGTCCTCTCGGTAAATGCAGCCGTCGGCCTCAAGCAGCGACAGCGCCTCACGCAAGGTCACGCGTGTGGTATTAAACGACTCAGCGAGCTTTCTTTCTGATGGGAGTTTTTGTCTCGGGGCTAATAATCCAGACTCGATTTGCTCTTCAATAGCCTGTTTAATCATGACATATTGCACTGTGTTCCCACTCCCAATCTGCTCTATTTCTATCGCGCATTGACTACCAATTAGAGTAAATATCTGAACACTGAGTTATCCCGACTGGTATGACATCGGATAGCGTCAGAAATGCCACTACCTTAAACTGAAACGCCTTCAATGTCATTGAAACTACAGATATTTATCAGTCCTATAAAGCAAAAACGGGCCCCGAGGGCCCGCTAAAACGAAGATCGCAGAATTATACGGTGAACTTAACGATCAGATTAGTAAGATATTCAGCGCCATGATCGGTTAAAAGCCAGCAATACAACATAATGTTGAACGCTAACGTGGTCCAAAAAAGAAACTTAAACCCAAGATCATGATATTTGTGATGCATCAACGTTTGAGCGAACAGAGCGCCAATCCATCCCCCCAGTATATTGAGCAAATGAAAAACGATTTCCGGAATCCGAGTACCTTGAGTGAGCATTGCTTGTTTATCAAATGCATACACCGTATAGGTAACAATACTGATAGCGAAATAGAACAGACAAGCTATGAGTGGAAAGTCTAACAGAACCACACTGCCCAATAGCGCACTGCAAAACCAAACCGCGATGGCCAAGGAGAAATTAAATACCAACGGCCGCTCAACGTGGATGGCCTGCATCGCACCCTCCTCGTCGCAACCTAGGCGAAATACCACCGGCTCGCTAACAAAAGGCTCTTGCGACGCATTTTCAAGAGCGCTGATATGGAACAAAACTTTAGTCTCCTGGTTATCTACCGCAATGTAACCATACCCTTTACTTTGATCCCACTGTGCAATCGTTCCTTGAATCGACATCCTGGTTTCCTTTCCTAGCCACGTGCTTTGTTCAAGCTATTTATTAATTATTAGTAATTCATAGCACACATATTCCACCATGCTCATAAAATGACCATTTTTTTTGAACTCGCGCACTCTCGACTTAAACCGACGCATTAAAAGCTCTAGACATTGAGAAGACATAGAGAAAAAGAGATAAGAAATGGTGGGCAACTTGGTGAGGGAAAAGCAAGACGCGACCGAGGAGTTGGCCGAACATCACGCCGACGCATGTTATGACGACGTGTAGCGTGAGTTTTAGACGAACAGACTACATGACGAGTCAGAGCAGCGCAGATAGAAACGGCGTAACCAATAATGCCCAAAAAGCATTCCAGACTCACTCAACTAAGAGCCTTGAGCATTACGCAAAACTCACAGCACCTGAAAATAACGGCGTTATTTCATCAGCGTAGGCGATATGTTGAGCGCAAGGTGGCATCCGTTGAGATCGGAAATCACATCGAACTCAACCATCTCATTGATATGCGGATCGGCTTGAGTGTCTTTCATATCTCTAACATGAAAAAAAACTTTTTGGCAATGGTCTTGCTCTTCAATAAACCCGTAACCGTGTTTTTCGTCCCAGTCGACGATTCTTCCTAACACTGCCATGATGCCCCCTACGCTTGCAGCTGTTGTTTCATTGCTTACCCGTATCTGGGCCAATTGGATCATTCGACTGGGCGTTTTTTAAGCAATTAATATGTTTTTCAGCTCGTGGAGTGAACTCACTGTATAGTTGGGCTCTATGCTGTGATCACGCTCGTTACCCTGATGATTGAGCCAACAAGTTTCGATTCCGAAATTGATTCCACCTAATATATCTGAGTGCTGATTGTCACCCACCATCAAAACCTTACTCTTACAAGGCCGACCCATTTTTTCCAGCGCATGATTGAAAATCGCTTGGTCTGGCTTCGCGACCCCTACTTGCTCAGAAATAATCACGTGTTCAAAGTAGTGCGCCATCTCGGTGCGATCGAGACGAATGGCTTGCAGCTCGGTAAAGCCGTTGGTAATAATCCCAAGCTTTGCTTTGCCGTGTAACGCTTCCATTAGCTCCTTTGCACCGGGTAACAGGGTACAAATATCGGCCATCGCTTCTAAGAAGGCTCGATTGAGCTCAGTGGTTGTCGTTTGCAGGCGCTGCGCCCACTCATGAAAACGGCGGTGCTTTATCTGCTCGGCAGTAATTTTTCCATCTTGGTAATCCACCCAAAGCGGTTTATTTACCGCCTGGTAGTGGTCAAAATCTTGCTGAGTAAACTCCACACCCTTACGTGAAAACATCAACTGCATACCTTTAAAAGCGTCAAAGTGAAATAAGGTTTCGTCAGCGTCAAACAAGATCCAGTCGTACTTCATTATTCTCTCCTCAAGATTACGACGCCATTGTACATCTTAATCGTCTTTTGAACATGCGGCATACGGCGTATGTCCTTCGCACAAGCATAGGCCACTATAAGTGGCCAGCATTTATAGACTTTGTTAGGCAGCGACGTGCCCTATTGGGATCGTTTAAAGTGATGCTGGGCTCACAAATGACTCAAGGTGGCGCGTGCTCTAACATTCTATGACCTAAGACAAAGCGCATCTCGAAATAGATTAGAGAATAGTGCTTAAATCCATCGCTCTTGGAGACTGTCACGATGAAACGCTTTTTCCCATCCAGTATTATGCTCACGCCATTCTTGGTGAAACACTATCAGCAAGATCTCGCCGACATCGAGCAATCAGAACCGGAGCAGAAGCAAAATGAACGCGAGCTCGCAGCCAGGGACGATGGTCAACCGGTCCTTGGCCAACAAGAAGGTTGATGGTAGGACGCCAGTAGACGCGGTTCCTGATTGAGTCGAAATAAATCAGCGGATTTTTTATGCATTTCCTAACGCCCTTTGCTTGGTAAATGTAAATCGAGCAAAGGGCTTACTTTTTTCTGGCCCCAAACCATCGCGATCATCGCCTATCTACCTAAATATGTTGGAAAAACGATTGCCGTAACCCACTAATTATTAACAAGTTTATCTATTGAAACTAACCGTACGAATGAGGATCACACTTCCGCTTCATCTACTCACTTTTTGCCAGTGATACTTGTCGGAGATCAAATTTGTCGCACGGATTTTTATGCGAATCTAATTGCAGAAACGAATGATAACAATAACGGAGCAATCCAATGACAAGTGCATTTTTCATCCCTACTGTAAACCTCATGGGCGCTGGCTGCCTAAAAGACGCCACTGATGCTATTCAGGCGCAAGGCTTCAAAAAAGGGTTAATCGTTACCGACAAGGTACTCAATCAGATAGGTGTGGTTAAGCAAGTTCAAGACCTACTCAGTGAACGTGAGGTCGCGACTGTTGTGTTTGATGGGACGCAACCCAACCCAACGATTGGCAACGTCAATGCTGGCCTCGATCTATTGCAAAGCAACCAGTGTGACTTTGTTATCTCTCTAGGGGGCGGCTCGCCACACGATTGTGCTAAAGGAATCGCTCTGGTGGCTGCCAACGGCGGTAAGATCGGTGACTACGAAGGGGTTGATCAATCTGCAAAGCCTATGCTGCCACTGATTGCGATTAACACCACCGCAGGTACCGCTTCAGAGATGACGCGCTTTTGTATCATCACCGATGAAGAGCGTCATATCAAAATGGCCATTGTCGACAAACACACAACGCCTTTAATTTCAGTGAACGACCCTGAGTTGATGCTAGCGAAACCCGCTTCGTTGACAGCGGCGACCGGTATGGACGCTCTGACACACGCTGTCGAGGCTTATGTATCGATTGCGGCCACACCAATTACCGATGCTGTTGCTATCAAAGCGATTGAATTGATTCAAGCACACCTTCGCACCGCGGTGGCTAATGGTGACGATATTGAAGCGCGTGAACAAATGGCCTACGCCCAATTTATGGCTGGTATGGCATTCAACAATGCCTCGCTTGGCTATGTGCATGCCATGGCGCATCAGCTTGGCGGATTCTATGACTTACCACACGGTGTGTGTAACGCTATTTTGCTTCCACACGTTCAGCGCTACAACGCGCAGGTTTGCCCTGAGCGCCTACGTGACGTTGCCAAAGCAATGGGTGTGAACGTCGCAGAGATGACACCAGAGCAAGGGGCAGAAGCCGCTATTGATGCGATTGTCGCGCTGGCGAAAGATGTCGGCATTCCAACGGGTATTGAACAGCTTGGTGCTAAGCTTGAAGACATTCCAACTCTCGCAGACAACGCACTAAAAGATGCGTGTGGCTTTACCAATCCTAAACAGGCGACCCACGACGAAATCTCGGCGATTTTCCAAGCCGCGATGTAATTTATACCAAACAGCATAAGTATCTGGTCATTCTTGCTGGTTAAAATCGTTGATAGCATCGTTATAGCTATGTTTTCAAGGAATGGTGTAGGTAGGTCAACTAGCTAGCTGCAATCTATGCCTTGCTCTCAGCGATTTTTCCTGCGCAATTATCTGATCACCTATTTATCCCGTTTGGTATTATCTAACTTTCTTGCCGCTTTAACCTCCCCCCTTCGGGAGGCTTTTTTGTCCCATTATCAGCAAAAATCCGTACTACACTTCTACAACAAACGGAGGTGTTCTATGAAAACAACAATTGGGTTGGTCTTACTGACATGTGCGACAATGGCGACAGCTGGCGAGAATCGAGTTTACAATGTAAATGGTAGTGAATACGAGGGTTACTGGGCCAAAGTTAGCGATGATGCCCCACTGGTATTATTGGTTCACGACTGGGACGGTTTAACCGATTATGAGATGAAGCGAGCGCAAATGCTCAACGACATGGGCTACAACGTATTTGCGGCCGATTTGTTCGGAAAAGGCATTCGCCCCACAGAGGTCAAGGACAAACGCCAACACACCGGGGAACTTTACAAAGACCGCGAGAAACTGCGCGCATTGATGCAAGGAAGTTTAGATTTTGCGGCCAGTTTGGGCGGAAAAGCTGACAATACCGTAGTGATGGGTTACTGCTTTGGCGGTGCAGCGGTACTTGAATCTGCCCGCGCAGGTATGCAGGCAAAAGGTTTTGTCACCTTCCACGGTGGCTTAAGTACCCCAGACGGCCAAGACTACAGCATGACCAAAGCACCGATTATGGTACTGCATGGCACAGCGGATAGCGCTATCCCAATGTCTGAGTTTGCCTCCTTGGCTGAACAGCTTGAAACGGCTGGCGTATCCCATGAAATGATCACCTACAGTGGTGCTCCGCACGCGTTTACTGTGTTCGGAAGTGACCGCTACCGTGAAGATGCGGATAAAAAATCATGGAATAGTTTTGGTCAGTTCCTACAAGCAAACACCATGTAAATTGCCAGTGGAGTTCAAGCCCCAAACAGACACGTTTGGGGCTTTTCTTTTAATATCAATCGCGATAAATGAACGTTCAGATTTTTACACTGTTAGGTCTTGTTATGGCGCGTCGTCTATCTCAACAGGTAAATAGTGTTTGGGTTCGAGTTTTAGCCACTCAGGCAACACAGTACCAATCGAAATCGACGACCAAGTGCCAGACAAGATACCGATAAACATCGCCACCGCAAACCCTTGCAACGCACTCCCTCCGAGAATCCACAATGCAGAGACCGTCATCAAGGTTGTGCCAGAGGTGACCATGGTGCGCGAAAATGTGGCTATCACCGCTTGATCGTCAATCTCTTCAGTAGGTAATGATTGTTTTGCGATAAGCAGCTCGCGAATTCTATCGGCAATAATGATCGAGTCGTTGAGCGAATAACCAAGAATCGCAAGTATGGCAGCAAACACTGTCAGGTTGAACTCCATCTGCGTCGCGGCAAAAAAGCCAAGAACTAACACCACGTCATGGATCAAAGCCAGCAATGAGCCGCTAGCCAAACGCCATTCAAAGCGCACACAGAGATAGGTCAAAATCGACAACATCGAAACCATTAGCGCCAGGCCTCCTTGGTCGATCAAGTCTTGCCCCACCTGAGATCCCACCATACTACTGCTGATCACATCAACCTGATGGGATATTGGCGAAAGTAGTGGCTTAAGATCGACGATGTCATCACTCGATTGCGGCAACGGATAACGAATGACCCAGCGCCCTTGCTGATCTGAGTGGGTCACATTGGTAAACTCACCCAGTTGCGGTTCAAGTGTGTCGATCAGTTGTGAATGAGTCAGCGATGGGTCAACGGCCACCTCAGAGACCATGCCCCCAGTAAAATCGAGGCCGAGATTGAGCCCGTTGACACTCATTGCCAACAGAGAGATCAGCATTAGCGCTAAGGACACAAAGCTGGTGATATAGCGAATACGTCGAATACGTTGTTTAAAGAACTCAACCATGGCTTAAACCCTTACATCGCGACGCGCATCGCGTCCCCAAATTAAGTTAATCATCGCGCGTGATGCGAAGACTCCGCTGAACATACTGGTTAACAAACCCAAACCCAATGTAAGCGCAAAGCCTTGAATCGGACCATTACCGATCGAATAGAGCACCACAGCTGTGATCATCGTGGTAATGTTGGCATCCAAAATGGTGCTTAGCGCACTGTTAAAGCCCAAATCAATAGCCTGAGCGAAGGTGC
The DNA here is from genome assembly GCA_038533895.1 of Pseudomonadota bacterium. Classification (GTDB taxonomy): domain Bacteria; phylum Pseudomonadota; class Gammaproteobacteria; order Enterobacterales; family Vibrionaceae; genus Vibrio. The sequence goes on along the minus strand of JBCAXU010000051.1, from coordinate 15,947 downwards.
GCCCTTCCGCTAGTTTGTCTTTAATTCTTTCAAAAAAGAGTACATTGGTATCGACCGCCATCCCCACCGTTAACACCAAGCCTGCAATACCAGGCAACGTGAGCACGGCACCAGGCAGCAATGCGATTAAACCCAGTAAACAGGCCATGTTGATCAACAGAGCCATATTGGCGACCCATCCTAGTCTGCGGTACCACAGCGCCATAAACGTCAGAGTCAATGCCATGCCTAGCGCTAATGCGGCAAAGCCGTTTTCGATATTTTCCGCCCCTAAGGAAGCCCCGATGGTGCGCTCTTCAACAATGGTCACTGGCGCAGTTAGCGAACCCGCACGCAGCAGCAGCGCAAGATTCTGAGCCTCTTCCATTGAACCTGCGCCAGTAATGCGAAATTGGCTGCCTAACTGCGACTGAATGGTGGCGACACTGATCACTCGCTCTCTGCGCTCGGTCTCGCCCATTGAATTAGTCGTGTACTCGCGATAAACCGTCGCCATCGGCTTACCAATGTGGCTTGCCGAGAAGTCACTCATTATCTTGCCACCAGCATGGTCGAGCGAGATATTGACCTCAGACAAGCCCATCTTATCGATGCCCGCGCGGGCATTAATAATGTGCTCACCGGTAAGGACCGGGCGCTTAGCGAGCGTCACATCCATTCCGTCATTGTTTTTCAGTACGACATCGACATAGGCGGCGACATCAGATGCCGTGCGGGCTTGATGAAATGCCAGACTCGCTGTCGCCCCGATGACATTCTTCGCCAGCGAAGGATCTTGCACCCCTGGCAGCTCAATGCGAATGCTGTGCTCGCCTTGTCTTTGCACCAAGGCTTCGGTAATCCCGAGCTCCTCAATTCGATCGCGCATGATTTTAAGGTTTTGTTGCAGCGTGACGCGCTGGAACTCACTCTTATTCTCCGCAGTAGGCTTGACGGCTAAAAAGTCTGAGTGACGTTTGACTTCCCAGCTGGGATAATTTTGTCCCAGATATTGATTGACCTGATTCAGTACCTCACCGTTTTTGGCCTTAACTTCAAATGCTTCACTACCCGACGCCGAAACCTGAACGCCCCTGACTCGCTCTTGCCTTAGGTAATCGCGAGTCTCTTCAATTAAGCTGTTGCGCTGATCTTCAAACGCCTTGTCAATATCAACATTGAGCAAGAACTGCACCCCACCACGTAAATCTAGCCCGAGTTTTATTGGACTAAACCCTAGTTCAGACAACCACTTAGGTGCGACTGAAACGTAGGAGAAGCTAATGGTGTCTTGTTTTCCAAGCAGTGCATCTAGCGCTTGTCTCGCCTTGGTTTGCTCAGTTTCATCGTCAAACACTAAGGTCGTCTGCGCACCAACTTGGTCAATCTGGGTTGCACTAATGCCACGTTGAGACAGATAGCGATTGAGCTCCCCAGGATGTGATAGGACTGGATTTTCCTGACTTTGTGACAGTGTCACTTGAATCGAAGGTTTTTCGCCATACCAGGTTGGAATGGCACTGAGTGTCAGCATAACCACTGTTGCAATCAAGGCCACGTATTTCCAAGCAGAATAGTGGTTCATCAGGCGCGCTGATGCCGCCCGCTTTATCGGTTTTTTGTTCATCATATTCATTAACTGTGCTCAGCGAGAGCCATCTCGCTTAAGAGAGCCATCTCGCTTAAGAGAGCCATCTCGCTTAAGAGGTCAAAAGGTGGCCTTAGCCAAGGTAAATTCGGTTAAGAAATAAGATGGAACTGACTATTTAAAGCGACATAGAGCGCATTCGACTCTTTCCAGCCGGCAATGCGATGAGAAGAAAAACGTTGAGAAAAGTGCGCGCCACTTGGCTGCGCCGCAGGTTGATACAGACGAAAAAGTGGCAGTGCCGTCGGTTCAACCTGAGGTAAGTCAAGACTCGAGTTCGCTTCACCCTCATCGACGAAACGGGTCGTGTTTAACCAACGATAACTATGAAGGTTGGCGAGCCAATCGTGAATATTGTGCGAGCGGGTGCTGGGATTGGGTTTGGATGTCTGCTTGATCTGCTCAAACAACAGGTCGCTATCGTGCTGCGAGTATGCAGGAAGCGTTTCGAAATCAAGCTGTAATCTTGCTGAGGCTTGAGTTTCGGCTTGCAACAAATAGCCAAAAGCCTGCACTGGCAAAGCCAATACAAACAAAAAAAGCCATAATGTTGAAGTAAGCCGTTGAAACATTGTTCAGCCAAATACGAGAAGTCATCGCGATAGTAGTTCTAAGCATGTAGGCAAACAACTAAAAATTTCTAAAAGCTTATATTGCAGCTTTGGTGACCTTCGGCTTAACGGTAAAACACCTGGCCGGTGCGCACATTAAGATAAATTTTATTGGCCTGCTTCAATCCACCACAATAGACAAAATAGGCATCTTGTTCACTGAAAGTGACTGAACGAATCCAACCTTTGGTTTCTTCAAAATCCAGCGGCGTACAGGTGCCGTCTTTGAGCAATTGATCGGTGGTCTTAATAAACATCTCAAAGTGCTGCTTGAAGTCATCCGAGTTTTCAATGTATTCACTCAGGGTTTCTACCCGCTCTTCTTTGGTGATGGTGGGCGGCACTTCGAGCAAGGCGTCCATTGGCACCCACTCAGCGACTTCGGGTCCGCCCTCTTCATAAACAAAGTAAGCTGAAATGCGTCCCCAACCATCTTTCTTTTCAAGAATATGCAGCTTGTCGCCTCGGTAAACCACACTCTCAATAAAGGCGTCGTAATTAGGAGCCTCGCGCACGCCCAGCTTATCTGGGTTGACGTAGTAGTCGGTTTTCGGTGGCTCAGGAGCGGGCTCAGGCTCATCTTTGACAATGGGTAACGGGACCACGGGCTCTTCTTCCTCGGCTTGCTGCATCGCTAAGGCGTCTTGTTGAGGCTTGTAGTAAAAGATGTAATAACCGCCACCGGCACAGGCTATACCGAGTAACAGTAACACTGCCATAATGACCTTTTTCATATTTGTCTGAATCTTTTCCTATACTTAAACAGTGACAAGCGAGACAACCACCGTAATGAAATGGCACAGAGTTCTTCATACTATAACGGCAGCAGTTCTGATCACTTTACCTTTTCCATCCGGCGCGGCACATTGCGACGCCAAAACGTGGAACCGTGCGCTCACACTTCAGCAATCACTCGATACGCAATACAACCAACATGCGGAGCGCTTTAATCAACTGCTCAGCTTCCATCAAGCCCAGCCTTTCCTTTATCAAGAGTTTAGTCCAAATGAAATACGCAGTTTCTGGCAAAGTAACAAACAGACGTTGCTGAAAAGTATGCAAGGTCAAATTGCAGCCTCACAAGCGGTAGTGAAAAACATCGTGCAAGAACGAGAGCAGCTCAACCCGCTTCTCGAGCGTGCTGCAAAGCTACAGCAGCGGTGGCAGCAGATATCTCAGCACTGTAAAAAAATAGATAACCAAAGTAATACCATCACCAGTTGGAACTACGCTCAGAACAACAAGGCGCTAATTGAGCAGATTCACCAACTGGACGAAAAGCTGACCACTTTACAGCGGCGCTATCAAAATGAAGTCCGCGCTCTAGAAAACGCTCGCCGATAATAGAAACAAATTGATATCAATTATCATTTGCAATTAAAGCAATTATCATTACGATGAGTTCATCATTGGTCACTATTAACTGTTTACATTGAAACTCGCGCTTTCACTTCAGCATACTTTTTTAATCTGGCTCATCGGCTTAAGTCTGGCGGCGACCAGCTACATCACCGTCCACCACTACGAGACGCAAAAACTAGAAGGCCATTTACATAGCCAGCTTAACAATCAAGTACAGAAGCTGTTTCAAACGTTAACCAGTATCGAGCGCTTGCTTTACGCAACTCGTGCTTATCTCGATAATGCAAACCACCCAAGCCAAAACCAGTTTGAGTCCTACTTCAGTGAGCAAGTCAGTTATGACAACGCGATTCCATCGGTGCTATGGGCGCCTAAAGTTGATCTCAACCAGTTAAGCGCGTTTGAGTATCACGCCAAACAACAAGGCTTATTGGGCTATCAAGTGATGCCTCCGATTGACGAACGCTCTGTTCGGCCATGGTTTTTGCCCACTCACACTTTGCCGGTGCTCTATCTCTCTTCCCCATTTGAAGGTAGCGATATGCTAGGACTCCGACTTGAGAGTAACGCACACATAGTCGATGCCCTATCTCGATCGCTCAGTAGCCAAAGGGTGGAGGTTGCTAAGCTCAATGCCCCGGAAAGCGGCGACGCCATGTTGGTGCTGAGTAAATTCAATCTTGACGGACAGTTCGATGGCGTGGTGGCTGCCAAACTCAAACTCGAACCTTTGCTTGGCCAAATCTGGCATCAAGAGATCAACTCCAACTCTACGCGAATTGAGGTGTTTACTCGGCCATACAACCAGTTAATTTTTGGCTCTCACCTTAATACACAACTCACCCATACTCCCATCACCGAACGGCAACTGAGTGCGAGCCGAACATTTAACGTGCCGCTATTTAATCAACAATGGCAAGTCACCATTACCACTGTCGACCGCACCGGCAGTACGCTCATCTACGGCAGCGCGTCGGTGATGCTGATTCTACTGCTCACTATTTCTGCCACCATGGCTGCCAATTTTTATTCGCTGCGACTGAAAGTCTCCGACCAGGTTATTGAGGAGAAAACGCGTAGCTTAGCGCAGCAAGCGATCAAAGACGACCTGACTAATCTCAATAATCGCACAGCACTAAGCCAAGCAGTGGACCACCAGCTTCTACAGTTAAAACAGGGGCGTTCTATCGGTTTTTCGGTGATGTTTATTGACCTGGACCGGTTCAAAGTCATCAATGATTCCATGGGCCATCTTCATGGTGACACGCTGCTCAAACAAGTCGCACAGCGGATCAGCGATCACTGCCGCGATAACGACCTCAGTTTTCGTTTCGGCGGCGATGAGTTTGTGATCTGCCTGCCCAACCTAATTTCCGACAGTGCGCTTGAGGTCATTTGCCAACGCTATTCTCACGTACTGAGCCAACCCTACCTGGTGAATAATCAACAGTGCCATATTGGGGCCAGTATCGGCGTGACTATCGTCACCAATGCCAACCAAAGCCTAACTCAAATTTTGCGCGAAGCCGATACCGCCATGTATCAAGCCAAAAGTTCAACACACGATAAAGTGGCTTTTTTTCATGAGAAAATGTTTCATCAGGCCAAACGTCGTTTCACCTTAGAACAAGAGCTGGCCAGTGCTATGGCGCTCAAGCAACTGTCCTTGGTCTATCAGCCGATTTATCATTGCCAAAGCGATCAAGTGGTCGGGTTTGAGTCTCTTATTCGTTGGAAGCACCCCAAGTTAGGACCCATTTCGCCACAAGACTTCATCCCGATTGCCGAAGAGACCGGCTTAATTATTGCGATTGGCGATTGGGTGGCGAACGAGTGCTGTAAAACACTGCAAAGACTTTGGCACGCTCGCCAAGGTCATGGCGTGCCACGTTTCAACATCAATGTGTCAGCCAAGCAGTTTGAATCTGAGCACATCTATCTGACACTGCAATCGCTGCTCGATCATTACGACTTTCCTGCTCACTTAATTGGCGTAGAAATCACAGAGTCGATGCTGCTGAGCGATGAGTGCAGCGCTCAGCAGTTAGCCAGAATCAAAGCGCTCGGCGTGACCTTGTATATGGATGACTTCGGCACTGGGTTTTCATCACTGTCGGTACTCAATGACTACCCTGTGGATGTGATCAAAGTGGACCGAAGCTTCGTCAGTCGCATCGCCCTGGGCCAGCGCAATGCCGACAACCTTTGCCAAGCGATCATTAACATGGCACATACCATCGACCTCGCTGTGGTTGCAGAAGGCGTCGAAACGCCCGAGCAGCTTGCTTTTCTCACCCATCATCATTGCAACTACGTTCAAGGCTACCTTAAATCTAAGCCCGTCACCGTGTGTCAAATCGAGCAGTTACTTAGCACGATCCCGCACAGACAAAGCGCGTAAAAAAGCCTGTCATCGACAGGCTTTAGAAAGAAACAGAGTGCCTAGCTTAATCCAGCTGGTCACACTTGGCTGCGCAAATGAAATCATTTTGATGCAAGCCTTTAATCGAATGACTCCACCAAGTCACGGTGACTTTGCCCCACTCAAGCAAGATAGATGGGTGGTGAAACTCATCTTCTGCCAGTTGCGACACTTTGTTAGCAAACGCCCAAGCCAACTTATAGTTTTTAAAGGTATACACCTTTTCGAGTTGCGGTATACCATCGCGTTCAAGTAGCTGCCATCCATCGAGTTCGGTAAGCAGTAATCGTCTCTCTTCGGCACCTAACGCTACCGCACTGTTGGTACAGGCTTCACAACGTAATTCATCAAGCATGAGTCACTTCCTTTGGTTCAAATAATGGGGGTAGCAGACCAGCTTTCATCGCCTGTTTGACATGGAACATTAAGTCCATTTGGCTGAGTTTGTACAACTGCTGAATATCATCAAGCACGAAATACTCTGGCTGCATAATATCAATGCGATACGGGGTTCTTAAGACGGTGTGAATATCAAACGCTTCGTGCTTTGCTGCTGGGTCGTCAAGTGCGTAAAGCGTCTCTCCCGGAGAAGAGAGAATCCCACCGCCATAGATTTTGGTTTCATCGCCCTCTTTGACTAAGCCAAACTCGACCGTAAACCAGTAAAGACGCGCCAAATACACACGCTCTTTATCGCTGGCCTCTCTTCCTAATTGGCCGTAAGTTTGGGTAAACTTGGCAAACTCTGGATTAGTCAGCATGGCGCAGTGACCAAAAATCTCATGGAAAAAATCCGGCTCCTGGAGATAATCGAACTCTTCGCGACTGCGCAAAAACGTTGCCACGGGAAACTTTTTCTCCGCTAACAACGCGAAAAATCGGTCAAAGTTGATCAGCGCGGGCACAGGCTCGACCTGCCAACCCGTCGCACTTGCCAGCACTTTGTTGATATCGACAATTTGCGGGGCGCGCTCAAGTGGCAAATCAAGCATTGTTAAACCTGCGAGATACTCTTTACACGCGCGTTTTTCAACTAGGCTCAACTGCCGTTTGACCAAATCTCGCCAAACTCGATCTTCCTCGACACTCCAGTCAACCAGTCCCTGCTCATTGACGGGTTTTGAATGATATTGCGCCATACCTAGCTCCATTAACAATTCCTTCACATTTAGCCTATCGCCATGTGATGGTGCTGACAATTTAACCAACACACTCCGCCCCCTTCCCTCGGTGTAACATTTATTTTACATTTGACGGCTTTTCTCTTATTTTTCAGCCATCTGTTGTCACTGGATAAGTTTGACTTTGACCACTATTTCATCAAAGCTTATTGCTATAACGGAGAATGATAAGACGAGGATGTCATGACCAACCCAGAGCCAAGTTACTCCGCCCCGATTTGGGTGCCAAGCAGTGAGAGAATTGAGTCATCAAACCTAAGCCAGTTCATAAAACACGTTAATATTCAGGGTGATGTAATCGAAACCTATGCGGACTTACACCGCTGGTCTATCGATTATAAAAAGGATTTTTGGCTAGAAATCTGGCAATTTTGCGACGTCATCGGCTACAAAGGCGACTGCATCTTAGGCGAGGGCTTGGCCAAGTGGGGCACGTTTAATCTAAGCCGAGACACTATCTGGTTCCCTCAATCTCAGCTCAACTACGCTGAAAACCTGCTCGCATACTCGTTTCAGGCCCCGGATGACATCGCCATCTGGTTCAAGAATGAGCGAGGACAAAATCGTCAGCTCTCTTGGCAAGACTTGTGTGATCAAGTGTCGATCATGCAGCAGTGGTTAACACACAACGGTGTAGAGAAAGGGGATGTCGTCGCGGGTTACCTACCTCATATGCCAGAAACCGTTATCGCGATGCTCGCTGCTACCAGCTTGGGCGCGATATGGACCTCCACGTCACCCGATTTTGGCACAGAAAGCGTTATTGAGCGCTTTGGACAGGTTCACCCCAAAGTGTTGTTTTGCTGTAATGGCTACGACTTTAATGGCAAAACCTTCCATATTGAGGAAAAAAATCGTCAGATCTCCGATGCGCTGCCAAGCCTAGTCAATACCTGTCAAATCAACTATCTACAATCGAGTTTGTCGCGTGAAGACCATAGTGAAGCCTTCTCGGATTGGGAGTCGATTCTTGCCAGTTTCTTACCTCGAGGTATCAACTTTGAGCGTATTGGCTTTAACGATCCGCTATTTGTCCTCTATTCCTCTGGGACTACAGGCAAGCCAAAATGTATCGTCCACTCCGTTGGCGGTACCGTATTAAATCACCTCAAAGAGCATCAGCTTCACTGCGATATTCAGCCCAAAGACCGCGTCTTCTATTACACTACCTGTGGCTGGATGATGTGGAACTGGCACGTATCTGCGTTAGCTAGCGGCGCGACCCTAGTGATTTTTGATGGCAGCCCAATGTACCCGAATCCAAATGCGCTATGGCAGTTGGCGCAGGAAGCAAATGTTACCCTATTTGGCACCTCGGCCAAGTATCTCGAAGCGCTGCAAAAGAGCGACTTTAATCCAAGCAGTTGCTACTCATTGGACAGCCTAAGAACCCTCTGCTCTACCGGCTCAGTGCTCTATCCTGAGCAGTACGATTTTGTTTATTCATCTATAAAAGTTGACGTGCATCTCGCCTCCATCTCTGGTGGCACCGACATTTGTGGCTGCTTTGTTATTGGCAATCCTATGTCACCCGTGTATCGCGGTGAATGCCAAGGGGCGGGTCTGGGCATGGACGTCGCGGTATTTGATGCCAGCGGCCAAGAGGTGGTTAATCAGCGCGGTGAGCTGGTTTGTCGCAACAGTTTTCCCAATCAACCGCTTGGCTTTTGGCACGATGACGGCGAACGCTATCACAACGCTTACTGGGATAGATACCCGAATGCTTGGCACCATGGTGACGACGTTGAGTTAACCTCGCGCGGTGGCATGATCTTCTACGGGCGTAGCGATGCGACACTAAACCCGGGTGGCGTTCGTATCGGCACTGCGGAAATCTATCAGCAGGTGAACCAATTGAATCCTATTCAAGACTCGATTGCCGTCGCTCGTCGGGTTGAAGGGGATGAAAAAGTGGTATTGTTTGTACAGTTGGCCGCCAATCACATTCTAGATGATGAGCTTAAGCAAACCATTCGCCAAACACTTCGCCAGCAATGCTCACCTCGCCACGTTCCTGCTGAGATCTACGCGATCAGTGACATCCCCAAGACTAAGTCAGGTAAGTTAGTCGAACTTGCAGCAAAACAAGTGCTGCATGGTCAGGAGGTGCAAAACTTGGGCGCGATTGCCAATCCGCAAGCACTCAATGAAATCGCTCAGTATCATCAGCTCCCTGTCAGTTGAACCGCTACCAAAAGCGGGCTTGCTGTGATGGTAAGCCCACTTTACTCTCCAATCTTTTTTGAGTACTACTCTATCCAGTTGTTTGCAAATAAAAATCCCCTCGCGTCGATGCAAAGGGGATAGGCAAAAGGGTTAGAAAAGAAAGGCGTAAGACTATTTTGCCTTTCTTTGCTGCTCTTTTCGGGCAAGCTTCTCTTGTCTGCGCTGAGCGATGACTTGATCTGCTTCACCACCTACGTGGGTCTCACCTCGTTGCTTCGCAAGCTGGACTTGCTTTTCACGCTCACGGAATCGAGCTTTTTGCTCATCAGTATGCTTGTCTATGCATTTAGGGCAGCTGACGCCTTTTTCATACGCATCCGACGCCATGTCCTCTTCAGTGATCGGCAGGCGGCATGCATTACACATTTCATAGCCGCTTTTTTCTAGTTGATGGTTGACCGCCACACGGCCATCAAAGACATAGCAATCACCTTGCCACAAACTCTCTTCTTCAGGCACTTCTTCAAGGTATTTAAGAATGCCGCCCTCTAGGTGGTACACCTCTTCAAAACCCTGCTCCTTCATATACGCGGTAGACTTTTCACAGCGGATCCCACCGGTGCAGAACATCGCCACTTTTTTGTGCTTAGTCGGATCCATGTTTTCCGCAACGTACTCTGGAAACTCACGAAAAGACTCGGTTTTTGGGTTAACGGCGTTTTGGAATGTCCCGATTTCGATTTCGTAATCATTGCGTGTATCGACCACGAACACTTCAGGATCAGAAATAAGCTCGTTCCATTCAGTCGGCTTTACATATGTGCCGACCACGTGACGCGGGTCAATCCCCTCCACACCTAAGGTTACAATCTCTTTCTTAAGCTTAACTTTAGTGCGGTTAAAGGGTTGGTTTGCATCGAACGACTCTTTGTACACGATGTCTGCAAGGCGAGGATCTTGTCTAAACCAGGCAAGAAGCGCATCAATGCCTTCGCGGCGAGCGGCGACCGTACCATTGATTCCCTCGTTGGCTAGCAAGAGCGTACCACGGACCTCATGCTTCTCCATCAAGGTCTTGAGTGGCTCACGAAGTTCAACATAATCTTCAAGACGCACAAATTTGTACAGCGCGCATACTACGTAATCTGTCATGTTTTTTCCTTTTAGCGAACTGGAGCGTAAATCCAGAGCTTTTTGTAAAATTGCGCGAAGTATAGCGAAGAGTGTCCACGACAAATACGGACAGTTTTTGGGGATAAATGAAAGGAAGAGCTTCTAGAGGCTTCACGCTTCGGCCTATCCCTAATGGCGGTTCAATGAGTGAGAAAAAAGGCCGCTGTTTGCGGCCTCTCAACTTCATTGATCAATGCTTATCGACTTTCTAGCTCAGCGAAAATCGCTTCGGCATCGACAATGCCACCAGAAATAGACAAGCTGCTAAACGGCACGAGATCTTCAGGACTGGATGGCTTCTTAACCAATAGTTCTGGATAAGTGCGTGACTGAGTCATCAGCAACTGTTTTAATTCTTGTGCAGACAAATCTGGGTAGTGAGACCAAACCAGCGCTGCGACACCGGATACCACAGGGGCTGCCATGCTCGTGCCGCTGTAGGCCGCATAGTTATCGCCTGGGGTGGATGACAACACGCGGTAACCCGGCGCAAAGACGTCAACGGTCTCCTGACCAAAGTTACTGAAGCTTGCGACCATAGAGTCATCGGCATATTTGGCCGATGCACCGACATCCATCCAGGTGGTGATTGGGCGCGACCACTTGTGCTTGGCAAAGCGGTTCGGGAAGCTTGGCTTAATATCGTTATCCGTTTTACTGTTACCTGCAGAGTGAACAATCAGAACACCTTTGCGCGCAGCATAGCGGAAGGCGTGGTCAACGATGTGCTTGCGCGGCGAGTAACTCTTGCCAAAACTCATGTTGATGATCTTGGCACCATTGTCTACCGCATAACGCACGGCATTAGCGATATCCTTATCGCGTTCGTCACCATTTGGCACCATACGAACCGCCATGATCTGGGCGTTGTTGGCGATACCATCAATACCTAACCCATTGCCACGCTGCGCGGCAATGATACCCGCTACGTGTGTCCCGTGAGCGCCAACAGGGCCTTTTACGTCGTTGTTTCCGTAACCTTTCTCCCACGGATTATTGATGTTATCCATCACAATATCTTTGCGGGTGTCAAAGTCCAGATTGTAGTGATAGTTCAGCGACTCTTTATAGCGGCTGGTACGAGACTCTAGATAGTCAAATGAGTACCAAGAGTCAAACAGGCTGATCAACCCTTGCGCTGCTGCGATGACATCCGGGTTCGAGTGGTCAAGTAAAGTCTGCAGACCTTCAACCGTAAAGTCTTTGTGATCGACCACGTCCACAATTTGCGCTTTGTAGTCGTTGGCTTGGTCTGTGGCTTCAGTCACTTGCTCCAGAGCCGAGGTGTAATATTCAACATTCTCGAGGTAATCGGCTTCAACACCTTGATAGTATTTACGCTTTTTAGGTGAAATCCAGTCATTGTTTTCTTTTAGCGCTAAGTACTTCTTGTACTCACGAGTCACTTCAAGCGTGTCTTGATCCACATTGCCCCCTAGAGCGTTGCCTAAGAAGTTCCAACCGTGGACATCATCAATGTAGCCGTTGTTATCGTCATCGATACCATTGCCTGGGATCTCATCTTCATTGACCCAAAGTTTGTTCTTCAAATCTTCATGATCAATGTCGACACCCGAGTCTAACACCGCCACAATAATAGGCTGTGGCTTAAGGGGCGGGAGCATGAGATCATAAACGATGTCGGCACCTACCCCTTGAATGTTCGAATAATTAGCGGACATGTTGAACCAGTCACCACGATCTTCAGCCGGTGCACCAAACAGACGCATCGAGAATACCGCAGGCTCAACGGGTTGACGCGAGTAGTCTTCAACGATATTGCCTTTAGCATCTTTGATGAAAGGCGAGTTTACTGGATCTGGCTCAGGGTTGACGTTTGCAGCAACTGACGAAGAAGCCATGATAGCGATAGCTAGAGCGGAAAGTTTGTATCCGTTTTTCATTATGTTACATCCTATATTATTGTGCTTAAAAAGCGCACAGAAGATAAGTTGCAACAATTTGAATATCATTCATCTAAATAATGTTTTGGGTTTGAGATCTCACTGCGAGGCATATTTTTCTGCCAAAGTTTGAGCAAAATTCTATTAATAAAACTGCCATTACCCTTACCGAGCGATGTGTTGAAAACCCTTTGTAATCAATAGATTAAACAGTAACAGCTTTCCAAACAACGCAGAGAAATACAAGGGTAGGTCTAGCCTGCGACACTATCCGGCTGTTTTTAGAATAGTGCAAGCCAAAAGTAGCATTCATATTTGCATTAAGTTAGCATTGCCGACCTTTTTTCAATGGTGGGAGGTTCGAATGTTTATTGGCTTTGACTACGGGACGGCAAATTGCTCTGTTGCAAAAATGGAGCAAGGTAAGCCAAAGCTGCTCCAACTCGAGGGCGACAGCGTATACATTCCTTCTACCCTATCTGCGCCCAGCCGCGAAGCGGTGGCTGAGTATCTGTTTAAGCACCGTGATATTAAACCCATCGACAGCGTGGGTGAACAGGTACTACGACGAGCGATCAACATCAATCGCGAAGAAGGCATCGAGTTTGTTGCCGAAGAGGTCGCTTTTGGCCAAGCAGCGCTGGATCATTACCTGCAAGATCCCAGCGAGAGTTACTACGTTAAATCGCCAAAGTCGTTCTTAGGGGCTTCTGGGCTGCGTGACGTTCAAGTCAGCTTCTTTGAAGATCTCGTTTGCGCCATGATGGATAATATCAAACGCAACGCCGAAGCGGATGCGCAGCAAACCATTACAGAGACCGTGATCGGTCGCCCCGTAAACTTCCATGGCCGCGACAGCGAAGCCGCAAACCGACAAGCCGAAAGTATCTTGCTTAAGGCAGCAACACGCGCAGGCTTCAAACACGTTGAGTTTCAATATGAACCGGTCGCGGCTGGCCTTGAGTACGAAGCCTCGTTAAACGGCAACAAAACCGTACTGGTGGTCGATATAGGCGGCGGTACCACAGACTGCTCACTGATCGAGATGGGACCAAGCTGGCGTGGTAAAGCGGACAGAACACAAAGTTTGTTGGCGCACAGTGGTCAGCGCGTTGGGGGCAACGATCTCGATATCGCCCTCGCGTTTAAAAAGCTGATGACGCCATTTGGTCTTGGCAGTAAAACCACCGCAAACATCGTTATGCCAACCATCCAATTTTGGAATCCGATTGCGATTAACAGTGTCGATGCCCAAGCAGATTTTTACTCTCGTTCAAACTTAGCGACGCTAAAGCAGCTCAAGAAAGAAGCGCAAGAGCCAGAAAAACTCGCCCGTCTACTGGAAGTATTCCATGAAACACTGGGCTACCGGCTTGTGCGTCAAGCGGAACAAGCCAAAATTGCGCTTTCCGATCACGCGCACTATCACGGCGTTATTCAATTGCTGTCTGAACAGCTCGAAGTGGATATCCGCTTTGAGGACATGATCGAAGCGATCGAGACGCCAAAACAGAAAATGGCAGAGTTGGTCAAAGAGGCGGTAGAGCAAGGCGGCGTGAAACCCGATGCGATCTTCATGACTGGCGGTTCAGCGCGCTCACCGATTCTGCGCGGCGCAGTGCAAGAAACCCTGCCGAGCATTGATGTGGTTAGCGGTAACTACTTTGGCTCGGTCACGGCTGGATTAGCCCGCTGGGCAGACGTGTGTTTTAGATAATCGAAAGTCCTATTAACTAACCGCGGAGCAGCGTTTACTTATTGTTGCAACTGAACTCAATCACAAAAAAGCCCGGCGTTGAAACCGGGCTTTCTGTTGTGTGATTCTCTATTTTTTGGCCAGCGCCATGAGTACCGTGAGCGAGCCATGTGGCGTGTCTATCTCAAAAGGAGTCGAAACCTCTACCTGACTAAAGCCGACACTGGTCAGTACCTGTTCGGTGTGAGCGATGGTCATGCCGCCTGGCTCATCGACATCGGATAACCAGTCCCAATGAACAAAGTAGCCACCCTCATTAAGCAGACTATAAACGATATCTGCGACCTCAGAATAACTGGGTACAAAGCTACATACAGATGAAGCGACTACCACATCAAATTGCGCGCGAAATGCCGGATGCATCGCAACCAAACCTCGTGTGAGCATATCGACGACGGGCTCGACATTGGGTAGCTCTTTCATGTCGAGCTGTTCGATCATGGCTTCGGAGCTGTCTAGGGCGACAATATCTTTTACCATGGGTGACAAGCGCTGGCTGAGCAATCCAGTTCCACAACCAAAATCTAAGATGTGCTTTCCTTTCACATCAACGAACTTTAGCAAGGATTCAAAGGCTTTGTCCGCGTATATATGTGTGGAGGCTTCCGAGTCCCAGCTTTGCGCGACATCGTCCCAATTATTAGCCATCATGATCTCCCTGTAACTACATTCATTAGGCATTGAGCAAGAGTACCAAAACTGCATGAAATTCATAGCATTTCAGTGAGGAAAACAGACAACCGCCTAAGATTGATATAATATCGGCCAAAGACTCAGCCAATTGTTTAAAAGATGAACTTATCGCAAATTGAAGCCTTTTGTACTGTCGCCGACTTGGGGTCTGTTTCAGAGGCGGCTCGTCAATTAGAATGCAACCGTACTAAATTAAGTATGGCAATCAAAGCGTTAGAAAAAGACCTCGCAGTTGAGCTGTTCGTGCGCAGTGGCAACAACCTTATGCTTTCAGAAGCAGGCAAAGCCATCTACAAAGATTGCCAAAATTTGCTGGTGACCGCCGCGCGTATTCGTCAAACTTGTGCTCAAGTCTCGGGTGAGTTTAACGCCGAAATCTGGATTGCTCGCGACGACTCTCTCCCAGATGAGTTGTGGCAAGATTTGTCACATCGACTCAATAATCGCTTTCCAGCCACCTCGTTTAATATTGTGTTGGCATCCAGTGGGGATTTGGCCAACTTAGTGGCCACAGCACAAGTCGACTTCGCTTTTGGCGTCGACTATGAGCGGATCGACGATCCACACATCACCTATCAGCCGCTCGGCAAAATTCGTATGATGTCGGTATGTCGCGCCAGCAATCCCCTGGCTAAATTGCGCCGCGTATCCGACGATGATTTACGTAATTCGATGCAAGCGGTGATGGTCTATCTTAACGAGAAAGACAACCCAGAGCTGCAACCCTTCTCACTGCGTTATATCGGATTTTCCAGCTTTGATTACATGCTCAATACCATTCTCAACGAAGATGCGTGGGGCGTTCTACCCGAACCGCTGATTCGCCACCTACTGCGCAAACAAGATCTGGCGGTGATCAAACATACCTATGGTTTGACTCAAGAGGATTACTGTATGTTCACCGCCGCGGGCATGTCTGAGCACCCGGGTATGTCTTGGCTTGCAGATAAACTCAACGAATATCTTTTCGACTTTTAATACCAAACAGCATAAATATCTGGTCATTCTTGCTGGTTAAAATCGCTGATAGCTTCGTTATAGATTTTGTAGGT
>JBCAXU010000050.1:0-25862 GCA_038533895.1 Pseudomonadota bacterium | reverse complement strand
GTCTTCAGCAGTCAACCCTTGCAACACGGGATGCAACACCTCAATTCTCTCATCTCTGTCGTCCGCCAACTGCCACTGCTTGACCAGCTTCATCGCCGCTTCCAAGGCCGAAGACCCCTTAACGACTTCAATACGCGCGTAGTGTTCGCCTTCAAATGTCACATCTGCCGCTCTCAGTGTTTCATCTTGTCCAGGGATCTGTTGCGCGCCAAACAACGGTGTGCCGTACTCATCGGCGCTGGCATAATCTGGAATAAACTGCGCCATGTGCTCAATGGCACGGCGGCTTCGTTGAACCATCACTTGTGGGTCCCAACCTTGGTTGAGTTTGTTCAACAACCGCGGTGGCAACTGAGGCTGAGAGGAACCTTGTTCGCTAGCCACCAAGCCATCATCAAACAAAGTAATGTCTTTGGTCATGCCATGTAGTTGGAACACACCATCGGGATAAGGCGTTAATTGCGCCATACCTCGGTCTGTACCACGTGGGCCATGAAATATTACCTCAGGCCATTGTTCATCAGTTTGCTGCCAACGGGTAACGTAGGCCGCTTTAAACTCAACCAACCTTTGGCGTCTCTTTTTAGCCAGATCGTCAATGGAGCCGGTCTCATACCCACAAGCATTCACTAAATAATCTACCTGTAAGGAGTCGGTCTGCTGTTGCTTATCGATTACCTCGATCTTCCAACCGTTATTGGCTTCCTCAATACCAACCACCTTTGTGTTCAACATGAGTTGGCAGTTCGCCATCTTCTCCAGTGCTAACGTTGCTGAGGCTGCTAAGCGGAATACACTCCAACCCGGCTCTGACACCACGACCACTGGAAACTTCAATGCGTCAAGTTCGGCGTGCTTGGCAAACGGAATAACCCATTCGTCCATTGAGCTTGGTGCCAATGGTTGCTCGCGCTTGGCCAATGCTTCGATTTGCTCGCGGGTATAGAGTTTGTAGTAATCCTTGGGTTTGCCAAGCACTTCATTAGCTTTATCGCTATCAACCAGTTGTTGGTAGCATTGCTGTATGGTATCTAATCGGCCTAGTAACTGCTCAGGGCTACCGCCATCACTATGGGGAACCGCAATGACAGTGGGACGATTATTGATGGTATGCGGAAACAGACGAACGGTATCAATCGACTGCTTGAGGAGTGCGATGCACTGCTCAGTCGAAATCTCTCTGTATAAATTTCCACCAGCATGCAAATGACAGATAGGAGGACCGCTCACCAAGCTGGCTCCCTTCTCTATCAAAGTGACATCAATACCGAGTTCAGCAAGGTGGACTGCTGCGGTAGCGCCAGCAATACCACCACCAATAATCGCGACTCTCGAGCCAGTTAAAGACGATTGTTCAGATTGCATTAATTTTGCTAATTCGTTCATTATCGGAACATTTTACTGCTTATGTTGGGCGAAAAAAATCACATTTTTTGCAGGGTAAAAATGCGAACTTTAAACGTAAAAAAAGTGAAAAAAAACCTTGACTCAAATTTTGCCAAATTAGAAATAATCAATATTGTGAATAACAAATCTGCCAAGGACTTTATGGCTATTGGGCTATCTCAAAAATGAACTTATCTACAGGCTAAGTTATCCCAAACTTTATCCACCGTTTTTGTGGATAACTGAATAACTTAGCCTCACCAATGTTAGCTAACTGCCTTATTTATAGGGATTAACAGCCGTTTGATTAAGCTATTCACAACCAACGCCAGTGTGAAAAACGTGCTAATCGGTAGTACAAACCACAACATAGTATGGAGTGTTGGAGACAGTTCAAAGCCAAACCACATAATGGCTGCGACCACGGCTTCTGAGCCTAGAATCGCAATCACACTCGCTATCAAAGCCATTAACCCATACTCGGCCCAAATGGTTCGCTCTACGCGTTTTTTACTGGCGCCAAGCGTTCGATACAACTGGATTTCGTCTTGCCGCTGACCAAGGCTAAGCCTAAGTAAAGTAAAAATAAGCAACAATCCCGACAAAACACCAATTCCCGCCAATAATGTGATTGACCATACTATCTGCGCCAGTAGCTGCTGAATCTTCTCTCCCATCACCCTGATGTCCATCAAACTGACGGTAGGATGTTGGCGAGACAATTGATTGAGCAACTCATCGTTACTTTCATTTACTCTAAAGCTAACCAGGTACGTCGCGGGAATATCCGCCAACACATCTGGGGTAAAAATGAAATAGAAGTTGGGCTTCATATCACGCCATTCAACCTTGCGGATGGAATTCACGGTCGCGCTGACCGGTTGGCTGTTAATCACAAAGTCCAATTGGTCGCCAATGCTGAGACCAAGATCTCTCGCCACATCCGACTCAACCGAAACCCCACCTTGTGCGCTCCAAGCCCCTTGCAACACTTCATTGTACTCAGGAATATCAGAAGCAAAGGTAAAGTTGATTTCCCGCCTTAGCGCATCACTCGCTTCTTCGCCTTGAGCGACCTGTTTCGCATCCATGCCATTTACTTGAGTTAAACGACCGCGAATGATCGGATAGCCTTGAGATCGCTCGATATTGTTGTCGTCCAACACCTGTAAATAGGCATCTTTTTCATAGGGTGCAATATTGAGTGCAAACGCGTTCGGTGCATCCTCAGGTAGAGTACGCGACCAATCAGACAATAGATCAGTTCGTACTAGCCACATCGTCGAAAGCAGCATTAAAGAGAGCGCCAGCGCACCAAACTGTATGCCGGTTGCGGCGACAGAGCGATTGATTCGGCTCAGTGCGAGCTTGAATGAGGTGTTGAGCGGCGCTTTTGCAAGCAAGCGGGTTAAGGTAACGCTGACAAGCGCCAGAACCAAAAATAGTACGACAATACCACTGAACACTATCCATACCAGCAAATTATTGTAGTAGGCCGCGATCATCGGCACGATTGGAACCAGAACCAGCCAATATCGCGTTCGAGCTTGTTCGCTACTCGCTTGCGGTTGCATCACATTGACAGCGCTAATGTTAATCAGTCCTAACAGTGGAATACCCAACGCAGGCACCGCGATTAGTGTACTGGTCAGTACCGACACGACAATCGGCTTAATGCCATAGCTGGGTAAAGGATTAGGCAGTAGATCAACCAAGGGAATACGCAGCAAGTATTCTAGTAACACGCCTAGCCCTACGCCTAAAATCACCGCGCTAACAAACAGTATCAGCACTTGGGTTGCTAGCCATCGAGTGATCCAACGTTTGCTTGCGCCAAGACTTTTGAGCATAGCGATGGTTTTGCGCCGAGTCGCCACATAATGCTGACAAGTGAGAACCAAAGTCGTCGCTGCCATGATGACAACGATGGCGACCGTTAATGAGAGGTATTGCTGCGTCCTTTGAAACACTTCATTGGTGCGACTTCCACTGTCTTGATCGCGCCAACGATCACTTGGCGTTAATTCCACTTGTTGCTTTAGACGCGCGATGGTCTGTTCGTCACCATTGATGTACACATTGAATCGAACTCGACTACCCAGTTGAACAGCACCTGTTTTTTCTAAGTCGCTGCTGTGGATAAAGGCTGAAGGCATCTGCTGAAAAGGGTTAAAGCTTAAGCCGGGCTCTTCGCTAATACGGCCACTAACGGTAAAGTCAGCATCACCCACCGTGACAGCGTCACCTATATTCACATTAAGCTGCGCAAATAGCCGTTCATCTAACCAAAGTTCTCCTGGCTGAACTCGTGTAAACTGCTGCTGGTCATTGGACAATACCATCTCACCTTGCAACGGGTAACGGCTGTCGACTGCCTTTACCGTAATCAGCTTCATTGACTGATCGCTAAAAGCCATGGTTCGAAAACGCGTTTGCTCCGACGTCACTAAGCCGAGGTTTTGCGTAGCCTCGGTAAATTCGGGACGTATCGGGTTGGACGAAACAAATACAGTATCAGCCGTTAGCGCTTGTTTGCCTTGCTTGACGATCACCTGCTCCATGCGTTCAGCCAGGGCGGTTAGTGCAAAGATACAAGCGATAATCAAGGTTAGAGCTATACTAACAGGCCAAAGTTGTCCGTGTCTTATCTCACTGATACTCCAAGACCACAATCGCTTGTTCAGCCCGTTCGAGGTTACCTTCGCCATTATGACTCCTCCAACAAACCGGATTTCATGGTAAAGGTTCTGTCGCAGCGTTGAGCGAGCTTAGGATCATGGGTAACCAATACCAGTGTGGTCCCATGTTGGTGATTGAGTTCAAACAGCAGCTCGATGATTTTGCTGGCAGTTTGTTGATCAAGATTGCCGGTTGGCTCATCAGCAAAGAGAATCTTAGGTTGAATCATAAACGCGCGTGCCAAAGCGACACGTTGTTGCTCACCTCCAGACAATTGAGACGAGGAATGATGGGTTCGATTGCCAAGCCCTACCGACTCTAACAAGCTTCGCGCGCGCTGTTGGTCTTCTTCGTCTCCTTTGAGCAAACAAGGGAGCGTGACATTGTCCATCGCACTCAAACTTGGGATCAGCAAAAAGCTCTGAAATACAAATCCCACCGACTCACTTCGTATCGCCGCGCGCTTCTCATCATCAAGCTGATGAATCGGTTGTCCGAGCAATTCGATTTCGCCACTGGTGGGGGTGTCTAATCCGGCAAGCAGCGTCATAAGGGTTGACTTTCCTGCCCCTGACGTGCCAACAATAGCGACACTCTCTCCCTCTTTAATCTCGAGGTTAACCTCTTTCAAAATGGTTAATTGCTCTTGATTGGTAGAGACTCTTTTTGACAATGATTGAGCTTTAATAACGGACGTTTGCATGATGCGACTATTTTCCCTTGTCTTATTAATTCTGTTTATGAGCCCTGCGTTTGCTAAGAGCCTTTTAGTAGTAGGTGATAGCCTAAGTGCAGGATATCAAATGCCAATTGAAAACGCGTGGCCTTCTCTTCTTACGCAAGATCTGGCTGAAAAAGGTCAAACTGTTCAAGTTATCAACGCCAGTATATCAGGTGATACCACTGGAAACGGCTTGGCTCGTTTACCCAACTTACTAAATCAACACCAACCAGATTACGTGTTGATAGAGCTCGGCGCAAATGATGGTCTGCGCGGCTTTCCACCAGGGCTGATTCAAAACAACCTCGAGCAGTTGATCGATATGGTCCGCGGGGCCAACGCAAAACCGCTTTTGATGCAAATTCATGTGTTGCCCAACTACGGTAAACGCTACACAGAAGCGTTTTCTGCGATTTATCCTAAGGTCGCTGAAAATAAGTCCGTCCCTCTATTGCCGTTTTTCCTTGAAGGGGTCGTTATCAAGCCTGAATGGATGATGAGTGACGGACTACACCCTAAACCGGAAGCGCAGCCTTGGATATCAAATTTTGTTGCCAATCAATTGATTAATTACCTCTAATTGCCCTAGCTCAATAAACCTCGCAACCGTTTAAGTTAGGCTACTACGATGCTTAGGCCGTTAGAGGAACAACAATGATTATCGAACCCGTGATCCAAGGGGTGGTTGCCAAAAGTGCCCATCCCCTTGGCTGTAAACAGGCCCTTATCAATCAAATCAACTACGTAAAATCAGCACCTGCAATAAAAGATGGCCCAAAACGGGTGTTAATTCTCGGCGGCTCTTCTGGCTTTGGCTTAGCCGCTCGCATTGCGTTGACCTTTGGCGGTGCCGAGGCTGATACCATCAGTGTCTCATTTGAAAAGCCACCCGCTGACGGTAGAACTGGCTCTGCGGGTTTTTACAATGACTATTACTTCAAACACCTCGCGCAGCAACATGGTCGCCAAGCGATAAATATTCACGGTGATGCGTTCTCTAACCAAGTCAAAGCCGGTGTGATTGAAGCGATTGAAACCTACTTCGAGGGTGAAGTAGACCTCGTCATTTACAGTGTCGCCAGTGGCATTCGCCCCGATCCAGACAGCGATAAGGTATGGCGATCCTCAATCAAACCTATGTTAGAGCCTGTCTCCGGTGCTACATTGATGCTTGAGAACGATCACTGGCAACCTTCACAGCTTGAAGTCGCGACTGAGCAAGAAGCCAGCGACACTATCAAGGTGATGGGAGGTGAAGATTGGGAAAAATGGATCGATACACTGATCAACGCCGAGTCAATTGCGCTGGGGTGTAAAACCCTCGCGTTTTCCTATATCGGCCCTGATATTACCCACCCGATCTATCTTGATGGTACCTTAGGCCGTGCCAAAGTCGATTTGCACCAAACCAGTCACTCACTCAATCTTAAACTAGCGAACTTTGATGGTGGCGCCTATGCCTCGGTGTGTAAAGCACTGGTCACGAAAGCCAGTGTCTTTATTCCTGGTCTGAGCCCTTACTTAATCGCTCTGTATAAAGTGATGAAACAAAAAGGCACACATGAAGATTGTATCGAGCAAATGCAAAGGCTGTTTACCACTAAGCTATATGGCCAGAATCCGGTTCCTGTCGATGGAGAGCGTCTGGTCCGCATTGATGATTTAGAGCTCGATTCAGACACACAAGCCCAAGTAAAACGGCTATTGGCTGAAATGAACAGCGATAACTTTCAGCAGTTAGGCGACTATCAAGGCTTTAAGTCTGAATTTTTAAACCTAAACGGATTTGGTTTCGATAACATCGATTACTCACAACCTGTAGATATTGATATGTTTATTAAATAAACATACTGTTCTAAAAGAAAATCTCATAATTGAGACGCAACAAATTGAATCGCCCAGAGCCCTGCTCTGGGCTTTTTTTTATTGGTTGGCTAGTGCATTCTGAGCGCAGAAGAGAGTGTGAGCGTAAAGTTTAGCTGCAACGTATCACAACGACTATTATTAGATTGAGGAGCATGGATGGCTCCCCGTTTATTCATTGCCTATGGAACACTGTATGTCTAAATTAAATACCAGCTCGATGATCATACCAGCAGAAATGAGCTTGGCCTGGCAAGAGATCGTCAACTTGCTAGCGGAAATAGTGGCTGTCCCTGCCGCTTTGATCATGCGAATCCACCAAGAGCACATTGAAGTTTTTTCTGTCAACAACAACCATACCCACCCTTATCAGGTTGGAGATACTGAGCGCCTCGGGCACGGGCTATATTGTGAGACCGTGGTAAGTAACAAGCAGCAACTGTTAGTCACCAATGCCAAAGAGGATCGACAGTGGTGGGCTAACCCAGACATCAAACTAGGGATGATCGCTTATTGTGGCCTGCCCCTGCAGTGGCCCAACGGCGACGTTTTCGGCACCATTTGTGTGCTTGATGATAAAGAGAATCCATTTAACTCAACCTATCAAAAACTGTTGGCGTCGTTTCGCGACTCCATTGAAGCTCAATTGACAACGCTTTATCAAAACCACCGCCTTCAACAAGTTAATGCAGAACTCAAATCACGCGTCAAAACTCGAACCCAAGACTTAGTTGAACTCAACTACTCGCTGAATCAAGAGATCGATAAACGACGCGCAGCTGAGCGCAAGATCCGTTATCAGCAAAGACACGACATTGGTACCGGTTTTCTTAATCGCGCAGCGCTTGAGGAAGAGACCCAACAACGTTTACTTGAACTCGCTGACAACAACAAGAGACGTGTGGCTGTATTACACATCGGGTTTACCAATGGTCGCCGTATTCAAGCCAAGTATGGCTATGCCGTGTGGGAATCGATTTTGGTTGAGTTTCGTAACCGCTTGGTTAAGCATGACCAGCTCAAGGTAATAACAGCAAGGCCGTCATCCAACGACTTAGTGTTTGTACTAGAGAGCCGTCAATTGGACCGAGATGTTAACCTGTTATGCCGCGAACTGGTTGACGTGAGCCAGTCAGAGTTTTTGGTCGATGGTGAGCACCTTCACCTGCATAGCTATATCGGCGTTGCCGACTCGGATGACACCCGCTGCGGGAAAAGCTTACTTAAATACGCCAATGAGGCGATGCAGTCTTGTAAAGACTCAGGGCATAAATTCAGTTTTTATTGTCAGGACATTGCAGACACGCAGAAAAATATCAATCAACTCGAGAGCTATCTACTGCAAGCGGTACGCAACGACGATTTGTTACTCTATTTTCAACCGAAAGTCTCGCCTATCACTCATCAATGGATTGGCGCAGAAGCACTACTTCGCTGGCGCCATCCCATTCTTGGTGACATTTCCAACGAAACACTGATTCATCTCGCCGAGCAAAATGGTCTGATCTTCGAAGTCGGTAGCTTTGTGTTGCGTAGCGCCATTCAAAAAGCGTCTGAATGGCTGAATTATGTCGATAATTTCAAAGTCAGTATCAACATATCTGCGGTCCAGTTGCAAAGTCCTCAATTGGTTAATCAGCTAAAAGACTTGCTTGCTTCTTATCAGTTGCCCGCCTCTTACATAGAGCTAGAAGTAACGGAAAGCGGTTTGATCGCCGACGAAATCGTGGCGCGTAACACATTAATCGCTTTGAGCAACCTTGGCATTACTTTGTCTCTCGACGACTTTGGAACTGGCTATGCGTCTTTCAATTATCTGAAAAAATTCCCGTTTGATGCGATTAAAATCGACAAGAGCTTCGTTCAGCAGCTTGATCATAGTGAACAAGACAAAGAAATCGTTCGCTCCATCATCACCATCGCCAAAAAACTGGATCTTCAGGTCACTGTTGAAGGCATAGAAACCGCACAACACGAAAGTTTTATTGTGGATGAGGAGTGCGATTACGGACAAGGCTACCTGTATGGAAAACCCATGCCATGCGATGAATTTGAATCCCATTTTCTACACCAAAACCAGCACCCCAATCATCTCATCTATTCTTAACTGGCAGTCAAAGCCTTTACTCTATGGCGAGCGATTCCTATAATCCTCGCCCTTGTTGTCACTTACATTTGAATTCAATATGGACAAACTTACCAACACGCTAAAAAAAATCGAAAAACAAAACTATCGTGCCTACCAGCAAATCAAAGGACAGTACGACTTTAGCGACTTCACGCTCCATATTGACCACGTGCAAGGTGATCCGTACGCCTCGGCATCAAGACTTCGCGCGGTGCGCCCTTGGTCACTCACAGGGCTAAGTTGGTTACAAGAAAAATCTTATGCTTACCAGGTCGCAGCACGTGACTTCATCGCTCGATGTTTCGCGCAATTGGTGAAACAAGAATCCGCTATCGACATTGCGTTAAACGGCCAGACGGTACTTGATAGCACCGCGGTCCTGTTTACTGAACAAGGGATTGAACTGAGGTTTCGTGTCAATTTGCCTGCAGAAGGGCGTTCAGTACTAGGTAAAAAGGCCACCAACCTACTCACTTTTCATCTACCTAAATTTGTTCGCCGCTCGACGATTGAGCGAGAGCTTGATCTCGAAGCCCTCAAACATCATTGTGAAATAGTTGAAGATCAACAAGCATTGCGTCAGCAGTTAGATGCCCACAACTTGATCGCATTTATCGGTAACGGCTCAGTGCTTCCACGTATTGCTGGGAACTGTGACTTGCCCATGAAACAGGCTGTAGCGTTCCAATCCCCCTCCACTCTTGCCGTCACCCTTAACACTCCCAATCAAGGGGCGGTGACAGGCATGGGGATTCCTAGAGGCATTACTTTGATTGTCGGTGGTGGCTTTCATGGTAAATCGACTTTACTCAGTGCGATTGAGCGTTCCATCTATGATCATATTCCAGGGGATGGCCGTGAATGGATTGTCACCGATCCAAATGCAGTAAAAATTCGCGCTGAAGATGGGCGCTGTGTGCACAACTTGAATTTGTCGAACTACATTAACCATTTACCTATGGCGAAGTCGACAGAGAACTTTTCGACCCAAGATGCGTCAGGTTCAACGTCACAAGCAGCCTGGCTGCAAGAATCTATCGAGGCAGGCGCAAGCTCCATTCTTATTGATGAAGATACCTCCGCGACTAACTTTATGATTCGCGACGAACGTATGCAAGCGCTGGTCAGCAAAGGCGATGAGCCCATCACCCCACTGGTCGACAGAATAGGCCAACTGCGAGACGAGCTTGAGATCTCGACCATCATTGTAATGGGCGGCTCGGGTGATTACCTTGACGTTGCCGATACCGTTATTCAAATGAGTGACTACCAAGCCGTTGATGTCACTGAAAAGGCGCGACAAGTCATTGAGCAGCATCCTACTCAGCGCGAGAACGAATCGGAATCCAATTTGGTCACCTTTCCTCCCCGTTCATTCAATTGCACGGCGCTCCAGGCACTGCTCGCGGAAGGGAAATTTAGAGTTGGGGTGAAAGGCGTACACTCACTTCGTTTTGGCAAAGAGGTTATCGACCTTGCGGCACTCGAACAGCTTGAATCCAGTAGTGAAGTTCACGCCATCGGTTGGCTTTGGTTCCAATTTTCCCAGCAACCGGGCTGGTGCCAGAATCCTGCAAAGCAGTTAGAGCAATACTTAAACCAAAGTTGGTATAACGTCATGCCGCAATATGGTGATTTGGCTAAACCACGCGTTATCGATGCCGTGGCAGCGCTAAATCGCATGCGCAAGTCGCAATTTAAGCCAGTTTAAGCTTTCTTGCTGTTAGCATTGATGTATAAAGGCACTTTCGAGTGCCTTTATTTTTGTGACTATGTTTTCCATCGAAACCGGCCGCTTTCGTTTGCGTGATTTTACCGCCAGCGACTATCACCACTATCTGAATCAATGCCAAGATCCCAAGTACCAACGTTTCTACAGTGAGGAAGACTGCGCACCAACTAAGTGTCAGCAGTTGGTTGAGCTTTTTATCGAACAAGCTCAACAATCGCCTAGACAGCACTATCATTTAGCCATTGAAGATCGTCAATCAGGTGAGTATCTCGGTATTGCGGGATTGCGACTTGAGGGGGAAGGCCAAGCTTCTGTCGGCTGTGGACTAATGCGCCAACATCAATCTCAAGGAGCGAGTGAAGAGGCTATGTACGCCCTGCTAACATTTGGTTTCAAGCAATTAAATGTGCACCGCGCATACGCAGAAACCATATCAGAGAATCGAGCAGCAATAAGACTTTGCTTGAAAATGGGTATGCGCAAAGAAGCCGAGCTGATAGAAAACCTCTACTTTAAGCAAAAATGGTGGAACACAACCATACTGGCGATTCGCTATGAGGAGTTTATCGAGCAGCAAAGCCGCTAGCGAAGCACATTCCACGCCTCGCATAAAACACGAAAACGCTCGCTGTTACCCGCTTCTCTATCGGGGTGCCACCTTAATGCAAGTTTACGCCAGGTACGGCGAATTTCGGCAGGGCTGGCATCCCAAGGTAGTTCAAATAGACTTAGGGCTTTGGCCCTATCCATATCTTTGCCGTTGGTACTGCCCACAAACTCACGATACTTAGACCAAAACTCGTTCAACAAACGTTTTACTTCACCCTCGTTGGCCTCATAATTTTGCCACTGAATATAGTAATCACGTAGCGGATCTTGAAGATCAACTTGATGACCAGACGCATGATGAGAAGACATCAAAACGATGTCCATCGCCTCCACTTGCAACCAATTGTCAGGGTATAGTGTTTCTTGTAGTTGATACAACGCATTCATTATCAGAAAGTTACGCTTAAACAGGTCTTTCTCTGGGCTTGGATCAAGAACAGGAATGTAACCGAGCTCACCGAGATGAGACGCTAGGGTATGCACTTTCCAACCACTGGGTTGCTTTCTTAACACGCCGAGGATCGGCCACAATAGTGGGTTTTCCATGTAATGCTGAAATTGCGCGGTAATTTGTTGCCCTTGTTTCATAAACCAACCTAGCTGTTTTTATTTTACTTAAAGCTATTCCCACCCGTTTGTCGAGTTAGCGCTCTCACAAATGTTGGCTGCGCCATAAAAAAGAGCCGCTGACAACAGCGGCTCTAAAACTAATGACAATACGACTAAATAACGCCCAGCTCTCTCAAGCGCTCCATCAGATAGCTATCCGCAGTATAACGTTCAGACAGCACAACCTCAGTTTTTGGGTGCAGGAACAGTGGCAGTGAGATTCGCGACTGCTCTTGACGCTCTCCGGTCGGGTTGATTACACGGTGAGTGGTTGATGGGAAGTAACCACCAGAAGCCTCTTGCAACATATCTCCAATGTTAATGATCAGGTTGCCGAAATCACAAGGTACATCCAACCACTCGCCCTCTTTGCTCATCACTTGCAAGCCAGGTTCATTGGCAGCTGGCAGTACCGTAAGCAGGTTGATGTCTTCGTGGGCAGCAGCACGAATGGCTCCTGGCTCCTCGTCACCTGTCATTGGTGGATAGTGCAAAATGCGCAGCAATGTTTTGTCGCTGCCATTGATCATCTCAGACAGTGCAACCGAGAATTTTTCTTGTACTTCTTTCGGTGCATGCTCTTCGACCCAGCTTAGCAACTGCTGCGCAAACTCATTGGCACGTTGGTAGTAATCGAGGATTTGCTCACGCAGTTCTTGCGGAATTTGCCCCCAAGGGTAAATATGAAAATACTCTTTGATGTCTTTTACGGTATGACCTTTGGCGACTTCTGAAACCGATGGTGGAAAATAACCATCTTGCGTTTCAGCGTTGAATTGGAATTCGTGCTTTCGCTCAGAGGTGAAAAATTGGTACCAGTTTTCGTAGATAGACTCAACCAACTCTTTTGGGATTGGATGGTTCTTAAGCACACCAAAACCTGTTTCGCGTAGTGACTTTACAAATAGCTCAGCGGCATTTGGCGCTAAATAATCGACGGTTTCCAGTTTCATAACTTTACTTTTAATTTTGTTATTTATTTGGGCAAACGATTGTAAATGTGACATTTTGTTAAAGCAAACGTTACGCTCACAAACAACACTGCTCGCATAAAGAGTGTGCAACAGAACTTGTTTTCAACAAAATTTGTGAATTGCCGTCAGTCTCACTGGCGTATCAGGGAGGGAAATACCTGACCTGTTTTGCACATCAGCCGCGTGTGTTTTGTTCTAGCCAAGCCAAATAGGGATTCAAACCCTCGCTAAAGGGGATCTGTACAACCTGCGGTATCTCATAATCATGACACTCCACGATCGTTTGCTCCAACTCGGCGTAACAGCTACGTTTAGTTTTCATCACTAGAAGAATTTCATCATCACAGCACACTTCGCCTTGCCAAACATAGTGACTTTGAATCGGCATCGTCTGTATGCACGCTGCCAGTGATCGATTTAAAGCCGTAGAAATAATCTGCTCGCTGTTACGCTGATTGTTGGTGGTGGTTAACACGATACAATATTGTCCGCTCATCAAACTCTCCTGTTACTTACCGAGGATCACTGGGTAATCCTGCTCAATTAGCTCTTTGACGAAACTGGATCCAGAGCCATTGAACGCCACCCACACTTTTTTCTTTGCTCGGGTTAACGCCACGTAGAAGAGGCGACGCTCTTCTGCATAAGGAAATGGATCGTCTGTCTGAGTAAGCGCATCACTCAGGTGCAGCGCTTTTACCCGCGCAGGAAACTGCCCCTCATCGACCCCAACCACAAACACAAAGTCGGCCTCCTGACCTTTACTGGCATGGCAAGTCATGTAACGTAAATTAAGCTGAGTAAACTGCTTCTGCCACTGGCTAAATAGTTCCGGGCAGTGATAGTGATTACGTCCGAGCATCAGCACACTCTGCGGCGTTTTCGCATTTCGATTCAACTGATCTAAGGTCTTTTCGATGCGATTCTGGGCGATTAACGTCACCGCCTTACTCTTCTGTTGCTTGTGGCTATTCAGAGGCTTGGCGAGTTGAACCGGGTTTTGCTGGATAAATCGATTTGCCACTTCGCCAATACGATCATTGAATCGATAAGTTGTATCTAAATAGTGGATGGTCGAATGGGCGAATCGGTTCGAGAAATCAACGGTCAAATCGACATTTGAACCCGCAAACTGATAGATAGACTGCCAATCGTCGCCGACAGCAAATAGCACACTGCCACTATTTTGTTGGCACAGAGCTTCGACCAGAGCCAAGCGTTGTGGAGAGATATCTTGGTACTCATCAATCATAACGTAGCGCCAAGGCGACTTGAACTTACCGTTCTCTATCAATTTCGTCGCTTGGGTAATCATCAAGTTAAAATCGATTTCGCCCTGCGATTTGAGGTGTTGTTGCCAAGCTTGGTAGCAAGGCCACACCAAGGCTAGCTCACTATTGAGTCTTGTATAGTCAGGATGTTCCACCAACTGTTGTTGAATCTCCTTTTTGCTTTGGGCAATTGCCGCCAGTTGAGCAAGCTGTTTCTCAAGCCAAGCAATTAACTTTGGGTTTTCAACGTGACTGCCAAGCTCGTCATCACCGGCTAAGTAGGCAATGGGCCACTTATTGAGGTGTTTTTGCCAGCGCTTGAAGTTGGTGGGTGTCATCCAATGCTTTTTCAGCCAATCGATGCACCAGTTAAGACGTTGATTCTCATCGATAGCTAACGGCGAAATTGTGACAGGGTCACCTTGGCTGTTGAGAATTTTCAGCCCCAGTTGATGAAAGGTGTTCACCTTGACAGCTTCTGCCGCTAGGCCAATTTTTTCATCCAGACGTTGCTTCATTTCTTGAGCAGCATCGCGTCCAAAAGCGAGCAATAAAATCTCTTCTGGACGAGCCAAGTGACTTTGCAGCAAGTAAGCCACCCGAGCCGTTAACACACTAGTTTTGCCAGAGCCCGCGCCGGCAAGCACCAAATTGTTGTCATCGTTGAGTAGAACGGCCTGCTTCTGGCTTAGGTTAAGAGGCGATGACTCTATTTGCGAGAACAGGACCTGCCAGTTATCAAGCTCAGTCTCCATCCAAATTTGATTTCGCTGAGTAAGCTGCTGATTGGAATCGATAATCCAAGGTTCGATGCGAGCCATACGCTCCGGCATTCTTAGTCTGGCGTCTTCAAGTGTCATGCCCATTTGTTGCAAGTTCTCTTCAACCTCATGGCACCACTGTTCGACCTTGGAATGAGTCAAAAAACTTGGTTGACGCTGAAACTGGGTGACAGCCTCTTCCCAGCGAGGTAGAAATTTAAACAGTTGCTGACACTGGCGCTTATGCCACTGCTGATAGCTAGCGACCGCCTGCCTAGCAAACTCGCGGCATTTGTCACGAGGCAAACCCTGAACAAACCAGCCCAGACGCTGCTGTTGTTGCGTGTGGGCATAGAACAGTAAGCCACTCCATATCAGCCCATGCTTGATGTCAATCTGTCCATTCCACACGTTAAAAGGTATGCGTTCTTCCAGCGATTCAGATCCAATGATTAGAGAGTCTGTCGCCACTTCGACTTGAAAATACTCTTGCTGAATAAAAAAGCGAGCCGTCTTGTTTGCCGATAGCTGCATGGTGTCACTAGCCTATAAAATCCGTTGTCAGCATCATAACTGAAATAAAATGAGTTTTGCGTATTCTAAGGCAAAAATTATCACCAAGTTGTCGTATTAAGATATCGCCACTATCATTTCACAACGGTCAAGTCTCATTTGGTCATTTCACACGCAAACAACAAGGTATCTTTATTTAGATCAGGGCGTTACCATAGAGACCTGTTAAGGTGCCACATAGTCGTCGATAAAAAGTACAGTACCGTGAATCTAACCAGCCAACTACGCCACCTTTGGGCCAATCAAACGGTGAACTACAGCCTACTTGTTCTCATCACTTTGTTAGGCGTAGTCATTCCTACTTGGTATCTGAGTTTAAATACGCTGATCGTTCCCCTGATCTTGGGCGTGATCGCCGCCGCGCTTGCTGAAAGTGACGACAGTTTTACAGGACGATTAAAGTCGCAGTTGCTCACTCTTATCTGTTTCGCTATTGCGGCATTTTCCATCGAGCTTTTGTTCCAAACGCCTTGGCTGTTCGCGCTTGGCTTGTTTTGCTCGACATTTGGTTTCATCATGCTCGGAGCCATTGGGCCTCGCTATGCGAGTATTGCGTTTGGCTCGCTGCTTATCGCCATCTATGCCATGTTGGGCGCTCATCAAAGTACCAATCTATGGCTTCAACCACTGCTGTTACTCGGCGGTGCCGCTTGGTACTATTTTGTATCGATGTTCTGGTACCTGATTGCGCCAATGCAACCGGTTCAACACAGCCTAGCGCGCGTGTTCGACAGCTTGGCTAATTATCTTGAATCAAAAAGCCAGTTGTTCCATCCAGTCGAAAACCTCACTCCCCAACCTTATCGCATTGAAGAGGCGCGGTTAAACGCCGCTACCGTCAGTGCTCTAAATCATTGTAAAGCAACGTTTTTAAGTCGCTCTAAACGAGGTCACGTTGACGGTGCGAGCGACCGTTTTTTGCACACCTACTTTCTCGCCCAAGACATTCATGAGCGCATCAGCTCAACCCACTATCGCTACCAAGAGTTGGCGGAACATTTTTCCCGCAGTGATGTGCTATTTCGTTTTAAATACTTGCTTGAGAATCAGGCAAAATCATGTCGACAAATCGCTCAGGCCATTCGCCTTGGCAACGAGTATCAACACAGCGATGACTCAATTATCGCCCTCGACGAGCTGCAAAATTCACTGCAGTTTCTGCAACAGCAAAACGACCCATCATGGCGCTCTTTGTTGGCCCAGTTAGGTTATCTGTTTAACAATCTTGCCACCGTGGAAAAGCAGCTTAACCAAGTGAACAATCCAGACGCCCACCACTTAGAAGAAGAGGTGTTGGACGACACCGAAGCACACGGTTTTAAAGCAATGTACCAACGCATTGCAGCCAACTTTAATCGTGACTCGATGTTGTTTCGTCATGCGGTTAGACTCTCTATCGCGCTCACTTTTGGGTACGGAGTTATTCAGCTTTTCGATATTGAGCGAGGTTACTGGATATTGTTGACGACACTGTTTGTTTGCCAACCTAACTACAGTGCTACAAGACAAAAATTGGTCGCCCGTGTGATCGGCACAGTCGCCGGACTGCTTGTGGGCGTGCCCCTACTCGCGCTGTTCCCATCTCAAGAGAGCCAACTTCTGGTCATCGTTATTTCTGGCGTCGCTTTTTTTGCTTTTCGCTTAGCTAACTATGGTTACGCTACTGGCTTTATTACGGTTCTCGTTCTGTTTTGTTTTAGTCAGCTCGGCGAAGGCTTTGATGTCATCTTACCTAGAATTGCAGATACCTTGATTGGCTGTGCGCTCGCGGTTGCCGCGGTTGCCATCATTTTGCCCGACTGGCAGTCTAAGCGATTACACAAAGTCATGGCAGATGCGATTTCAGCCAATCAAAGCTATCTCGCGCACATCATCGGTCAGTATCGGATAGGAAAGAATGATAGCCTGAGTTACCGTATCGCCCGACGTAATGCACATAACCAAGATGCCAATCTCACCGCCGCGATCAGTTCCATGTTGGCAGAGCCAGGGCGTTATGTTTCGGCAGTGGACGAGAGTTATCGTTTTCTAACCCTCAATCATGCTCTGCTCAGCTACATTTCTGCATTGGGCGCACATAGAACCCAAATCGCTGATGAGGCGACTCATAAGTTGATTCTTGATGCGCACCGCGTCATCCATCAACATTTAGAGGTCTTGTTTCAGCAATTGAACCAACACAGTGAAGTCTGCGATACGTCAAATATCGATGATATGGCGTTGGAGGCGCGGCTGTGTGAATGGCGCGATGACGACGACAGCTCAGTGCGTATGGTTCTGCAACAACTTCACCTCGTATACCGGATGTTGCCCGAACTCCATTCTTTGGCGAGCAAGTTTGCTGTTCGTGTCACCCCAACGACTCATTGATCTCTTTGCTAAATGCGCGGCCAACTGGCCGCCTCTGACATAGCTCGGACAAACTTCCGACACTTTTCCGACACTCGTCTGCAAAAACGTATTTATCATACTCATATGATCAAGCCCCTTTTGAGGCAAGGTGATGGACGGAGACATCTCTTACTTAGTTCAAGGTGAACGAAATCCGTTTGAAGAGCGTATAGATATGACACAGCAACAATTTGAACTGATGAAATCACAGCTTAAGACATTGACTCCTCAACAACTCCGTGCACTCAAAGGGGAGATAAACAATACACTTAACGACACTCACGGCTCGATTATCAATGACGAAGAGATGAAGATGATTGCGAGCTTATTTTCATAGCATAACTTGCTCATATTGCAAACTGATCTTAAGCTTTAAGTACATAGAGAGGGATTAGTATGTCAGTTTCTGCGATTCAATCCGGTTACCAGATTGTTGATATGTCATCTAAGATGGCCGAAGACGCAGCGGCTGAGATCCAGCGCCAACAACGTGATCTGTCTATGCCAAATGATGACAGCTACGAGTTCAATCAAGTCGAGTTCAAAGCACCAGTTCCTCCACCATCGCAAATAGAAGCGTTGACCAAGTTGTCCAGCGCCGAACGCTACAACCAGATAGGCACCAATGTTATCCAACGAGACCAAGAAATGATTGGATCATTACTGGATATACACGTTTAGCTCGCTGTTAATTGTTGCATTCTATTAAGCCTTTATTGAGTTCCAGGCCAGTTAGTTTAGAATGCTGGCAAATTTATTGTTATAGCTCGCCATGCCGAAACTTAACCTTTCAAAACGCTTAAAAGACCCCTTTCTTTCCTTGGATAACAACTCGACTACATTAGAACAAAAACTCAGTCCTAGGCATCACCGAGCAACACAACGACTGACCCCCAGCCCTTACATATCAGATAAGACAATAGCTAAACGCTGGAGTAAGTTGAGCCATTATACCGATCAACAGCAGTTACTTGATCCGCAAACCCAAACGCATGCTCACCTTTATAACAAAAACATTGAGCACTTTGTTGGCACTGTAAAAATCCCTGTTGGTGTTGCCGGCCCTTTAAGAGTGAATGGTCTGTACGCAGACAATGACTATCTAGTTCCTCTAGCCACCACGGAAGCTGCCCTCGTTGCATCCTATAATCGTGGAGCACAATTAATTACCGCTGCTGGTGGCGCAAGCGCCATGTTGATCAATGAAGGGGTAACCCGCACACCCGCTTTCTTATTCGACAGCTTGATCGATGCTGGACAGTTTGTGGCTTGGGTGGTGGGCCAATATGATGGATTTAAGCAAATCGCCGAATCTACTACCTCACATGGCAAACTTCAGGACATCAACGTTAATATTGAAGGCAACCAGGTTTACTTAGTGTTTGAGTACAAAACCGGTGATGCCTCCGGGCAAAACATGGTGACGATTGCGACCAATCAGGTGTTTCAATATATCCTGGAACATTCGCCAATCGAGCCTCGCGAAGCTTTCCTCGATGGCAACCTTTCTGGTGACAAAAAACCGAATGCTTATACTATGCGCCATGTCCGCGGCAAAAAAGTGACCGCTGAAGTTCATCTTTCGGCAACATTGGTTGAAAAACACCTGCATACCACGCCAGAAAAAATGGTGCGCTTTGGCCAAGTGACCACGACCGGCGCAGCCCTGAGTGGCGCCATTGGTGTTAACGCCCACTATGCAAACGCTCTAGCTGCACTTTATATTGCATGCGGCCAAGATGCGGCGTGTGTAGCTGAGTCAGCAGTTGGAATCACTAGAATGGAACTCAACTCGCAAGGCGGCTTATACGCCTCTGTGACTTTACCCAATTTGATGGTAGGCACTGTAGGTGGCGGGACCGGGCTGCCTAGTCAAAAAGCGTGTTTGGACATTTTAGGTTTGCACGGCCAAGGAAAGTCGCAAGCACTTTCTGAAGTTGCCGCCGCGTTATGTTTGGCGGGTGAACTCTCGATAGTGGGTGCCTTTTGCGCTGGGCATTTTTCGCGAGCGCATCAAAAGCTGGCTCGCTAGAAACGCAAAATCGCTAGTGGAACCACTGAGGAGAGTTACGCTTCTCTGTAATAACGCTGTTTAAAGTGAACCAATGCCTTATTTAGAGCGAGCTCTTTAATCGGTTTAACAATGACATAATTAGCGCCCGCGCGCAGAAACTCTTGCTTGGTATCTTCCATCCCATCCGCGGTACAGGCATAAATGGGGATATCAAGTTTGAGTTCATCGCGAATAATTTCCGTCGCTGCAATCCCTCCCAAATTGGGTAGCTGGTTATCCATCAGAATGAGGTCAACGTCAGTACCTTTCTGCAAAGATTCGATTGCATTAACCCCATCTTGGACCCAGGTCACCTCCATTCCATATTTCTCGCAAAACGCTTTAGCAATAAAGGCATTGGTATGGTTATCTTCAACCAATAGGACATGTAAGCAACGATCAAACAGTGTTTTAGGCTCAACGAGTAAACCATTGCCAGATTCAGACAACGGCGTTTGTTTGGCCACTTGCAGCGGAATCTTTACCAAAAACTGTGTGCCTTGGTCGACCTGACTACTCACCGAGATCTCACCATTAAATATGCTCACCAGACTATGCACAATTGCAAGCCCCAAACCACTGCCACCATACTCACGGGTGGTCGTTGATTCTGCTTGAACGAATGGGTCAAAAATATCATTCAGCCGTGCTTGATCGATGCCTATCCCTGTATCTCTGACTTCGATGGTGAAATCGCACTGCTGCTCTTTGGTGGTCGCACTGAGCACTACATCAATTTGTCCATGGTGGGTAAATTTCACCGCATTACTGACCAAATTAAAAATTATTTGATTCAGACGAACCTGGTCACTGTGGACGTAAACATCACTCAGATTGTTGTGGGTTACGTTGAGCTGCACCTGTTTGTCAGCGCACAAAGGTTGAAATATTTTGTCGACCGTTGTGGTTAACTCTATCAACTTAAAGGTTGAGTGCTCTATATGGAACTTACCCTGTTCAATCTTAGAAAAGTCTAAGATGTCATTCAGCACTGCCAGTAAATGCTCGCCACTGTGGCAGAGTACTTCCATATGCTCTCTGTCTTGCTGATCATGCATGCGGCTTTTTAACAGCTGCGACACGCCTAAAATACCATTGAGCGGCGTTCTGAGCTCATGGCTCATTTTGGCCAAGAAATCAGCTTGAACACGTGCAGATTCTTCGGCTTGCTCTCGAGCGGCTTGGCTCTGTTTCTCAGCCTCGATAAAACTCGTGATATCTTGCCCTTGAGCCATCACTTGAACAACCTGACCATCACGCAGAATTGGCGATATGTTCCAGCGAAACGTCGAGTGATTAATATCGGTATTGATGCCTGTTAATGTGGCTCCTTGAGCCGACATCTTTATCTGCCCTTGCAGTTGGTCAATTAAGTGTTGCCTTGCTTGCTCATCTTCAAAGCAACGCTCACTGGCTGGGTTAAATCGCTGTAGTTCACCGCGGGTACTCCATAAGGTAATCGGAGTGAGTGAGTAGTTAAAAAGATCGGAGAACTGTTGTTCTTGTTCTTGCAAGCGCAAAAATGCGTTATGGAAAGACAAGCCTAAACGGTCAAACTCTTCAATAGTCGCGCACTCAAATCGCTTTAGATGGCCTTGTTCAATGCTTGAGCCTGTGTACTCAAGAAGCTTGTTGAGCTCAGAGGAAATCCGTTTTGCAATCCAAAAGCGGGTAATCAGCGCGATAATCAATAGAACGAATATGGTCACCACAACCCATAAGTAGTGATTGCGAACAAAGTCAACGACATTGCTGTTGTCTTGCACGGTGTAGACCGACAGGAAAGTGGGCATCCCCTCTATTAGCAAATCCGTTCTTGATACCATATAACGGCTAGCGTTTAACGAAGTCGAGTAACTGTCTAGCCATTCAATATTCTGTACACTTGGTAGTTTGCTACTGGCAGCAATCACTTGCTGGTCTACCACCAACAACACTTCATCGGCATTACTACCTTGTAACACTGAGTTAACCAGAGCAAAGTTGTTATTGAGCACTACGCCGATGAACAGCATGGCGACGACTTCTCCGCTTTGCGGGTCGATGACAGGAGCTCGACGTATCATTAAATGACGGCGGCCTAGACTTGAATCCGCTTGCGATAGGTGCCAGTACGACCCCGTCGCAACCTCTTGAGCCATCTGCTGCATTTGCGCTTTGCTAATGCCATAAAACCCTGCGTTTTCATCATCCCAACGTATAACACCATTGCGAGTAATGAAACGAAAGTCTGGAGAGAAATCCGGAGTCAGTTGGTCAATGCCGTTGAAAAAGCCGTTCAGCACGTTATGGTCGTTATTCACTATACCTTTTAGTAAAAAAGCGTTTCGTCCGTGACTATCATGCTGTATTTCGAGAGTATTGAGCCGATTGCCCATAATCTCTTGCACCAAGCTCTGGGTTTGCATCTTGCTGCGTACAATTTCTTGGGCCACCACCTTTCTGTTGACTTGGTAATTCTGGATAACAATGATCACCACTAGTGTCGCGATGATCAGAAATATCGAGCGTGTCAGTAACTGGGCTAAATGGCGTTTGCGTCGTGGCTCCTCTTCCATTATCAATCCCTACTGATCTGAGTATCGAAAAGCACGTTGTTTTAACTGGTTGATCTTGCTGACGCTATCTTGACTCGTGACCAACTCAAAATCACCAGAATAGACTTGCGGCACTCGCTTTCCTTCAAGATCCCACTTAATTGCCTCAGCCATCGCTATGCCCGTATCGTCGTTCATTCTCATCACGGTGACATCAAGATCACCATTAGCAATCGCATCTAGTTCTGCAGTGCCCCCACCCCAACCATTAATCAATACCTCGTTTCGATTCAGCTCTTGCAGTGCATCCGCGGCACCCAGTGCGACGTCGGTTGAGCAAGCGTAGATAAATCCGAGATCACTGTCTTTTTGCAGCGCGTTTTTAGCAGCTTGGTAACCCGATTGGCGGGTTGCTTGGGTATAAAATGACGAAGAAAGCTGATAACCACTTTGGTGGCTCATCTGTTCGATAAAACTGTCACCTCGCGCATCACTGACGTAGCCTTCCGAGAAGTAGAGAACTGAGTAGCGGCTGCCTTCTGGCACCGCGGTTTGATAGTACTGCTCTAACACTTTTGTACCGTTGACATGATCAAATCCAACATACATAAAGGGCTGGTTGTCTTGCCAGGCGCGCACTGGCGTGGTGATATTTTGTAGAATCAGTTTTGTTTGCGTTGAACTCAGCAGGTGTTCAATAAACTTACGGTGGCGTGTCGTGTCGAGGGTAAAAATCAAGTAGTCAGTATTGTTCTGAATCGCGTCCAGCAAGGATAAGCTTTGCTGCCTTACATCCACGTTAGGACGAGTAAACACTTGGTTGATACTGTAACGAATACCTAGCTCCTCTAGTCGCATTTCGAATGCCTTAGTATTACGTACCCAATAGTCTGAAACTTGTTGGCCTGGATAAACCACCGAAATTGAAATCGCTTTACCTTGGGGAGTATCGAGCGGCGTTGGTGGTAGGCGAACCGCTTCACTCATCTGCTCGGTCAGCTGCTTTTGTTTTGGGTGAGTATCTAGGTACTCATTGTACTGCCAGTAGCCATTAAGTACCTGAGTCGCTTGAGCGCATGAGGCCGCTGAGCATAGTGAGAGTATAGAAAAGATGAGTTTTTTTGACATGCTGAATTCTCATTAGCTAACTAAACAGAAGAATGCGTTGTATTAATAGAATCGCGTTTAGTATAAAAAATGGACCGAGTTAAAAATAACCATTAACTGGCTCTTTTAACTCGGATTTTTCATTATGCCGAATAGTGTTCAGAACGTAAAAGACAAATTCCCAGAAATACCGAATTGGTTGTCGCCCGCATAGCTGCCCGCTACATCGATGCTTACCAAATCTCCTGGACTGATGCCAATACCAACAGTCACTTCGTCATCCAATGTGTCTTGTACATCAGTTTGGTAGCCAGCTCTTAACTGAGCCCAACCAAAGGCGTTGCCTTCGACACCCACTCGCACAAACTGGGTTTCATCTTCCAGCTCTGAGAAGCGTTCCTGTTTGGTCACGTCGATATCCATCGTCGCTGCAAAAAATTCATTCATATAAGTACCAGATAAGGTCATTTGAGTGTTCAGTTTATAACGGCTCACACCACCAATATTCTGGGTATCAATTTGCTTAGAAAACAAGTCTTTCACTACCACACCCAGACGATAGTTCTCAACCAACCATACGGCACCTAAGTCCAAGTTGAATGTGTTTTTGTTAGTCTCACTATTGTCGTAATCATCGAGATCAAAATCTTCAACTGATAGACTCTGCTTATAAGTACGCAACTCTTGATACTTCGGTGTTATACCCAATGATACGTCTTGCCCTACGATAGAAACCTGTTTGGCAAGAGCAACACCATACTCATAGTAACCAAAGGCGATCATCTTCACTTTTGAGTTTTGATAGCGCTGCTCAGGATCAGCATTATCATCAATCTTGGGGTCGGCCACGATTTCTGCAAATCCACGAGCAAAAAAGTTAGCCGAAAGCGTATTCAACGGGAATGCGACCGCTAAACCAGCTCCTGCAGTCACCGCGGTACTCTTGTTATCCGATAATTCGTCTAGATACTGATCAATTTTGCCAAGTTCACTGACGTTACCAGCATTGTATTTATCAATACTGTCTTGCAAATCATCAATTGTATCCAATGATTTATCGGTATCGCGCAATGTAGCACCAACTGCAGGCACTAACAGGCCAAAATCATCACTGTCTCGGTGTATCGCAGTTAATGCCGGGTTGTAAAATGGTGCAAGTACATAGTCGGCACTGGTTACCCCCGTGTTACCCATACCATTACCACGACCATCCGCTACAACCGTTCCCGCATAGCTCACGCTTGAGCAAGCCAATAGCCCTAACACCACTGTGATTTTATTGAATTGATTCATATCCGTATCAACCTTCTTTTTAAGTATCCATTCTCAAGGTTAATACATAATCGCGCACTTTGAGCGTTATAAAGCGACTAAAAGTCTATCAAGTGTGATATTGCTGTCGATTTGGCAGGAAATAAGGTGTTCTTTTTTGGCTTTGGGTAGCTTTTTAACTCGCCACTCCAGTTTAGACGCTTCGCTACGACTATCCCCCGCAGGATAGAACCATTCCATAATCAGGGGAGATTTCCCCTTCAATGCTTTCGCGCCTCGTCCACTTTTATGCTGAGCAAACCGGCGCTCTACGTCCGTGGTAATACCGCAATAAAGTGCTCGACTTGGCATGCGCACCAAATACACATACCAAGTATTGCTGTTCTCTTTTGACATTACGCTGTGAGTTGATCCACCAGCGCTTTCAGCTCAGATAACTCTTGCTTTAGCTGTTCTACTTGCAACTCTAGGGCTTCAATTCGCTCATCGCCACCAGACGAAACCACTGGCGCCGCCACGGCTTCGATGTCGACTTCGCCACTAAACAAATGCATATAACGTGATTCACGCTTTCCGGCTTCACGAGGCAGTTTGACTACTAGCGCCCCTTGTTCACGTGCAACCATTGACTCCAATACCGCCTCGACCTCTTTTACATCGTTAAAGTCGGCAAGCCGATTGGTGCGGGTTCTCAACTCACCAGGCGTTTGCGCTCCACGCAGCAACAAACAGCACACAATCGCTTTCTCTTGTTTCGTTAGTTTGAGATCGCCAAACTCTGTATTGCAGAATCGATGCTGAAACTTACTAGCACGGCTATTAAACCCGCTTTCATCGCTCACTAAATGTCGTGTGCTTAAGCTGTCTATCGCTTGCTGAACCTCGACTTCTGAAAGCGACATCACAGGCTCGCGGTTACTTTTCTGATTGCAAGCCGCAGTTAGACTGTTCAACGTAAGTGGGTAGTAATCCGGAGTCGTCACTTCTTTTTCGATCAGCGCACCAATAACACGCGCCTCGATGGGGGTTAGCTCGATATTCATACCATTTCCTTATTGTTGTTATTTCGGCGCTATCTCTAGTGCTCGGAGAGAATAGGGACTTTTTTTATGTTGCCATTCTCATCAATCATTACAATTTTACTGCGATTTAACTCGACTTCCGTCACTTCTTGTTGGCTACGCTCGCGTTTGTAG
>JBCAXU010000049.1:0-26413 GCA_038533895.1 Pseudomonadota bacterium | reverse complement strand
GCCGTTCTGACAGCCGTGAGAACCTACGTCGTCACTTCGAAGTTAACGCAGGCTACGTAGTAGTTGCAGCTCTTACTGAGCTAGCGAAACGTGGTGATGTTGAGAAATCAGTAGTCGTTGAAGCGATTGCTAAGTTCAACATCGACACTGAAAAAACTAACCCACA
This sequence comes from Pseudomonadota bacterium, assembly GCA_038533895.1. Lineage (GTDB taxonomy): Bacteria > Pseudomonadota > Gammaproteobacteria > Enterobacterales > Vibrionaceae > Vibrio. The sequence continues at coordinate 26,247 of JBCAXU010000049.1, read as the reverse complement.
ATACGCTTAATACAGCGCTTAACTAGAAGGTAAATAAGCAATGGCAATCGAAATTAATGTACCTGACATCGGTGCGGATGAGGTTGAAGTTACTGAGATTCTTGTAAGCGTTGGCGACAAGGTTGAAGAAGAGCAGTCTCTGATCACAGTTGAAGGCGATAAAGCTTCTATGGAAGTTCCTGCATCGACAGCGGGTATCGTTAAAGAAATCAAAGTTGCAGAAGGCGACAAGGTTTCTACTGGTTCTCTAATCATGATTTTCGAAACCGAGGCGGCCGGCGCTCCGGGTGCAGCTGACGCTGCTCCTGCGGCAGAAGCGGCTCCAGCAGCAGCTCCAGCTCCAGCTCCAGCAGCAGCGGCAGCGGCAGAACTGAAAGAAGTTCACGTACCAGACATTGGTGGTGACGAAGTCGAAGTGACTGAAATCATGGTTGCCGTTGGCGACAGCATCGAAGAAGAGCAATCTCTTCTAACTGTTGAAGGCGACAAAGCTTCTATGGAAGTTCCAGCGCCATTCGCAGGTACGCTAAAAGAGATCAAAGTTGCAGCTGGCGATAAAGTATCGACTGGCTCACTTATCATGGTATTCGAAACAGCAGGTTCAGGCGCTCCAGCAGCAACTGAAGCTCCTGCGGCAGCAGCTCCAGCAGCGTCTGCGGCAAAAGAAGTGAACGTTCCAGATATCGGCGGCGACGAAGTTGAAGTTACTGAGATCATGGTTGCCGTTGGCGACACAGTGGAAGAAGAGCAATCTCTAATCACTGTAGAAGGCGACAAGGCTTCTATGGAAGTTCCTGCACCATTTGCTGGTACAGTGAAAGAAATCAAGATTGCAGCTGGCGACAAAGTGTCTACTGGCTCACTAATCATGGTATTCGAAGTGGCGGGCGCAGCTCCAGCTCCTGCAGCGGCTCCAGCTCAAGCAGCAGCACCTGCGGCTCCGGCTCCTAAAGCAGAAGCTCCAGCGGCAGCAGCTCCAGCAGCCGCTGGCGATTTCCAAGAGAACCATGAGTACGCTCACGCGTCTCCGGTTGTTCGTCGTATCGCTCGTGAGTTTGGCGTTAACCTTGCTAAGGTTAAAGGCAGCGGTCGTAAGAATCGTATTCTAAAAGAAGACGTACAATCTTACGTGAAAGAAGCGCTTAAGCGTCTTGAATCTGGTGCCGGCGCTGCGGCATCTGGCAAAGGTGATGGTGCTGCGCTTGGTCTACTTCCATGGCCGAAAGTTGACTTCAGCAAGTTTGGTGAGACTGAAACTCAGCCTCTATCGCGCATTAAGAAGATCTCTGGTGCAAACCTACATCGTAACTGGGTAATGATCCCGCATGTTACTCAGTGGGACAACGCAGATATCACAGAGCTAGAAGCATTCCGTAAAGAGCAGAACGCGATTGAAGCGAAGAAAGACTCAGGTATGAAGATCACGCCACTTGTGTTCATCATGAAAGCGGCGGCTAAAGCACTAGAAGCGTTCCCTGCGTTCAACTCTTCTCTATCAGAAGATGGTGAAAGCCTAATCCTGAAGAAGTACGTGAATATCGGTATCGCGGTAGATACACCAAACGGCCTTGTGGTTCCTGTGTTCAAAGACGTGAACAAGAAAGGCATTTACGAGCTCTCTGAAGAGCTGATGGCTGTTTCTAAGAAAGCACGTGCAGGTAAGCTAACTGCTGCTGACATGCAGGGTGGTTGTTTCACTATCTCTAGTCTTGGTGGTATTGGTGGTACGGCGTTTACTCCTATCGTTAACGCGCCAGAGGTAGGTATCCTAGGTGTGTCTAAGTCTGAAATGAAGCCAGTGTGGAACGGTAAAGAATTCGAACCGCGCCTACAGCTTCCACTGTCTCTATCATACGACCACCGTGTGATTGATGGCGCGGAAGGTGCGCGCTTCATTACCTTCTTGAACGCAGCGCTATCAGACATCCGTCGTCTAGTTCTTTAATCAAGATGGGATGACTTAGAGGCGGCATGACAGCCGCCTCTATTACCAATAACTATCTGACAATTTGATTGCAGACTTTACCCTCAATCAGGTTTTCTCAAGCGAATTGTCGTCTAGCTCACAGGCTAAATGGATTTACTTTTCACACCATTAACATCTCTGTAAACTGTTGGCGGTCTGAAAATAACTGTTTAAAACAAACTGACTTGAACATAGTGAATCCATACCCACTCAGCCTGTTAGGGATAATGACTACAAGAGGTCACAATGAGCAAAGAAATTAAAGCCCAAGTTGTTGTACTTGGTTCTGGTCCTGCTGGTTACTCAGCTGCATTCCGTTGTGCGGATCTAGGTCTAGAAACAGTACTAGTTGAACGTTACAGCACTCTTGGCGGTGTATGTCTAAACGTTGGTTGTATTCCATCTAAAGCACTTCTTCACGTTTCTAAAGTTATCGAAGAAGCGAAAGCGATGGCTGAACATGGTGTTGTGTTTGGCGAACCACAAACTGACATCAGCAAAATCCGTATCTGGAAAGAGAAAGTTGTAAACCAACTGACTGGCGGCCTTGGCGGTATGGCTAAGATGCGTAACGTTACTGTAGTAAATGGCTACGGTAAGTTCACAAGCCCTAACTCTATCCTTGTAGAAGGCGAAGGCGAGTCAACAACGGTTAACTTCGACAACGCTATCATTGCTGCGGGTTCTCGCCCAATCAAACTGCCATTCATCCCGCATGAAGACCCACGTATTTGGGATTCAACGGATGCTCTAGAACTGAAAGAAGTACCTGAAAAGCTGCTTATCATGGGCGGTGGTATCATCGGTCTAGAAATGGGTACGGTTTACCACTCACTAGGTTCTAAAGTAGACGTAGTTGAGATGTTTGACCAAGTTATCCCTGCTGCGGACAAAGACATCGTTAAAGTCTTCACTAAGCGTATTAAAGACAAGTTCAAGCTAATGCTTGAGACGAAAGTAACAGCAGTTGAAGCGAAAGAAGATGGTATCTACGTTTCAATGGAAGGCAAAAAAGCACCAGCAGAAGCTGAGCGCTACGATGCGGTTCTTGTTGCTATCGGTCGTGTTCCAAACGGTGCGCTTATCGACGCTGAAAAAGCGGGCATTGAGGTGGACGAGCGTGGCTTTATCAACGTTGATAAGCAAATGCGCACTAACGTTCCTCACATCCACGCGATCGGTGACGTAGTTGGTCAACCAATGCTTGCTCACAAAGGTGTGCATGAAGGTCACGTTGCTGCAGAAGTTATTGCTGGTAAGAAGCACTACTTCGACCCTAAAGTAATTCCTTCAATTGCTTACACTGAGCCAGAAGTGGCTTGGGTTGGTAAGACCGAGAAAGAAGCGAAAGCTGAAGGCATCAACTACGAAACAGCGACATTCCCATGGGCTGCATCTGGTCGTGCAATTGCATCAGACTGCTCTGACGGTATGACTAAGCTAATCTTCGACAAAGACACTCACCGTGTAATTGGCGGTGCTATCGTTGGTACCAACGGTGGTGAACTACTGGGTGAAATCGGTCTGGCAATCGAAATGGGTTGTGATGCAGAAGATATTGCTCTAACGATTCACGCTCACCCAACTCTACATGAGTCTGTTGGTCTAGCGGCTGAAGTGTTCGAAGGTACCATCACTGACCTGCCAAACCCAAAAGCCAAAAAGAAGAAGTAATTCTCGCTTAGAATTAATAAAAAACCGCTGATTGTTCAGCGGTTTTTTGTTTGTGAGTCAACAACAAGCCCACTGGAATCAGTGGGCTTGAAATCGCTATTCGTTGTTTTTCGCGTGCTTGTAGATGCACAGCATGTCCAGATGGTTGGCAGTCAGTTTTTCCATCATCGCTTCATCTTGAGTACGAGTCGCTTGAATGAACAATGAATAGAAAATGCCGTGGAACAAGGTAGCCAGTTCTGCTGGATCGTGTTGATCACATACCTCGCCACGTTCCATCGCTTTGGCGAACATGTTTTGCACCAATAGCTGGTTTGTGCGGTTGGTCGACACGAACAACGGCCACACTTCATCACGGGTCGATGCGCTCCATTCGAACCAGACTTTAAGCCAGTGACAGTCATTCAGTACCAATTCAACCATAGCGGATGTTAGGTTGCTGAGGTTCTGTTTAGCGTGCAGATCCAAATCAATCGTGTCAGAGAGAAAGTTCGAGAACTGACGCACCACGTAGTTGAGCACTTCATCGACTAAGTCTTCACGTGTCGGGAAGTAGTTGAACACGGTGGCTACAGAGACTTGTGCAATCTCTGCAATATCAGCGTGACCACCACGGCCGATACCGCGACGTGCGAACACCTCAAGGGAGATGTCCATTAGCTGCTGTTTACGTTTTTGAGGAGATAGACGCGTGCGCGGTCTTTTCGCTATAGAGTCCATAGTTAATTTCCTTGCCAATTGAGTTGTTTATATTTATTGGGCTTTGCCCTAATTAGTATTATATAAATTGCATGACGCTCTATGAGTGTAATGGTGCATATCAATAAGGTCAACGGTTTACGGCTATTTTATAATCAGAATTGTTAATATGGTATGAAACTGAGTGGTTGTTTCTGACCAACAATTGGGATTATTTTTAGGCAAACGTTTTTCTCAACGCTGTGGGATGGTAGACTGTGCGCCTCAAGTATCAGACAGGTGTTGAGTGGTTACCCTAAAGCTCAATACGGCCAACGCAGAAATGAGATCAGTATGAAACATACAGTAGAAGTCATGATTTCTGAGCAAGAAGTTCAGGATCGAGTACGTGAATTAGGCAAACAGATCACTCAACACTATCAAGGGAGTGAAGACTTAGTCTTGGTTGGTTTGTTACGTGGCTCATTCGTTTTTATGGCCGACCTAGCGCGTAACATCGAACTGACTCATCAGGTAGACTTTATGACCGCATCGAGCTACGGCAATACGATGGAAAGCTCGCGTGACGTACGTATCTTGAAAGACTTAGACGACGACATTAAAGGTAAAGATGTCTTAATTGTTGAAGATATTATCGATACCGGCAATACCCTTAACAAAATCAAAGAGATCCTTTCACTACGTGAGCCTAAGTCTATCGCTATTTGTACCCTGCTAGACAAGCCATCACGTCGTGAAGTGCAAGTACCAGTAGAATGGATTGGCTTTGAAATTCCCGATGAGTTCGTGGTTGGTGTGGGCATCGACTATGCGCAGAAGTATCGCCACCTGCCTTTCATCGGTAAAGTCGTCCCACAAGAGTAATCGAGTGGCCAAGAACTGGTGACATTGGATAAAATAAAAACGCCCGCTTTATGCGGGCGTTTTTTATGTCAGCGGTTATCGACAAAGCAGCTTGTGTTGACGATTGAGAATCGTCTCCATTGCTCTGCGATAAGAGGTCTCGACCGAGGCTCTAGAGTTGGAGCGCACGCCTAGGTATTGCAACTTGCCGTCAGCGATGCCGTATACCACACCATGGATTTCCACGTCTTGTCCGCGCTCCCAAGCACTCTGCATAATGGTGGAGTTCCCAAGATTATAAACTTGCTCCGCCACATTGATTTCACCAAGTTTATCGGCGCGGTCTTGTGCGCTCATTTGGTCAAGGTAATCTCTGTGCTTGAAATAGATGTCGCGAATGTGCAGTAGCCAGTTGTTGATCAAGCCGAGCTGCGGATTATCAATGGCTGCGTTGACGCCACCACAACCGTAGTGACCGCACACAATCACGTGTTTCACCTTCAGCACATCGACCGCGTATTGAACCACAGATAAGCAGTTGAGGTCGGTATGAATGACTTGGTTAGCTACGTTGCGGTGCACAAAGAGTTCACCAGAGTAGAGTCCTGTCAATCGCTCTGCAGGAACACGGCTATCTGAACAGCCAATCCACAAAAACTCAGGGCTTTGTCCTTCTTCTAATTTAGTGAAATATTCGGGGCGTTCTGCAGTAATAGATTGAGACCACTTAGAGTTATTCTCAAACAGCTGTTTTATTTCTGGCATCTTAGTAGCAACCCTTAAAAAATTCTTGCATCACTATACACAATGTTACAATTTCCTTCCTGCTAAAAATGGCTGAACAGGTACTCATCTGACGTGTTTGAGGATGAAAAATCATAAACTTAGCTGCTATCCTAACTATTGGTTATATCGTCAAATGAATGAGATAGGATTAACCCTTATCTCCAACCAGTAACATTTGATAGAGTAGGGAGCTTAGCGATATTTCGCAGCAAGTTGATTACATTTTTGCTATTTTTCCTACAATTTATAGGGTTATTTTCCTCGATCATCGGCGAGAGAACAACCCACAAACTAAGATGTCGTATTTGTATCGATGCGTGCCAGTGACGGGGGAACCTGTTCGCTGGCCTTAACGTGTTCGGATATAACATGAAATGGAGTACAGTCGTGTTCGCTAGTCGTTTTGCAGATGTCAATCTCAAAGGAGATGCGTTTGGTGGGGTCACCACAGCGATCATTTCGCTACCCCTAGCTTTAGCTTTTGGTGTGGCTTCGGGGGCAGGCGCTGAAGCTGGCCTATGGGGCGCGATTATGGTCGGCTTATTTGCCGCGCTATTTGGTGGCTCGAACACTTTAATCTCTGAGCCAACCGGACCGATGACCGTGATCATGACCGCGGTCTTAACCGGTATGATGGCTAAGTATCCAGAAACGGGTATGGCCATGACCTTCACTGTAGTGATGATGGCTGGCGCCTTCCAAATTTTACTCGGCACACTCAAGTTGGGTAAGTATGTCACCTTGATGCCTTACAGTGTGGTCTCAGGTTTTATGTCGGGTATCGGTGTCATTCTGATTATCCTTCAGATATCACCACTATTAGGCCAGGCGGCGCCTCCCGGTGGGGTAACAGGCACCTTATCCGCTATCCCTGATATCATCAGCAATATGAAATTTAGCGAGCTGTTTCTTGGTTTGCTGACGCTGGGGATCCTGTTCTTCTTTCCCAAAAAATATCGCAAATATGTTCCTGCCCAATTAGTTGCGTTGGTTGCGGTAACCTTGCTGTCGATGATCCTGTTTGACACCGATGCCATTCGTCGCATTGGCGAGATCCCAGCCGGACTTCCTTCGCTGGTCATTCCACACTTTGATAGTGCAGTGTTCACTGAAATGGTGATAGATGCCCTTGTTCTAGGCACCTTGGGCTGTATCGATACCTTGCTTACAGCGGTCATTGGCGACTCGCTAACACGTAAAGAGCATGACTCAGATAAAGAGCTACGTGGTCAAGGGTTAGCCAATATGATTTCAGGCCTATTTGGCGCATTACCCGGAGCGGGCGCCACCATGGGCACGGTGACCAATATTCAAGTTGGGGCGCGCTCCCCGTTGTCTGGTGTGATCCGTGCGTTAGTGCTTGCTTTGGTGGTATTGGTCGCGGGAGGGCTGACTGAGCCAATTCCGATGGCAGTCTTGGCGGGTATCGCGGTGTATGTCGGATTTAACATTCTTGACTGGAGCTTTATCCAACGCGCCCATCGAGTCAGTTTCTCTGGCATGGCAATCATGTATGGCGTGATGCTATTGACCGTCTTTGTTGACTTGATTGCAGCGGTTGGCCTGGGGGTCTTTATCTCTAACATCATTATCATTGAGCGCCTGAGTCGCGAGCAAGCTCGACAAGTTAAGGCCATCAGTGACGCCGATGACAATGACGTACCGCTGACAGATAGCGAACGAGGTTTGCTCGATAAAGCGAACGGAAAAGTGCTATTTTTCTACCTCTCTGGGCCGATGATCTTCAGTGTATCTAAAGCGATTTCACGCCAACACACCACGATCTCGGACTACGAGGTGATGATCCTTGATCTGACCGATGTACCGATGATCGATGTGACCGTTGGCCTAGCTCTTGAGAACGCAATCAAAGACGCCCTAGACGCGCAGTGTCAGGTTTACCTGCTGTGTCCAAATGAGAAAACGCGTCAGCAACTAGAGAAGTTCCACGTGCTTGACCTTATCGCCGAACACAACTGCTTTAAGTTCCGCTATGAGGCGCTGAATGCGGCGGTAAAACACGTCAATGGTGATAAGCAATCGACTTACGTGATTTAACCTAACTTGAGGTACAAAAGCGCTTTGGTTGGTCAGATCAAAGCGCTTTTTTGTTTGCTCAATTACGGTATTTATTATTTCCAAAATATTCGAAAGGTTTAATTGTAATCATCGTTTCTCAACGATAAACTGAACAGCGTTTTAGTGGGAGCAATGGCAAGAATCTATGTATGCGTTAGAAATTGAACAGCTGAGAAAAACCTATGCAGGTGGCTTTGAAGCGTTGAAGGGCATCAGCCTCAATGTGGAAAAAGGGGACTTTTACGCACTACTTGGCCCAAATGGCGCCGGTAAGTCGACTACGATCGGCGTGATCTCATCACTGGTCAACAAGACCTCGGGGAGAGTAAAAGTATTTGGCTATGACATCGATAGCGACCTTGAGCTGGCCAAACAGAACTTAGGATTGGTCCCGCAAGAGTTTAACTTCAATCAGTTTGAGACGGTGGAGCAAATTGTCTTACAGCAAGCGGGTTATTATGGCGTGCCGAAAGCTATCGCCAAAGAGAGAGCAAAAAAGTACTTAACTAAGCTCGATCTGTGGCAAAAGCGTGATGAACGTTCGCGCAATCTATCGGGAGGCATGAAGCGTCGTTTGATGATTGCTCGTGCACTTATGCATGAACCACAATTGCTGATCCTCGATGAGCCGACTGCTGGGGTCGATATCGAACTGCGCCGATCAATGTGGGCGTTTCTAAAAGAGATTAACTCTGAACTGGGCATCACGATCATTCTCACCACCCATTATCTTGAAGAAGCGGAAATGCTGTGTCGCAACATCGGCATTATCAACAAAGGTGAGCTGATCGAAAACACCACGATGAAGAGCCTACTCAGTAAGCTGCAAGTAGAAACGTTTATCCTCGATTTAGAAGAGGGCGCGCCAGAGCCCAAGCTTGATGGTGTAATCAAACAGCAATTGGTTTCGGGATCGCTTGAAATCGAGATTGAGAAAACCCAGGGGCTGAACGATATCTTTGCCCAGTTGTCTGCGCAAAACATCAAGGTGCTATCGATGCGTAATAAAGCCAACCGCCTTGAAGAGTTGTTTGTCAGTATTGTTCGAGAAGGGGATAAATAATATGTATCGTCTCTATTGGGTTGCGTTTCGCAGCTTGTTAGGCAAAGAGATCAATCGCTTCACCCGTATTTGGGTGCAAACTTTGGTGCCGCCAGCGATCACTATGACGCTTTACTTCATCATCTTTGGCAACCTGATTGGATCGCGCATCGGCCAGATGAACGGCTTCAGCTACATGGAGTATATTGTACCGGGCCTGATCATGATGTCGGTGATCACTAACTCCTACTCGAATGTGGCCTCGTCGTTTTTTAGTGCTAAGTTACAGAAAAACATCGAAGAGTTACTGGTTGCGCCGGTCCCTAATTACGTGATCATCGCGGGTTATGTGATGGGCGGTGTTACCCGTGGTTTATTGGTGGGGGCAATCGTCACTTGTGTTTCTTTGTTATTCGTTGATCTTCAGGTTGAACACTGGGGCATCATTGTCGCCACCGTATTTCTGACCTCGGTGGTGTTTGCTCTGGGTGGTTTGATTAACGCTGTGTACGCCAAAACCTTTGACGATATCTCCATTATTCCGACGTTCGTGTTAACGCCACTGACCTATTTGGGTGGGGTATTTTACTCGATCAGTCTGTTGCCAGAGTTTTGGCAAGGGGTGTCGAAAATCAACCCGATAGTGTACATGGTGAATGCGTTCCGTTATGGCTTCTTAGGAGTCTCGGACGTGGGAATCGTCACTTCATTTGGCGTACTGAGTGTGTTTGTTATCGCGCTTTATGCAGTTGCTCATTATTTAGTAACGAAAGGGATTGGTCTCAGAAGCTAATCTTTTTACTCTCGTTATCAATAAAAAGGCTTGGTGTATTACACCAAGCCTTTTTGTTTGTCGACGCTATTCTGCGTTTTCTGACTGCGCTGAATTGGGGTCTTCATCCTTGCTATCAATGACCAAGTCCACCACTTGATTATCTATCAGTCGAGCTTTGCCCAAGAAGGCAGACATTAAGATCACCGCCTGAGTGGTTTCTGCGGTGATCGCATGCAGCGTTCGAGCATCGCGAATAAAGACTTCATCCGGCTGTAACCCGGCCGCACGCAGTTGGTCACTGGCATCTTCAATCACAGAGGCATAGTCATCGCGACCGCCGCGGATGGCGCTGCTGATCCAGCGCATAGTGCGAGCCAGAACTGGAGCACGTTGGCGCTCGTCGAGCGTGAGCAGACCGTTGCGTGAACTCATGGCTAGGCCATCCATTTCACGTACTGTCGCCACACCGATGATCTCAATGTCCATCGCTAAGTCTTCGACCATTTTGCGGATCACGGCAAGTTGCTGGAAGTCTTTCTCGCCAAAGCAGGCAACATCAGGCTGCACGATATTAAACAGCTTGGTGACCACTGTGGCGACCCCGCGGAAATGGCCAGGGCGAGAAGCGCCCTCTAACATACTGGATAGGCCAGGCACTTCAACCGAGGTTTGGTTCTCGACACCTTGCGGATAGATGATCTCTGGCGTAGGGGTAAAGACCAGCTCAACCGCTTCAGCGCTCAGCTTACTCAGATCGTCTTCTAACGTACGTGGGTAGCTATTCAGATCGTCAGCACGATCAAACTGCATCGGGTTAACAAAGATGCTCACTACCACGATGTCTGCGTGTTCACGCGCTTTGCGAACTAAGGTTAGATGGCCTTCGTGCAAATTACCCATGGTAGGGACAAAAGCAATGCTTCGCCCTTCACGTTTGTATTGTTTGATCTGCTCGCGAAGCGCAGCAATTTCAGCAAAAGTTTGCATAGCTGTGATCCTTAAGCAATGGTGTGGGCGTCGTCTGGGAACGCACCGCTCTCAACGTCTTGCTTGTATTTTGCTACCGCTTGACGCATGTCACCGGTTTCAGCAAGGAAGTTCTTTGAGAACTTAGGCATGTAGTTCGCGGCGATACCAAACATATCGTGCATCACCAAAATTTGTCCATCAGTGACATTACCCGCGCCAATGCCAATCACTGGCACATCACATACTTCAGTGATGCGCGCTGCAAGGTCTTTTGGTACGCACTCAAGCAGCACAATTTGCGCGCCTGCTTCTTGTAGCGCTAAGGCGTCGCGCACCATACGGTCAGCTTTATCCTGCTCACGGCCTTGCACCTTAAAACCGCCGAAAATGTTGACTGACTGCGGGGTAAGACCAAGGTGGGCACAGACTGGTACCGCGCGCTCTGTCAGCATTTTCACCGTGTCGACTAACCAATCGCCACCTTCAATTTTTACCATGTTTGCCCCTGCACGCATCAGCGTTGCAGCATTTTCGCAAGCTTGCTCTGGCGTGGCGTAGCTCATAAACGGCATGTCGGCCATCAGTAGGCAGTTTGGGCTACCTGCACGGACACAGCGAGTATGATAGGCGATGTCATCTACCGTCACTGGCAGTGTGTCACGTGTGCCTTGTAGCACCATGCCTAGTGAGTCACCGACAAGCAGGACTGGCATCTCTTGGCTTTCAAACAACTGTGCGAAGCTCGCATCATAGGCAGTAGAAGTGGCAAACTTGCGACCTTCTTGCTTCCAAGTCATCAGATCATTGATGGTAATTTTTTTCATGATTTATCCTTACAGGAGTTGGCTATGATTGCCAAATACGCAGACCGTTTTGCTCGACGACTTTGAGTAAGTCTTCCAGTCTGGTCCCACATGGGAGGGTTAAATTTGGTGCGATCTCAGCAAGCGGGTAGAGCACAAATTCGCGCTCTTTCATTCCATAGTGAGGAACGGTCAGTCGCTCGGAATCCATCACCTCATTGCCATAAAGAAGGATATCGAGATCTAGGGTTCTTGGGCCCCAACGCTCTTCCTTACGGACACGCCCTTGCTCTAGTTCAATCGTTTGAGTGCAATCGAGTAGTTCAAGTGGCGTTAATTCTGTGTTGATCTCAACCACGGCGTTGATGTAATCGGGTTGGTTTTGTGGCCCCATCGGCGTGCTGCTATAGAGTGACGAAGCACAAACGAACTGCGATTTAGGCAGTGTTTTGAGCGCTTCGATAGCGGCATTGGCTTGTGCCACTGGCGAGCTAAGGTTGCTCCCAACAGCAATGAACACACGCATCATGATGACGCCTTTGGTTTTTTCTTACGACTGCTCTTGCGGCGGCGCTGTCTTGGCTGACCTTCACTGCTGGCATCGAGATCAGCCACCATCGCCTGGCGCATATTGCGTCCGGCATTTTGGAACGTTTGCCACCATTTCGCTAGCAGTTGAGTATCGCCTTGCTCAATCTCACCACGCATTTCTAAGAAATCGAACCCTGCACGGAACTTGTTGAGCTCCATTAGGCGGAAAGCGCGTTTACCGCTGCGGCGTGGAAGACGCAATTGCAGCTGCCAAATTTCACGAATAGTCGCGGTATGGCGGCGCGGGATAGCGATAGTGCGAACTTGCTCATCAAGGACGTAGTTGCTCGCTTCCATAATGGCGTCGTAATAAGAGAGTTTACGCTTTTCCATCAATAGCTGAGCGCGTTCTTGCAGTGGATACCACAACATCGCCGCGAACATAAAGGCTGGATTGATGCGCTTGCCCTCTTCGATGCGCTGATCGGTAGAGTCGAGGACCAAATCCAACATCTGTTCAGTGGGCGAAGAGTAGTCCTCAGTAAAGTATTCCGCGATGGTTGGGAATAACTGCTGGAACAAGTTGTACTCACGCATAAGATGATAGGTCTCCAGTCCATACCCGGATTGGAGCATTTTTAGCGACTCTTCATACAAGCGCGCAGCAGGGATATCTTGCAGCAAGGTTGCCAGCTCTTCGATAGGCGCTGCTGTGTCTTCTTCGATATCAAAATCCAGTTTCACCGCAAAACGGATCGCGCGTAGCATGCGCACAGGGTCTTCACGATAGCGAGTCGCTGGATCGCCAATTAAGCGGATCAGCTTGTCTTCTAAATCTTCAATACCACGAGCGTAGTCGTGGATTGAGTAGTCGCCGATATTGTAATACATGGCGTTGACGGTAAAGTCGCGGCGTTCGGCGTCTTCATCTATGGTGCCATAGACATTGTCACGCAGTAACATGCCTTCTTTCGACTGTTGCGCGACGTTTTTACTCGGCTCTTGATGGTGTCCGCGGAACGTGGCTACTTCGATAATGTCGCGGCCAAACATAATGTGCGCAAGACGGAAGCGGCGCCCAATCAATCGGCAGTTCTTAAACAACTGGCGAATCTGTTCCGGGGTAGCATTGGTGGCGATATCGAAATCTTTTGGCTGCTGGCCGAGGAGAAGGTCGCGCACCCCACCTCCAACAAGATAGGCATCAAAACCTGCACCATGAAGACGGTATAGCACCTTCAATGCATTATCACTGATCTGTTTGCGCGAGATGTTATGCTCTTGGCGAGTAATAATATTTAAAGCGAGTTCGGAAAACACGGTCGCCTCGCTTGCTGTATCGTCGATTTTGTTCATGTGCATCTGGCAATCGCTGGTTGAGCCAACGCTGCTTTAATTAAAATTTTTAGGCCCATTCGGGGCGAATTTGCGGCTAATGATAGCTTACGGCGAGCAGTTTGAGAATATTGGTGTTATTTCAGTGACATCGGGCAGTTGAGATAGGTGCCAATGTTCAATGCCCCATTCAATTAACTCGGCTACCGATAACTCGCTAATTTCTTTATCAATATCAAACCCTAAGAATTGCATCGCATCCAGCAATGCCGGCTTGGGATTGTGATTGTCGACCGCCGGGGCGTGGTTCTGTTTGGACAATTTTTGACCATTAATGTCCAGGGCCAGCGGCAGGTGCAAGTAGCCTACAGGGCTGATGCCGAGCATTTTATATAAGCTGATTTGTCTGCCAGTGGGCTCGATGAGGTCAGCGCCGCGCACGACTTCAGTGACCCCTTGGTCGATATCATCCAATACTACCGCGAGATTATAGGCAAACAAGCCATCACGGCGTTTGATAATAAAATCTTCATCGGCGAGCTGCTGCGGGATTGAGAGCGTTCCGTGTTTTTGGTCTTGAAACTGATAAACTGGCTCGGTCATTTTCAATCGGATCGCACAGGGTTGCTCGTTGCTTAGCCCAAGGTCACGACAGGTACCGCGGTAAAAGCCGCCAAGCGACTTGATTTGTTTGCGTGTGCACTGACAGTAGTAGGCTTGCCCTGAATCCAACCAATTATCAATTTGCTGTTGATACAAGCTGTGACGCTGGCTTTGATACACCACCTCGCCATCCCAAAACAGATGATACGCTTCCAAGGTTTTTAAGATCAAATCACTGGCGCCAGGCATTTCTCTTGGCGGATCAAGATCTTCAATGCGCACTAGCCACTTGCCATGATGAGATTTGGCTTGAAAATAGCTACCGAGTGCAGCCACTAATGATCCGAAATGCAGCGGACCTGATGGAGATGGGGCAAAGCGACCAATATAACTCATAGTATTTTACGTTGTGCTATAAACCAAAAAGGGAGCTAAAGCTCCCTTCAATAGTCATGACAAAGGTTGAATTACCCTTGCATCTGCTTTTCTTTGATTTCGGCCAGTGTTTTACAGTCGATACACAGGTCTGCAGTAGGACGCGCTTCTAGGCGACGAATGCCAATTTCGATACCACAAGATTCACAGAAACCAAAATCGTCTTCTTCGATTTTATTTAGCGTTTTTTCGATCTTTTTGATTAGACGACGCTCACGGTCACGGTTGCGTAGTTCTAAGCTAAACTCTTCCTCTTGAGAAGCACGGTCAACGGGATCGGGAAAGTTTGCTGCTTCGTCCTGCATGTGATGCACAGTGCGGTCAACTTCTTCCCTGAGCTGGTTGCGCCAAGCCGATAGAATTTTTGTAAAATGAGCCAGTTGCTCAGGTGACATGTACTCTTCACCCGCTTTCTCTTGATATGGCTCAACCCCTGCAATGGCTAGGATGCCTAGCGCTTTTTTCTTTGATTCTGGCATGCAGCATCTCCTACTAACACCTAGTCAACTGCGCTCGCAGTTATTTTAAGGCGGGTATCTATAGCAAAAAGAATCAATGGAGGCAAATACTAGACAGTAAACTTATTGTCAATGTGAAGGTCACATCATTTTTAGTCGCTATTGACTGAATTTGAGTGACTTGACCAGTTTTATCTCATTGCTTGAAAGCTGTGCCTTGTAGCACAGGACTTCCACTCCGTGTTCTTGTGCGTTTTTAAGTAATTGTGAGTATTTCGCGTCTATATGGAGTGCGGGAGACACTTTTTCAATCCCTGAATGTAAAACAGTGAATAAAAGTACCGCTCTGCTTCCAGATTGCGCCATTTCGGTTAGTTCGCGCAAATGCTTTTGACCACGAGTGGTGACGGCATCAGGAAAATAACCTTGTCCTTGTTCATCCAATAAGGTGACGCTTTTTACCTCTATATAGCATGTTGGTTTGTTTTGTGATTTGAGCAAGATATCAATCCGACTATTTTCATTGCCATATTTCACTTCGGTGAGGAGTTGCTCGTAACCTTGTAATTCGGAAATCACGCCGTTTTGTATCGCCTCTACCGCGAGGGTATTGGCGCGAGCTGTATTGACACAGATGCGGTGCCCCTGTTTGGTTTCTGTGAGCTCCCAACTATTGGGGTACTTGCGTTTAGGGTTATCAGAGGTTGAGAACCAAACGGTATCACCTGGTTCGGCGCACCCAGTCATCGCGCCGGTGTTGGCACAATGAATGGTACGTTGGCTGCCATCGCCTAAGGTTATATCGGCTAAAAATCGTTTGTAGCGCTGAATGAGAGTGGCGGGCGCCAAAGGTGGCTGGAACTTCATTTGGGACTCATTACTGTTTTTATGTACAATAGTTAGCAACATTACACCACAAGGTTTCTCCATTGTCACAACTGCCTATTGAAGGCGTGATGCCCGCGCTGATTTCGGGTGTCCGTCACTGTTCGCAACTGATCCTCAAAGCCGCGCCTGGTGCCGGTAAATCAACCTATTTCCCTTTGCAACTTCTTCAGCAGAAAGTCGTAAGTGGAAAAATTGTGATGCTGGAGCCGAGACGTCTGGCTGCAAAAAATATTGCGCGTTACCTTGCCAAACAATTGGGTGAGCCAGTCGGCGCGCGAGTCGGTTATCGGGTGCGAGGTGAGCAACGTGTTAGTACCAACACTCAACTAGAGATAGTGACAGAGGGCATTTTGACTCGAATGCTGCAATCTGACCCAGAGTTAAATGGTGTGGATATGGTGATCTTCGACGAGTTCCATGAACGCAGCATTCACGCTGATACCGCTCTTGCATTCTGTCTCGAAGTCCAAGAGTCACTGCGCGATGATCTCAAGCTTGTTGTGATGTCGGCGACCTTGGATCAAGCAGCGCTTGCTGCATTGATGCCTGAAGCAGAGTATGTGGAGTCTGAAGGGCGCAGTTATCCGGTTGAGTTTCGTTATGCGCCTCTAGGCGCCCATCAACGCCTTGAAGAGCAGATGGCGAAACAGATCCTCACTCTGATTGCTAATGAGTCAGGTTCACTATTGGCCTTCTTGCCGGGTGTGGCGGCGATTAAGCGGGTGATGGAACGTCTTCGTGACTTAGCGGAGGATATCGAGGTTTTTCCCCTATATGGACAGTTAGACTTTAGCGCGCAGCAAGCCGCTATTCTACCCGCAGAAAACGGAAAGCGTAAAATCGTGCTCGCGACCAACATTGCTGAAACCTCTTTGACCATCGAAGGGATTCGGCTTGTGGTTGATTCTGGGTATGAGAGAGTGGCTAGATTTGATTTAAAAAATGGCGTGACTCGTCTGGAGCAAGTACGGATAGCTCAATCTTCGGCAGAGCAGAGAGCGGGGCGTGCGGGACGAACAGAGCCGGGGCTGTGTGTGAGGCTTTACAGTCAAAGCCAGCTCGCTCAGCAGCCTGTTACTGCGCAACCTGAAATCTTGCACAGCGATTTGTCTCACCTTTGCATGGAGCTTGCGCAGTGGGGCGCTCAGCAGGTGAGTGAGCTGCGCTGGTTAGATGTGCCCAATGCGACCGCGGTGAGTCAAGCGCGCGGATTGCTGGTCACGCTAGGTTTGCTTGACGAGCAAGGCAAACTGACCTCTGCGGGACAACGGGCGGCTAAACTCGGGGTAGAGCCGCGTATATCCGCGATGATGGTGATGGCCAAAGACGCGCTCCCCACCGCCGCCGCAGTCGCTGCCCTGCTGGAAGAGCCAGAAAAAGGCGTGGTGAACTTTCTCGATAGCGTGCAGCGCTTTGCCCAAGGTCAACATAACCAGCAACAGCGCGTTTTGGCTCGTTGCAAAAGCTTAGCAAATCGTTTGGGTGGCGACTTTGCGCTGTCAGCGCTGGATACCGCTATGGTCGCTCCTTTGTTAGCGATGGCGTTTCCAGATCGAATTGCTCAGGCACGCGTTAATCAACTCGGCCGCTTTGTATTGGCTAACGGGCATGGCGCCGAAATGCAAGACACAGAAAGGCTTGCAGCCTGTGACTATTTGGTGGTGTTGGATCTGATGCGCACTCAATCTGACTCATCGGTAATCTTTACTGCGGTGGAGCTAGATATGGCTGCGGCTGAGCAGCAACTGCCCGGGCTATTTGCTGACGTTGAGTGTGTCGATTGGGATGAGAGCAAAGGTCGCTTAGTGGCCGAGAAACAGGTCAAACTCGGCCGTTTAATTATACGCCGTCAGGCTCTTCCTGAGCCGCCTCGCGAAAAAATGACGCAAGCTTTACTTAACTATATTCGTCGCAAAGGGCTTTCAGTATTACATTGGAGCGATAAAAGTCTTGAGCTGTTGCAGCGTTTACGTTGCGCGGCAGATTGGATACCGGAGCAGGATTGGCCGCCGCTCAGTGACCAGGCGCTGTTAGATCAGTTGGAACAATGGCTCGAACCTTATCTGAATGGTATTCATTCGGTGAAGGGATTGGCTCAGGTTGATTTGCATGCTGCGTTGCTTGCCTATCTTGGCTGGCCACTAAACCAGCAAGTTGATGAGTGGTTACCAACGCGCTACCAAGTGCCGACCGGCAGCACTAAAAAAATTCGCTATCAGCAAGGCCAAGATCCGGTGTTGTCGGTGCGCATGCAAGAGATGTTTGGCCAACAAAGTTCGCCTTGCATTGCGCTCGGACGTAAAGCTTTGGTGCTGGAGTTGCTCTCTCCGGCGCAAAGACCTTTGCAAGTGACGCGTGATTTAGCCAGTTTCTGGGCCGGCGCGTATCAACAAGTGCAAAAAGAGATGAAAGGGCGTTACCCAAAACACGTTTGGCCAGATGATCCTGCGACGCACGTCGCCACAACAAAAACAAAACGACAGTTGAATTCATGACTAAGAAAAACACCACTACATCCGGGAAGTCGAAAACCAGCACAGCCAGAAAAAAAGCCGCGGCAAAACGCAGTGCTAAATCAGTGCAGCGTAAACCGCGCAAGCCTGAGAAACGCAGTTGGCTGAAAACGCTATGGGGGATAGGTTGGAAGTCGGCACTGGCTATGTTTGCCTTACTGGTCGTGGTCGGTATCTACCTCGACAGCGTGGTCAAGCAGCGTTTTGAGGGGCAACTGTTCGACTTGCCGACGGTGGTGTATGCACGAATTTTGAATCTTGCGCCTGGCGATAATATTACCTTGCAAGAGGTGCGCAACGAGCTGGATGTGCTTAACTACCGCAAAGTGCGACAGCCTCGTTATCCGGGTGAATATTCGTCTTCATCGAGCAAGATAGAGCTGATGCGTCGCCAGTTTGAGTTTAGTGATGGGCCTGAACCTGATCGTCATGTGATGCTGCACTTTTCTTCGTCGGGTTTGGAGCGCATTGAATCGTTAGAGAAATCCGCTGATCTTGGCTATTTGCGCATCGAGCCGAAAATGCTCGGTATGCTGGAGAAGGACCAAGATCAACAGCGGCTGTTTTTGCGTCGCGACCAGTTTCCAGAGGTGATGGTCGATGCCCTGTTGGTTACTGAAGATCGTCAATTTTATCAGCATGATGGCGTTTCGCCGCTGGCGATTGCGCGCGCGATGTTGGCCAACGTTAAGGCTGGGCGCACCGTACAAGGTGGCAGCACCTTAACTCAGCAGTTGGCGAAAAACCTGTTTCTGTCGAGTGAGCGAACCTTATGGCGCAAGATTCGTGAAGCCTATATTGCTCTCATCTTAGACTATCGTTACAGCAAAGATCGCATTCTAGAAGCCTATCTGAATGAAGTGTATCTTGGTCAAAGTCGGGGACAGGCGATCCATGGCTTTGGTCTGGCGTCGCGTTTTTATTTTGGCCAACCTATTCAAGAGCTGCGCATCGATCAACTCGCTCTGCTCGTGGGTATGGTGAAAGGGCCGTCGTACTACAATCCAGTGCGCTTCCCGGAGCGAGCCAAGCAGCGTCGTGATTTGGTACTGCGATTGATGATGGAGCAAGATATCTTGACCGCACATCAGTTTGATATGGCCGCCAGCCGCGATCTGGATGTTCAAGATAACCCACGAATTGCTAGTCGTCAGCCTGCCTATTTTCAGCAGTTAAGTATTGAGCTAAAACAAAAAGCTGGTGCTGCATTTCAGTCAGACTCTGGTCTTCGTGTGTTTACCTCACTCGATCCCGTGTCACAGCAACAGCTTGAGCGGGCGATAGCAACAAAAATCCCTCAACTAGCAGCCAAAGCGGGTCAAGCACTTGAGGGAGCCGCGGTAGCGGTCGATCGTCATAGTGGTGAAATTCGCGCTATGGTTGGAGGTAAACGCACCGGATATGACGGCTTTAACCGTGCTTTGAATGCCAGTCGTCAAATCGGCTCGTTAGCTAAACCGGCGGTGTACTTGACCGCGTTACAACAGCCACAGAAATACAACCTTGCCACAACCTTGCACGATAAACCGATCAGTTTAAAAGGCAGCAAAGGCAATGTCTGGTCACCACGTAATTACGATCGGCAATTTCGTGGTGATGTGCCACTCTATATCGCATTGGCAAAATCGCTCAATGTGCCAACCGTCGAGCTAGGTATGCAAGTTGGAATCGAGAATGTGGTGCAAACCCTAGAGCGACTTGGCGTGGATAAAAATGAGATTCGTCCTGTTCCCTCGATGTTTTTAGGCTCGTTCACTTTAACGCCTTTTCAGGTAGCGCAGATGTACCAAACGCTCACCAATTCTGGCAAACGAGCCGAGTTGTCGGCGCTGCGTTCAGTGATCGATCTTGAAGGGAATGTACTCTACCAATCGCTGCCCAAAGTGTCTCAAGCTATCGACCAGCAAGCCGCCTGGCTAACCACTTATGCCATGAAGCGCGGTGTGATGGAAGGAACGGGGCGCTATCTCAATCAACAGTTTGCTTGGGCAGCCCTCGCTGGTAAAACGGGGACCAGTAATGATACGCGCGACAGCTGGTTTGTCGGTGTGGACGGACGCGAGGTCACCACCATTTGGTTGGGGCGTGATGACAACAAACCGACCAAACTGACCGGAGCCAGTGGTGCACTGCGTGTCTATGCTGACTATCTGCAATATCGGATTCCGGAAAAGCTGGTTTTGCCGTGGCCGCAAGGCGTGCGAACTGTCGGGTTTGCTACTCGCGCGCAAGGTGGGCTAGATGTCGATTGTGGTAATGACTTCACTTTGCCAGTGTGGGACATCAATAGTTCCTTCAAGCGACAGTGTGATAACCAGCCTAAGCAGTGGTTGAAGAAATTATTCAGT
The DNA here is from genome assembly GCA_038533895.1 of Pseudomonadota bacterium. GTDB lineage: Bacteria > Pseudomonadota > Gammaproteobacteria > Enterobacterales > Vibrionaceae > Vibrio. Next base: position 5,500 of record JBCAXU010000049.1, on the reverse strand, counting down.
TGGTAGTGCTATTGTGTTGAATATTAGTGCTTTATCCAGACAAGTTCTGGCATTATAAACAGCTCATCGATTTGCAAAGGGAACGTGTATTGTGAAAAAAATGGCCACACTGCTGTTAAGCATTCTTGCCAGCAGCGTACTCCACGCTGCGACTTTGAACGATACGCAAGTTGAACCCAGGGAACCTAGGCCCAAAGTGGCGTTGGTGTTGGCCGGCGGCGGGGCTAAAGGCGCCGCGCATATCGGGGTGTTAAAAGCGCTCGAAGAGCTGAGAGTGCCGGTTGATATTATTACCGGGACCAGCATGGGCGCTTACGTCGGTGGTTTGTATGCTACTGGCATGAGCGCGAGTGAAATCGAGTCGTTTATTGAGACTGTCGACTGGAATAGCGGTTACCGTGACCGGGTCGACCGAAGCCAGCGTAAAGTCCAAGACAAAGAGTATGAAGATCGATATCAGTTAACCACCGACCTTGGGTTGGGGTGGGGAGAAATTAAGAGTAAACGTGGCATAGTGCAAGGACAGGGTATGCTTAAGCTGCTGCGTGAAACTACTGGTAACTTACCCCCATTTGAGTCCTTCGATCAGTTGGCCATTCAATATCGCTCAGTGGCGACGGATATCATCGAGCTTGAACCTGTCGTACTTGATAAAGGCTACTTAGTCGATGCGATGATGGCCAGCATGTCTGTACCGGGGGCACTGCCACCCTATGAGTTAAATGGGCGAATGCTGGTCGATGGTGGTGTGACCAACAATATGCCGGTCGATATCGCTCGAGAATTAGGGGCCGATATTGTTATTGCGGTCGATATCAGTACCGATTATAAAAGTGTGGAAGACTTCACCACATTTCTGAGTGTTGCCGACCAACTTTCTAATTACCTTGTGCGCAGCACCACTAACCGTCAAGCGGATCTACTGAAGGAACAAGATATTTTGTTACGCCCTGAAGTGGGTCAAATGGAAACCACCGAGTTTGACAAAATGCCGCAAGCTTTTATTGAAGGTTATCAAACCGCGATTGCCCACGCGGAGCGATTGTCATCTTTGAGCTTGTCGTCCGCCGATTACCAGCATTATATCGACGCCAAAGAAGAAGCCCGTCGGGTACTGCGTTATGGGGATGAAATTCGCGTTGAACAAGTGATCATTAACAACCAAACTCACTACTCAGATAAGTTGCTTGAAAATCGTCTCGGCTTGAAGCCCGGAGAAACTTATAGCCTAGAGCAAGTAGAGCAAAGCGTTCAAAATTTATATGCTTTAGACCGCTTTGAGTTGGTGACCTATCGCTATGATGTCCTTGATGGTCAAGACAGTTTGATTGTGGATGTAAATGAAAAATCGTGGGGACCGAACTATCTGAACTTTCGTTTTTTCCTTGAAGATGACTTCACCACAGATAGCCAATATTCGATTGGGGTATCTACCAACTTTACCAACCTCAATCAGCATGGTGCTGAGTTAAGAACCAATTTTGAAATTGGCACGGACAAATTGGCACAAGCGCAGTTCTATTCGCCGTTTTTCTCCAGCCAAAAAACTTTCACTACCTTAGGTGTGACTTACAGCGACGAAAAACGCAATGCACCGATCACAGGCTTTAAAGATACTAGCTTAGATGCAACTAAGAACTACTTCCCAGTCAACTACAGTGAATGGGTGGCAGAATGGGCATTAGGCTATCAGGATACTTTGTGGCGTCGATTTAAATTTGGCGCACGTTACACAGACGGAGATGGGCAGTTCTCTACTCTGCCTGGTTTGGGCGATATCCGCTTTAAGCGGCTTGGTGCCTTTGCCAATTATCGGATTGATACACTCGACAACTACAGCTTCCCTCGCAAAGGCTTTTACTTAGACCTAGATTACGTGGTCTCCCACGATAAGAGTATCGACAACACCATTAAAGGTGAACTTAGCAGTGAGGATACCTCCTACGAGCTAGGGGCAAAAATGATCGCCGCACATACCTTTTCTCGCCATACTTTGGTCGCAAATATCGATCTAGGCTTTGTTGAAAGCAAGAAGTCATCATTGCCGATTGATCCACAAGAGATTGGTGGCTTTCTCAACTTGTCGGGTATTCCTCGTAATAGCCTGATTGGTCAGAACAAAGTCTTTGGTAGCGCTATTTACCGCTATCGCTGGTTTGATAATGACTTTGGTCTATTTACTTCCCCTTTCTACGTTGGGGCTTCACTTGAGTATGGCGGGGTTTGGTCTGATCCTGATTTGAAGATTCATCAAGCACCGCTTTATGCTGCAGGTTCGGTGTTTGCTGGCGTTGATTCTCCGATTGGGCCTATTATGCTGGGCTACGGTCGAACCGAGCGAAACTTTGACTCCTTCTACCTGATTGTGGGGACCACATTTAAGTAACCAATGTGTTACAAAGCTAAGTAGTGAGCTGCTCATCGGGCAGAAAAAGGGTCGTTTTTACAAAGAAAATCATAGAACTTTAGTCTTAAGTTGCTATGTTGGTCAAAGTGATGAGATTTTAATTTAAGGTTAAATTTGCTATTCTACCGCCCACAGTTTGGCCTCTCTGGCACTGTTTCTCAGTCAGCATTGAATGAAAAATATGGCATGGAGAGCCAAGTTTCCAAGGATGTTCACTCCCTTATTTTCTGAATAACTAAGTAATAAAAGGGAGGAACCGCAATGAGAGGAAAAAGTCGTGCTTGAAGCCTATCGTAAACACGTCGAAGAGCGTGCTGCTGAAGGAGTTGTACCTAAACCGCTAGACGCTGAGCAAACCGCTGCTCTAGTTGAACTTCTTAAAAATCCCCCTCAAGGTGAAGAAGCATTTATTCTTGACCTACTAGAGAACCGTATTCCACCAGGTGTTGATGAGGCTGCTTACGTTAAAGCAGGTTTTCTTACTGCGGTAGCTAAAGGTGAAGTGGCGTCACCATTGGTGAGTCGCGAAAAGGCAGCGCAGTTGCTCGGTACCATGCAAGGTGGCTACAACATCGCGCCATTGATTGAGCTGCTTGATGACGCTGAACTTGCCCCTATCTCTGTTAAAGCTCTGTCTCATACACTGTTGATGTTTGATGCTTTCTACGATGTTGAAGAGAAGGCCAAAGCCGGTAACAGCTACGCTCAGCAAGTCATGCAATCATGGGCGGATGCCGAGTGGTTCACGGCTAAAGAGAAAGTCGCGGAAAAAATCACCGTTAAAGTGTTCAAAGTGACCGGTGAAACCAACACCGATGACCTGTCTCCTGCTCCTGATGCGTGGTCTCGCCCTGATATTCCAGTGCATGCGAAAGCGATGCTTAAAATGGAACGAGACGGCATTAATCCAGACCAGCCAGGTAGTGTTGGTCCAATTACTCAAATCGAAGAACTGCAAAAAGACGGCATTCCGCTTGCCTATGTTGGCGACGTGGTCGGCACCGGCTCTTCTCGTAAATCTGCGACTAACTCAGTGTTATGGTTCATGGGTGAAGATATCCCTTATGTGCCTAACAAGCGCACTGGCGGTATCTGTCTAGGTGGTAAGATCGCGCCTATCTTCTACAACACAATGGAAGACTCAGGTGCGCTGCCTATCGAGCTGGATGTGCAAAAAATGAACATGGGTGATGTGATTGATATTTACCCATATGAAGGTGTGGTGCGCAAAGATGGCGAAGTCATCTCTACCTTCGAATTGAGCAAAGTGCTGCTAGATGAAGTACGCGCTGGTGGTCGTATCCCATTGATCATCGGTCGTGGTTTAACCAGCCGAGCTCGCACCTCACTGGGTCTTGAAGAGACAGATCTATTTGCTAAGCCTGTTGATCCTACAGCATCAACAAAAGGTTACACCCTAGCGCAGAAGATGGTTGGTAAAGCCTGTGGTGTTGAAGGCGTTCGTGCAGGTCAATACTGTGAACCGAAAATGACCACTGTCGGCTCTCAAGATACTACCGGTCCTATGACGCGTGATGAGCTGAAAGATCTTGCTTGTCTTGGCTTCTCTGCCGATTTAGTGATGCAATCTTTCTGTCACACCTCTGCTTATCCAAAACCTGTTGACGTGAACACCCACCATACACTACCGGATTTCATTATGAACCGTGGCGGTGTTTCGCTTCGCCCGGGTGATGGCGTAATTCACTCATGGCTAAACCGTATGCTACTACCTGATACAGTCGGTACTGGTGGTGACTCGCATACTCGTTTCCCTCTGGGCATTTCATTTCCAGCAGGTTCAGGCCTAGTCGCATTCGCTGCTGCAACGGGCGTTATGCCTCTGGATATGCCTGAGTCAATTTTGGTGCGCTTCAAAGGTGAAATGCAGCCTGGTATCACGCTACGTGATTTGGTTCATGCAATCCCTTATTACGCAATCCAACAAGGTCTACTGACGGTCGAGAAAGCGGGCAAAATCAACGAATTCTCTGGTCGCGTGCTAGAAATTGAAGGGGTTGAACACCTAACCGTTGAGCAAGCATTCGAACTGTCTGACGCTTCTGCTGAGCGCAGTGCGGCAGGTTGTACGGTTAAGCTGTCTCAAGAGTCTGTTGAAGAGTATCTAAACTCGAACATCACTATGCTTAAGTGGATGATCTCTGAAGGTTACGGTGACCGCCGCACTATCGAGCGTCGCATTACCGCGATGCAAGAGTGGCTCGCTAACCCTGAGTTGATGGAAGCGGATGCGGATGCAGAATACGCACACGTCATTGAGATTGACCTAGCTGAAATCAACGAACCAATTCTGTGTGCGCCAAACGACCCAGACGACGCTCGTTTGCTGTCTGAAGTTCAAGACACACAAATCGATGAAGTGTTTATCGGCTCGTGTATGACCAACATTGGCCACTTCCGCGCAGCAGGTAAGCTACTTGAAAAATGGGGTGGTTCACTGGATACCCGTCTATGGGTAGCACCGCCAACTAAGATGGACCGCGATCAGCTAACTGAAGAAGGTTACTACGGTATTTACGGCCGTGCTGGAGTGCGCATCGAAACGCCAGGATGTTCATTGTGTATGGGTAACCAAGCACGTGTCGCTGACAAAGCGACGGTGATGTCAACTTCAACACGTAACTTCCCGAACCGTTTAGGTACCGGTGCCAATGTATATCTTGCGTCTGCGGAGCTGTCAGCGGTTGGTGCGATTCTAGGTAAGATTCCGACTAAGGAAGAGTACCTTTCGTACATGGACCAAATTGATGCAACGGCAGCGGATACCTACCGTTACCTCAACTTCCACCGTATGGACCAGTACACAAGCAAAGCTGATCAAGTGATTTTCCAAGAGCCAGCATAATGCAGCCCTAAAAGTTGATTAGCCTGATAAGCGCCCACCAATCGGTGGGCGCTTTTTTCTTCTTTCGATGGGTGGGAGCGGGTTGTGAGTTGATAGAGCTTTTACTATTCAGGGCGTTGACAGGACTTGTCCCTGACTAGAGATAATGTTCTCGCCACTCGCCACTCGCCACTCGCCACTCGCCACTCGCCACTCGCCACTCGCCACTCGCCACTCGCCACTCGCCA
>JBCAXU010000048.1:0-26677 GCA_038533895.1 Pseudomonadota bacterium | reverse complement strand
TAGAATCAAGAGCTGTGATCACTGCGCTGTCTGCGCCGGCTTTTTTCACGAGCTCTGCGATTTCTTGGCGTTTGCTTTCACTTGATTGACCAACCGCTTCTGTTGCCATTAGGCGAACATCAGAAACCACAGCAGCTGGGCGGTCATGCCACAACTCATCAATTGGGTTGCTATCGAGAATCTTAAGTTCGAGTGTGCCTGCAAGTTTCGCTTGTGCCATGTCCAACCAAGCGGAGTTGTGCATGCGAGGGTCGATCGCCACAGACGCGCCATTTGAAAGATGGTCTTTGATCCAATCTAGCGCAGGCTCTTCAATCAAGTGACGATATTCAAATAGATCAGCAGGAACCTGCTTAGTCACTTGTACCGTATAGCGACCATCAACAAAGATAGCAGCTTTGCTTTGGGTAATGACAGCAACACCTGCAGAGCCAGTAAAACCGGTTAACCAATGTAAACGTTCGTTATGCGCCGGGACATACTCGCCTAGGTACTCGTCTTCATGGGGAACTAATAGAGCATCGATATTGTGCTCGGCTAACCATTGGCGGATAGCCGCAACACGTTGTTCTGTAGTGGTAAGCATCAACATAAATCCTTCATTCGATATTGCGTCCTTCGCAATGATGACTCATCGTTTGGACAATGCGACTAAGCTACTCTTTTTATGTGCTAGCTGCAAATGATCTCAGGTCGCTAGTTTTGTCATTGATTATTTGCCTTATCCAAGACAAGGCAGGATCATTCTCTCTATCTCGATGCCAAAATAGCGTATATGCCATTGGCGGAAATTCCATCGGCAAGGGGAGTACTGTAAGATCAAGCTGCTTAGAGGCTAACTCAACAAAATGGCTCGGGGCGGTAAAGATAAAATCAGTATAAGAGCAAAGACTCGCCGCACTATTAAAATCAGGTACTGTGATACCTATATCGCGCTCCTTGCCAATGTCTGCCAAACGATAATCCAGTAGCCAACGTTCATTGCCATCACATCGAACTTGTACGTGGCGCTGAGCAAGATAGTTGTCCAGGGTCCAAGGCTGAGTGAGTGCAGGGTGATGGTTACGCACTAAACACATCTGCCTGTCACGATAGATTTCGGCCTCGCAAATATCGCTCGGAGGAAGCATGGTCAGTTTGGCATCGTTTATGTCGATATCTTTGCCAGTGATACCCAAATCGATCTCGCCGCGTTGAATACCGCGAAAGGTATCGTCACTCCAAGCGTGAGTACTGATGGTGACACCGGGTGCCTGGCTAAAAATTTCCGGCAAGAAATGCGGAAGAATCAGTGGATAAACACTTTCTACAGCGGCAATTTGGTAGCGATAGTCACTGCTTGCCGGTGAAAATTGCTCGGGTTGAGTTAATTGCTCCAGCTGATTGATCAAGTTGTCGAGTTTAGGCTTGAGGAATAACGCTTTAGGCGTGGGTTTGAGCCCGTGGGCATGACGCACGAAAAGTGCATCATCAAACTGGCTACGTAACTTGGCTAGGTTTTTACTGACCGCTGACTGGCTTAGGCAAAGACGATGAGCGGCTCGAGTAACATTTTGCTCCTCGAGCAGTACCCGTAAACACACCAGCAAGTTGAGGTCAATTCGCGCCAGTTTTTCAATGTTCATAGAAATTCTCAAATGGAATAGTAGTGATTACTAATTATCATTTTTAGGCATATCTAGTTTAGACTACAATCGCGCTTGATTCATTAGTCTAACACTACAACTGGAGATAGCTGTGCAATCGACTCAGTACCCAATGCCGAAGAAGCAACAACTCATTCTGTTGACCCTTTTGGTGCTCTTTAGCCCGCTCGCGATTGATATCTATCTACCGGCTTTACCAATGATCTCCGAGGCGTTTCACGTGGAACACGCCTTGGCACAAGATACGATTACCTGGTTTCTGTTTGCAATGGGGGTAGGGCAACTGTTCGCTGGCCCTCTGGCAGATAAACTCGGACGTCGAACTGTTGCATTGGGTGGCGTTAGCATCTACGCGATCAGTGCTTTATTGGCGTGGAGCGCTCAGAATATCGAGTGGATGTTAGTGTCACGACTGCTACAAGGCTTAGGTGCGTGCGCGACATCGGTAGCAGCCTTTGCAACAGTTCGCGATATGTTTGGCCCTCAGAAAAGCGGTAGGATGATCAGCTATCTAAATGGCGCGATCTGCTTTATACCGGCTTTGGCCCCTATTTTAGGAAGTTGGCTCACCCAACAGTTTGGTTGGCGCTCGAATTTCAGCTTTATGGCTGGCTATGCTGTGGTTGTCCTCACTATGTTATGGGTTGGAATGAAAGAAACCAACCCGGAGATGAGCACTCAGCCGGTATTTAAACTTGGCCGATATCTGGATGTGGTGAAAACGCCTTCATTCTTGTTCCATGCAAGTTTATGTATGTTAGCGATGGCAGTTATCTTGGGCTATGTGACATCTGCGCCTGTGGTGCTTATGGAGAACCTAGGCTTAACCATGAATCAGTTCACCTTCTGGTTTGGAGTTAATGCGGTAATTAACATTGTCGCATGCATGGCAGCGCCTAAATTTATGGACCGTTTTGGTACCCACTCGGCGCTCACTGTTGGCATCATCACCTTGATGCTCGCTGGCGTGATGATGTTAGCCATGATGGACAAGGCAACAGCCTTAGCCTTTATGCTACCGATTTTCTTCTCATCGGTTGGATTTGCCTGGATTCTTGGCGCGGCTGCTGGTAAAGCGCTTGCGCCGTTTGGTGATAAAGCGGGCACAGCCGCAGCGCTGCTTGGTCTGTTTCAGATGAGTGGTTCGGGCTTAGTGGTTGGCACGGTGCAGCGATTATCGATGGAACCACAAATGATGATTGCGACGCTGATGCTGGTAGTGACTCCAGCACTCTTCATCTTGTGGTCTAAACCAGGCAAAAACTGGCATTACGCTACGGCGTAGAGCGCTTGATAAACCGATAAAACGCTGTATATTTGAGCTTTCATAAACGAGCTTGGTGGAAAAAACGCAGTAATGTCAATGACAACCTACGAGATGGCACGTGTTCTAGAGCAACTAGAGCAAGCACCAGAAAAAGTAATGTATGGTCGGATCTTAAGTGAGTTAGGTAGCCAAAGTAGCGAACGTATTCGCAGTGCTGCGAAACATGTCCCTTTGCCTGTGTTGCGCGACATGGTGTATCAGTTCCAACAAGTGATAGAAGCGCGCAAGGATGAGCAACTTGATCTGTTAGCCAAAGAGATTGCCGACCAAGGCATTTCGGTGGAAGATTTAAAAAACTACCTTGCCAGCAATAAGTAAACAGACCCTAGTAAAAAGGCTCGCTAAATAGCGAGCCTTTTTTATGGGTTTACGTTTCGGTTGATAGGGTTTTGCAGCGAAATAAGTGTTTCCGTTGATTGAACTTCATCGATTGCTTGCAGTTTGTCGATTAACACGTACTGCAGCTCTTCTATCGAACGACACATCAGTTTGACGAAAATGTTGTAAGCGCCAGTGGTGTAATAGGCTTCAACCACTTCTTCTAGCGCATTGAGTTTTTCTAACGCAGAGTGGTAGTCACGAGCGGCATTGAGGTTGATCCCAATAAAACAGCAAACGTCATAACCTAGTTTTTTGCTATCGACAATCACTTCAGTCCCTTGAATGATGTCCGCAGATTTCATTTTTTCAATTCGGACATGAATCGTCGCGGGGCTGACCTCAAACAGTTTGGCCATTTCAGCGTAAGGAGTACGAGCATCTTCCATTAATGTTTTTAGGATCGCCTTGTCGAGATCATCCAGTTTGGTGGTTTGAGGTTGCATGTCACTCCCTGTTAACGAATGGATACTGATTTGGATAAGTACAAATGATGACCAGTGGTGTTACAATTATATCTATACTTCTCTGATTTAGTGACTTATTTTGCTGCGTTTCTGCCTTCTCATTATTACTGCTTTTTGCTCTGCAATAGCAATTGCGGATGAGAATGACATTTTGGTCATTCATTCCTACCATCAAGGTTTGTTTTGGACAGACTCATTTCAGTATGGTTTAGAGCAGCAAATCGAGCCCTACAATCTATCAACAAGAGTTCTCTATCTCGACACCAAACGCACGCAAGACGAGCATTACCTGCAGCAGCTTTATTCTTTGTACAAGACCAAGTTTGAACAAGAGTCGTTTCACGCCATTGTGGTATCGGATAACACCGCTCTAGCGTTGGTCAATCAACTGGGGGATGTGATAGGCGATACTCCGGTGATCTTTGGCGGTATTAATAATTACGAGACGTATCTTCATAGGAGTATCAATGCCACAGGTGTCAAAGAAAACATCGATTTGGCTGCAAACGTTGCCTTAATAGAGCGTATTCAGCCACAACTTGAGTCGATTTATATTATTACTGACCATTCAGTCACTGGTGCTGCAGCTCGGAGTGAGATTGGTAAGTTTATGGCCGAACACCCTCAATATCATGGTCGAATCGTCTCCTATATTCCCGACAGTTTTAACCAATTGCTTGATTTTGTGGCACAGCTCGACGAGCGCTCTGCGGTTATCTATTGGCTCTACTATCGCTCTCGCAGCGGGGAAGTCGTGTCCGATACTCAAATGTGGAAAGGACTAAACCAAGCTGCCAAAGCGCCTATCTATATGGCTCATGATTACGGATTGGGCTACGGCGCTGTCGGTGGTGTGATTCAAGGTGGGGTACAGCATGGTCAGCAAACTGGGGCGTTATTGGTTAAAGTTCTCGACAACCCAGGTTCGCCTTTACCGCCGGTAGAAATGGGTATCGCAGAAGTCAAACTGGATTACCAAGCAGTTCAGCGTTGGGGGCTCGGTGTAGAGGGGGAGCCAAGTGCTGTTCTGTTCAACCGGCCACCGAGCTTCACTGAAAAGTACCAGCATCAGTTAGAGTTTATCGCTTCCCTCATTGGCATTCTTATCTTGGTTATCATCGGCTTGGTTTACTATTTAGGGCGAATGAAGCGCAGTGAACAGCTCGCCAAAGAGAGTCAGACCTTGATCGAGATGGTGTTCGACCAGAGTTACCACTTCATCGGGGTATTAGATCGTCAAGGCGCAGTGATCTCGAGCAACCGAAAGCTTCATGATTTACTTCATGATCAGAGTTTTAGTATCGAACACCCGATATGGCAACATCCTCACTGGGAGAATGAATCAGCCCAGCAGATTGAGCACTACTTCCACCATGCCAAGCAGGCACAAAACGCACAATTTGAAGCCGAGATTTGGCACGAAGAGCTGGGTGCTATCGTGCTAGAGTTGGCGCTAAAGCCGATACCATCCCCCAACAGTGAGTTACAGTTTCTTTTGGAAGCACGGGACATTACCTCGCGCAAGATTACCGAGGAACGATTGTTTCAGCGAGAAGCAAACCTGAGCCATTACTATGACCAACAACCGGTAATGATGGTGACTCTGGATGAGCACAACCGTGTTCAGCAGGTCAACCAATTTGCAGAGCAACTACTTGGCTACACTGAGGACCAAATCTTGGGCCATCGCCTTAGAGAGTTCTACCTTCACAAAGATGCACTTATCCCTCGTCAGGTATTACTCCAGCCGAAACAAGCGATCAAAGGGGTTTGGCGACGAGATATAGAGTATCGCCACGCAGACGGGCAGACCGTGTGGATTCGCGAGAACATACGCCCGCTAGTTGAAACTGGTCATCTGTTGATTGTGGGTGAGGATGTGACAGAAACCCGAGCCTTGGCTGAGCAACTCAAATATCAAGCTGAACATGACTTGCTGACTGGAGCCTACAGTCGCAACTACTTTGAAACAGCGCTTAATCAAGCACTGGAAGAGGTCAAGGACTGTACGCGCACCCATGCGATGTTGTACATCGATTTGGATCAGCTAAAAGTGCTGAATGACACCGCGGGCCATGAAGCGGGTGATGCGGCGATTCAGTTTTGTGCCAGTATGTTAGAAGACGTGTTGCCGTATAACACCATTTTGGCGCGCATGGGCGGCGATGAGTTTGCGATTTTGCTTAATGATTGTACCGAACTAGATGCCAAGAAGCTGGCGAAGACCATTATTAATACCCTCAGTGAACAGGCATTTGTTTGGGAAGATATCCGCCTAAGCCTAACCTGTTCAATCGGAATTCGCTTGATTGACCATACCGCTTACTCGCCGCAAATGGTCCATGCTCAGGCCGATACCGCGTGTCACGCCGCTAAAGAAGAGGGGCGAAATCGTTATAGCCTCTATTGTTTAGACGACAAAGAGCTGCGTCGCCGTGAACAGGAGATGGAGAGCGTTAACCTTGTGCATCATGCATTGGCAAATCAGAGGATTGAGTTGTTCGCTCAGCGTATACTGGACTTAAGCGGTGAAGAGCGAGGAATGCATTTTGAAATACTGATCCGAATTAAGAACGGAGAAGGAGAGTACATTTCCCCTGGTATTTTTATGCCGGCCTCTGAACGCTACAACATAGCCCATCTTCTGGATAAGCAAGTGATTGCCCAAACACTTACGTTTTTTGAGCAGCACCCACATTTTCTGGAAAAGTTATCCCTGTGCTCGATTAACTTGTCTGGACACTCAATGGGGAATAGTGAGTTTATCAGCTATCTACTCGAGACACTGCAAAACAGTCCCATCCCGTGTGACAAACTTTGTTTAGAAATCACCGAAACGGCGGCAATGAGCAATATGAATCAAGCCATTGAGTTCTTTAGCCAATTAAAAGCATTGGGCTGTCAGATAGCGTTAGATGACTTTGGCTCAGGTCTGTCGTCTTTTGGTTACTTGAAAAAACTGCCAGTCGACATCGTTAAAATCGATGGCATTTTTGTCGCTGATATGGATAACAATGAGATCGATCACTTAATGGTACGTTCGATAAACGATTTAGCACATCAAATGGGCAAGAAAACGGTGGCAGAGTTTGTCGAGAATAGCCCAATTATCGAGCAATTGATGGAGCTAGAGGTAGACTACGCCCAAGGTTACTTTATTGGTAAGCCTAAACCGCTTGCTGAGTTGGTAGAACAACTGAGCGTGATTGAGAAAGCTTAGTACCAGAGCACAAAATCCAGTACACTTCGCCACATATTCCATGCAACGTTTAGGAGCGTTCAGTGCAACTGCAGCTTCAGTGTGAAGACTCAACTCAACGAACTCGATTTGACCAGCTGACTCAGCGCTGGGGATTGAGTCACTGTGACGATAGCCCATTTGCATTGGTGTTAACAGAGCAAAGGCTTGAACTGCGCAAGCTGGATGAGCCGAAATTGGGGGCCATTTATGTCGATTTAGCTGGTGGTGCGGTAGCGCATCGACGTAAGTTTGGTGGTGGTAAGGGCCAGGCAATCGCTAAAGCGGCTGGTTTGAATAAGGGCAGTACGCCAACTGTGCTTGATGCCACTGCTGGATTGGGGCGTGATGCCTTTGTGCTAGCGTCACTCGGCTGCAAAGTACAGATGGTCGAGCGCCATCCTGTGGTTGCGGCGCTGCTTGATGATGGCTTAGCGCGAGCCAAGCAAGATAGCGAAATCGGCGGTTGGGTGAGTGAAAGAATGAGCCTTCTCCATGCCTCGAGCCACGACGCGCTTGCTAAACTGGCCGCAGACCCAGACTTCTTAAGGCCTGACGTGGTCTACCTCGATCCTATGTATCCACACCCAGAGAACAAGAAAAAGAGCGCTTTGGTCAAAAAAGAAATGCGCGTTTTCCAATCTTTAGTCGGAGCCGACCACGATGCAGATGGCTTATTGAAACCCGCTTTAGCCCTTGCAAATAAAAGGGTGGTGGTCAAAAGACCAGACTATGCTGAGTGGTTAGATCAACGCCAGCCGAGTATGGCGATTGAAACCAAAAAGAACCGTTTTGATGTGTACGTTAACGCCGCTATGAGCAAGTGATTAATCTGTCAATTTGATAAAATGTCGCTTGCCTAACCGGTGGGTTATGGAGTATACCTTAGTAAGAATTATTCGTATTCTTAGCTAGGGTTGTCGATGTGGCTAAACGTCTGTGTAAGATGAATCGCAAACAAATTGCAGAAAACTTGGGTGATATTCACCGTCTTGTGGTTGAGCCTAAGTATGTTTGCCGATCTTGCGCTCGCTCATCATCGGACAATTCAAGTCTTTGTAAGCCCGCGGCTATTCCCCCGCAAGCGTGCCAAGACAAATCCAGCGGTGAGCAGCAAAAATGTGGCTTATTGATTGAAGCGATGCCCAAGCCTCGGACATCACCACAACAAGCGCAAGCGGTGCGACGCATTGTTGAGCGGGTGAAACACAAAGCGCAGCAGTCAACATCGCTGGCGCGAATAGAAGCAACAGCAGTGACGACAGAGTCTATCGATAAAAAAGCGATCAAGAAGGCGAAGAAGGCAGCTAAGAAGCAATTTAAGCAACAGAAGAAGCTGATTAAGCTAGCGAAAAAGCACAACAAGTTATTGAAGAAACAACGCAAGCTTGAGGCGCGTATCGAGGGCGCTAAGCAGCAACAAGCGTTACTCTCTGAGGGTAATCTAAAGCAGAGCAGCGCAAATCTACATTAATCGATCAACAATCAAAAAAATCGCCCTCCATTTGGAGGGCGATTTTTTTAGACTTGATAGCTTTGCTCAACTTTGCGCTTGACCCAGGTCTCGTTGACCCACAAAGAGAGCAGAATGATGCTGCCGCCAATGGTCAGTTGAACCAAATCAACATCGCGGTTCCAAATCAGAATGTTAACCAGAAGGCCCGCTGGAACCAGAGCATTATTCATCACCGCAAGTGCACCTGCATTGACCATAGTTGCGCCTTTGTTCCAGGCAAAGTAACCCAAGCCAGAGGCAACTAAGCCCAAGTATATCAGTACACCCCATTGAGTTGTGGTGGTGGGAAGCTTATCGAGGTTGCCCATCAGTGCGAAAGCGATCGTCGCGACACACAACGCACCCAGATAGAAATAGCCAAATATGGTGTGCTGCGGCAGTTCGACCTGATAACGCTCCATAAGGTACTTGTAACCGACTTGGCCGATGGCAAAGCAAATATTTGCTCCTTGAACCACCAAAAACCCGACGATGAAGTTTTCGTTGATGCCAGCAAATTTAATTAATCCGGCGCCCACAACGGCGATCGCTGCTGTGACCAGATACCAAGGCGAAAAACGACGCTTAAGTAGATCATAAATTAAGGTGACATAGATGGGGGTGAACACGGTAAACAGCAGCACTTCTGGTACCGATAGCAGCAAGAAAGATTGGTAGTAGAAGCAATACATCAAACCGAGCTGACAACCGCCAACCAGCATCAATTTGCCGATCAGCCCTTTATCGACCCCTTTGAATTTCAAGAAAGGCAAGAATACCAAACTGGCCAGTGCGACTCGTATCCACACTGAAAACCAAGAATCGACCTGACCAGCGAGATAGACGCCGATCAGGCTAAATGAAAACGCCCACAGCAAGGTGACCGCAGATAAATACCCCATAAGTACGACTCATTATCAAAAACAATGGGGGCAGTGTATACCAAGTTTGAGTGGCGATCAGTCTTTGAGTGGTACTACCAACATATCGACCGGTGAGCAGTTGATTAGCTGTCGAGTCGAAGAGAGCAACTTGCTCCAAAAATCTTGGTGATGACCACATACCACCAGATCGATATTAAACTCGTTAATGGTATCGCACAGCTCGTTGCTTAAATCACCACTGCCAACCAGTGTGTGTTTAATCGGAAAATTGGCATGATCTGCCAGCTCTTGTAGCTGTTTCTGCGAAGCCTCAATCGCTTGGTGTTGGGTCTCGGCCAAATTGATATCGATAAGCCCAGTGTACAGCTCAGCGTAATTGACATCGATATGCACAAAAGAGACGACCGCATCGAGCGGCTTGGCAAGTGCTACCGCCTTATCAACCAACAATTTGCTGTCTTCAGATAGGTCGATGGCAACCAGAATATGTTGATAACTCATAATGCTATCTCCTTGTAGGGGTCTGATTACAGATTAGCACCTTGGATTGATTAATTTTGCCAAAGTGATCTCAGATCCACATTTGCCATACAAAGTGTTATGGTGATGAACATGATATAGTCAATTTAACTTCATAGACTTAGTAGGAGTGGTAGATGCTTTCTCAAGCAATGGTCGATCAATTGAATGAGCAAATTAATCTCGAATTTTTCTCATCCAATCTATACTTACAAATGAGTGCTTGGTGCGAAGACAAAGGATTTGAAGGTGCTGCTGAATTTTTACGTAAACACGCCGTAGAAGAAATGGAGCACATGCAGCGTCTTTTCACTTACGTGAGTGAAACGGGCGCAATGCCAATCCTAGGTGCGATTGACGCGCCTAAACACGAGTTTAATAGTCTGGGTGATGTGTTCCGCGAGACTTTCGAGCACGAGCAGATGATTACCGACAAAATCAACAAGCTGGCTCACTTAGCGTTTACGTCGCAAGACTATTCAACATTCAACTTCTTACAGTGGTACGTTGCAGAGCAGCATGAAGAAGAGAAGTTATTTAAAGGGATCTTAGATAAGTTAGATCTTGTCGGAGAAGACGGTAAAGCCCTGTTCTTTATCGACAAAGATTTAGCAGCTTTGGCAAAAGAAGGTTCATCTTCAATTATGGATGCCCCTGCTGAGTAATTTTCAGCACGAGACGCTCTAACATAGGTCGTCTTTTTCTCCGGGCATGAATGAAGATGTAGGGAGGAAAAGATGATCAATGCTGATACCGTTCTATTTACACTGATGATGGTGACTCTGGTTAACATGGCGCGCTATTTGACCGCGCTACGTTCTCTAATCTACATCATGCGAGAAGCGCATCCGCTGCTTTACCAACAAGTCGATGGCAACGGCTTCTTTACCACTCACGGCAATGTGACTAAACAGGTGCGACTGTTCCACTATCTCAAGAGTAAAGAGTACCATCACCATCATGATGAGGTCTTTACCGGTAAGTGTGAGCGAGTCAGGGAGCTGTTCATCTTATCCACCTCTTTACTCGGTGTCACTATGTTGGCTGCGTTTATTCTCTGATCACAGACGAATTGGCAAGCTAGCCAAATGTCGTTAAAATAGCCTTTCGATTTTGCAAAGGATGTGCGCATGCACATCCTTTTTTATTGGTTTGAAGAGTAGTAGTTCATGGCAGAAAAGTTTGATGTTGTCATTATTGGCGCAGGCGCCGCAGGGTTAATGTGCGCAGCACAGGCGGGCAAACGCGGGCGCAAGACGTTAATCTTGGATCATGCGAAAAAGCCGGGCCGCAAAATATTGATTGCTGGTGGAGGACGTTGCAACTTTACTAACTACGATGTATCGGCCAATAACTACTTGTGTCAAAACCCTCACTTCGTTAAATCGGCTTTGTCTCAATACACCAACTGGGACTTCATCTCACTGGTCATTCAGCATGGGATTGAGTTTGAAGAGCGCGACCACGGTCAGTTGTTTTGTGTCGGTGATTACACCTCAAAAGACATTGTAAAAATGTTGCTCGCCGAGTGCGATTTACCCAGTGTCAGTCAACGTTATCAACAAGACGTGCACCAGATAGAGAAAACTGAGCATGGCTTTACTTTGCATGCCAACAACAGCGTTATCGAGTGTCAATCCTTAGTGGTCGCGACGGGCGGATTATCGATGCCCAAGTTAGGTGCGACGCCGTTTGGCTACAAGATTGCTGAGCAGTTTGGCTTGAGTGTGGTGCCTACCAGTGCTGGGCTAGTGCCTTTTACCTTGCATAAAGAAGATAAGCAGGCGTTAGCTGAGCTGTCAGGAATTGCTGTACCTACTGAAATCACCGCCCAAGATGGTACCGTGTTTAAAGAGGCATTACTCTTTACCCACCGCGGTCTCTCTGGCCCGTCAGTGTTACAAATCTCCTCTTTCTGGCGCGCAGGGCAGAAAGTGTCCATCAACTTGGTGCCAGATGTTGACCTTGATGAGTTACTGCAGCGTTCGCTGGAAAAGCACCCAAACCAGAGTTTAAAGAATACCTTATCGAAAGTGTTACCTAAGCGTTTGGTTGAAGTTCTGATTGAACTGAAACTGATCGAAGACAAACCGTTAAAGCAACTAAACAGCAAGCAACTGGCAGCGGTGACCACTCAATTGCAGCAGTGGCAGATCACACCAAACGGTACCGAAGGGTATCGCACCGCTGAAGTGACTTTGGGAGGCGTGGACACCGACTACCTATCGTCAAAAAACATGGAGTGCAAACAGATCAAAGGCTTGTACTTTATCGGCGAAGTTGTCGATGTGACAGGATGGCTCGGTGGATACAACTTTCAATGGTGCTGGAGTTCGGCTTATGCTGCAGGCCAATGGGTGTAAAAATCCGCGCAGAATCAAATAAGAATTCACTCATTAGTACTACACTTAGCGTTATAAAAAGGTGAAGGGCATCGAAGGAGTGAACTCTATGAGTCAACAAGCACTGATCTCGCGGATTAATGAGTTGCCGCGCATAGAAAGCGTGTTGCAAGAACTGCTAGAAATGGTCAACAGAGACACGGTCGATTTTAGTGAATTAGCCCATAAAATGGCGATGGATCAGGTGTTATTGGCTCGGGTGTTGAGGATGGCCAACTCAGCCCAGTTTGGTGGGGTTAAAGGGGTGTCTAATATTAATGATGCCATCGTTCGTATTGGCATTGGCGCCATTCGTAACCTGATCTCTTCATCGATTCTTGCCTCTAGCTTTCCCAAGCTTGAAACCCTCAATATCAAAGACTACTGGGCGGGCACATTTGAAATCGCTACCATCGCCAGTGCGATTGCCAAAGACATTAAATTAGACCCGAATGAAGCCTTTACTACCGGTATTTTGCACAATATTGGCGAGTTGATGATTCATACGTTAGAGCCAGAAAAGGCGTTGGCAATTCATCAGCGAGTGCGTGCGGGTGAAAACGCCGCGATAGTGCAAAAAGAGGTACTGGGAGTCGACGCACAAGAGCTCGGTGCGGTATTGGCAGAAAGTTGGAAGTTTCCTAATGAGTTGATTGATGCGATAGCGAACGTCAATCACCCTTCAAAAGCGGTGGAATCGAAGCGCTTAGCGTGTCTGCTCTACTTAGCTCGAGATGCCCATAACCGCTGGGACACCATGTTAGAGGAGCGCGAGAAACAGCGCTATTTGGCCAACAGCCGAGCCGCGCAAGCGTTGCAGGTGTCCCCTGAATTAGCGACGAAGATCGATAAGGTTCGCGGCCAAGGCAGTGAGCTGGCTTACCAGTTGTTTTGAGTACCAGCCTGTCAACTTGGCTGTTTGCTCAGATCTTTTTTGCCAAATTTGATCTGTTGGATCACTAAGCCGGTTACAATCAACACTAAGCCCATCAGTGTCGCTGGGTGGATCTCTTCGCCAATAATGGTCGACAGCAGCATCAATGAGATAAACGGTGAGGCAAAAATCAGATTACTGATGCGCGCGGTATTCTCCGTCAGCTTGAGTGCACTCAACCAGAGTACAAAGGTCACGCCCATTTCAAATAGGCCAACATAAGTGACCGCAAGCCAGCCTTGAGTCGTGATCTGACTCATACCTATCCCTTCATATAGGGTCAAACCAATGGCAAATGGAATTGCGACCAAAAAGCCCAACAGGACCCCAACCACAGGGTCGGCTTTATTTTTCGCATTTAAGATCCAATACCCCGCCCACAGTAAGGTCGAGAGCAGCGCCAATCCAACTCCTGTCGGGCTGTCAAAATTAAGTCCAAGCACATCACCTTTGGTGGCGATGACGATCACCCCCATATAACTAAACGTACAAGCGAACCAGTCCTGTTTGCGGATTTTTTGCCCTAAAAACACCGCCGCCATTAAGGTTAAGGTAATCGCCCAGCTGTAGTTAATTGCCTGCGCTTGTGAGGCGGGCAGTAGGTCGTAGGCTTTAAAAAGAATGATGTAGTAGGCGAGTGGATTGATTATGCCAAGCAGCAGGTAATACCAAGGGTTGGACAAGAACGTAGCAGGTAATTGACCCAGCTTACCCGTGACGGCACAGATGACCAGTAGTGCCAATGCAGACACTATGCTGGCAATGGTCAACATCTGGATGGGGGAGAACTCCGCCAGTGTCAGTTTAAAAGCAGTGGCTACTGTCGACCAGAGTAATACGGCACTGAGACCTAATCCTAACGCGCGACGCTCGTTCATGATGTTCCTTATCCTAACAGCCGTGACCATCTTCGGATCGATCGGCGGCGATAAAAACGCCTAGTCTAGCTGTTCGGTATCTAGCCGACAAACTGGACATTTATCCAGTAGGCAAATACCATTGAATCACTATTTGATTGAATCGTTAAATCTCTATTATGCAATGGATTCTTGAGCATCAAGCGCTGATTGTCAGCGGCGCAGCCTCAGCCCTGTTTAGTGCGATCGTGGCCGGTTGGTGGGTGAAGCAGAAGATGCGCCTTGACCAACAACGGTTAGAACAGCAGCTAATGGCCAATCAACAACTGACTGATAATCAGATTAATCAACTGCAAGCCCAGTTAGCAGACGCCCAACAGGAACTCGATGAGTTGGATGCTGAGCGAGATAAAGCCGCCTATGAGCTGAAACAATCACATGGAAAATTGATGGCTGTGCTCGAGAAGCTACGCTATTTCGATGCGGTCAAACAAGAGCGCCAGCAATACGCGGATGACTTGAATCACGTACGAGAGCAAAAAGCTCAGCTAGAAGCACAGCTGCGTGAGCAGCAGGCGCGTCATGAACAAGAAAACAAAGCCAATCAAGAGAAGTTGCAATTATTGGAGCAAGCGGAAGAGCGGCTCAAACAGCAATTTGAGCATTTAGCCAACCAGTTGTTTGAGACGAAAACCGCCAAAGTTGACCAACAAAACCGACAGAGCTTAGAGGGCTTGCTGTCGCCACTGCGTGAGCAGCTTGAAGGGTTTAAGAAACAGGTCAACGACAGCTTCAATCAAGAGGCCAAAGAGCGCCATACCTTAGTGCATGAACTGAAGAACTTACAGCGTCTTAATGAACAGATGACCAAAGAAGCGCTCAACCTGACCCAAGCGTTGAAAGGTGACAACAAGCAGCAAGGAAATTGGGGTGAAGTGGTATTGGCGCGGGTGTTGGCTGAGTCGGGTTTGCGTGAAGGCCATGAATATCAAACCCAAGTCAGCTTGCAAAACGAAGCAGGAAAGCGTTATCAACCTGACGTGATTGTGCATTTACCGCAAGACAAGCAGGTGGTGATCGACTCAAAAATGGCGCTGGTGGCGTACGAACGTTATTTCAACGCCGAGACAGATAACGCACGAGATAAAGCCCTAAGTGATCACTTACTTGCGTTAAGAGCGCACATCAAAGGCCTTTCACAAAAAGATTATCATCAGCTCAAAGGAATCCAGAGCTTAGACTATGTGTTGATGTTTATACCGGTTGAGCCTGCGTTTCAGGTGGCGATTCAAGCCGATCCGAGCTTAGTGAAAGATGCGCTGGAGCAAAACATTATTTTAGTCAGTCCTACTACCTTGCTGGTGGCGCTGCGTACTATTGATAATCTGTGGCGCAATGACAGGCAAAACCAAAACGCGAAAGTCATCGCTGAACGAGCCAGCAAGCTGTATGACAAACTGCGACTGTTCGTTGATGATATGGAAAGCCTAGGTGGGGCACTGGATCGGGCCAATCAAAACTATCAAGGGGCGATGAACAAGTTGGCCACCGGGCGGGGCAATGTGATTCGCCAAGCGGAGAGCTTTAAACAGCTTGGGGTTGAAGTGAAAAAGCCCATCTCCAGCTCGTTGGTGGAATTGGCCCAGCAGGAGCAACTCACAGAAAACCCTCACACCATTAAAAATGACTCTCTCGCCCAAAGACATACGGATGAGGATAAAGTAAACTAATCGCCCGCAGTACTGGGCGTTGTTATTCTCGTACTGCTCGAAGAGGAATCATCATGACGGATACAAGCGTGCAATCGAATACAGCATTAGAATCAAATGAAACCACGCATTTTGGTTTCACCACGGTAGCGAAAGAAGAAAAAGTGGCCAAAGTTGCCCAAGTGTTCCACTCAGTG
Source organism: Pseudomonadota bacterium (assembly GCA_038533895.1). GTDB lineage: Bacteria > Pseudomonadota > Gammaproteobacteria > Enterobacterales > Vibrionaceae > Vibrio. The sequence goes on along the minus strand of JBCAXU010000048.1, from coordinate 10,645 downwards.
GCGGCTAAGTACGACATTATGAATGACTTAATGTCGGGAGGCATTCATCGCCTTTGGAAACGCTTTACTATCGACTGCAGCGGTGTTCGTCCTGGTCAACGCGTCTTGGACCTCGGTGGCGGTACCGGAGACTTAACCGCTAAATTCTCGCGTATCGTCGGAGAAAAAGGCCACGTCATTTTGGCCGACATCAACAACTCCATGCTCAATGTTGGTCGTGACAAATTGCGCGACAACGGCATTGTTGGCAACGTGCACTATGTTCAGGCCAACGCTGAGGAACTTCCGTTCCCAGATGACTACTTTGATGCGATTACGATCAGCTTCTGCCTGCGCAATGTTACCGACAAAGATAAAGCGCTGCGCTCGATGTTCCGTGTCCTTAAGCCTGGAGGCCGCTTGTTGGTGCTGGAGTTCTCCAAACCAATCCTTGAGCCGTTGTCGAAGATTTACGACACCTACTCATTCCACTTACTCCCTAAGATGGGTGAGCTGGTGGCCAATGATGCAGAAAGCTACCGTTATCTTGCGGAATCTATTCGCATGCACCCTGATCAAGAAACACTGAAAGGTATGATGGAAGACGCGGGCTTTGAGCAGACCAAGTACTACAACCTAACCGGTGGTATCGTTGCGCTGCACCGTGGTTACAAATTCTAGGGTGAGTTGCTATGCCGTTTGAACCACTTGTCACTGCTGTTGTTGAGACAACCTTGAATACCTTGATCAATGACGACCCAGAGTTGGGACGTCGTTTAGCGCGCTTAAAAGGTCAGGTGATTCAAGTCCATCTTAAAGAGGTCAACAAAACCCTGACCTTTATCTTCAGTCAACAAATCGACGTATTGGCCAACTATGAAGGTCAACCCGATTGCTACTTATCCTTGAACCTTTCAGTGCTGCCTGAGCTGCGTGATCAATCCAATATTACCAAGCTAATCAAACAAGATAAGTTGGTGTTAGAGGGGGATATTCAGTTGGCGCAGAAGTTTTCACAACTGATGAGCGACTGTAAACCGGATATTGAAGAGTGGCTATCGCGCGTCACGGGAGATGTGGTGGCGCACACCCTAGTGCAGGGAGCGAAAACCATGGTCGACGGTGTGACAAGTGAATGGCGCAAGCAGCAGAGTCACTTGGCCCAAGCGGTGACTGAAGAGTGGCGAATGGCACCTCCACCACTCGAAGTGGCCTATTTTTGCGATCAAGTCGATGAAGTGAAAAGCCAAGCTGCACGTGTAGAGGCGCGCCTCAATCAGTTACTGGAGCGCGCATGACATTAACCGAACTGCGCCGTCTCTATCATATTGTTCGCGTGCAATTGGAGTATGGCCTCGATGAACTGCTGCCTACTCACCAACTGACCAAAGCGCCGCTATTGGCGCGAAAAAGCCTGTTTTGGATTCGCAATAAACACGCTGACAAGCCGCTAGGGGATCGCCTGCGCTTAGCTTTGCAGGAGCTTGGTCCTGTATGGATTAAGTTTGGTCAGATGATGTCGACGCGTCGCGATCTATTTCCAGATCACATTGCTGATCCGCTGGCGCTATTGCAAGATCAGGTGTCGCCGTTTGATGGCCAACTTGCCAAACAGCAGATCGAACAAGCGTTAGGTGGACCATTAGAAACCTGGTTTGATGACTTTGATATTGAGCCACTGGCCTCCGCCTCGATAGCGCAAGTGCACACCGCTCGACTTAAATCGACCAACCAAGAAGTGGTGTTAAAGGTTATTCGTCCCGATATTCGTCCGGTTATCGATGCCGACCTTAAGCTAATGTACCGCATGGCGCGTATTGTCGCTAAAGCGCTACCTGAAGCCCGTCGCTTAAAGCCGGTTGAGGTGGTGAGAGAGTATGAAAAAACACTGCTTGATGAGCTCGACTTAAGACGTGAAGCGGCCAATGCAATTCAGTTAAGACGCAACTTCGAAGGCAGCGAAGAACTGTATGTTCCGGAAGTGATTACCGATTTCAGTAATAAAACTGTCATGGTTTCTGAGCGAATATATGGCATCCAAGTTTCTGACATCGAGGGGCTGGTTGCTAACGGCACCAACATGAAACTTTTGGCTGAGCGTGGCGTGAGTGTGTTTTTCACTCAGGTGTTCCGCGATAGCTTTTTTCATGCTGATATGCATCCGGGCAATGTCTTTGTTGAGCCGCAGCACCCAGAAAATCCGCGTTGGATTGGCTTGGATTGCGGTATTGTCGGCACCCTGAACAGTGAAGATAAGCGCTATTTGGCAGAAAACTTTTTAGCCTTCTTCAACCGAGACTATCGCCGAGTGGCGGAATTGCATGTTGAATCGGGCTGGGTTCCACGTGAAACCAATGTGGATGAGTTTGAGTTCGCAATCCGTATTGTTTGTGAGCCGATTTTTGCCAAGCCGTTATGTGAAATCTCATTCGGTCACGTGTTACTGAACTTATTCAATACCGCGCGTCGCTTTAATATGGAAGTGCAGCCGCAGTTAGTGTTGCTGCAAAAAACCTTACTCTATGTCGAAGGGTTAGGTCGTCAGCTGTACCCTCAATTAGACTTGTGGGAAACCGCTAAGCCATTCCTTGAAGAGTGGATGATGAATCAAGTGGGGCCAAAGGCCGTCATCAATGCAGTGAAAGATCGAGCACCGTTTTGGGCCGAGAAACTTCCTGAGCTTCCTGAGTTGCTGTACGACAGTCTGCGTCAGGGCAAAATGATGAACCAACGCATTGATCAGCTCTATCAAGGCTATCGCTCGACCAAACGGCAGCAGGCGACCGGGAAATTTTTATTTGGTGTTGGGGCCACATTAGTCGTATGCTCGGCAATATTGGTCAACAGCACCTATGAGCAACTTTCGTTGGCGAGCGCTTTCGGCGGGGTCACATTTTGGTTGCTTAGTTGGCGAGCTTACCGTCAATAGACGTTAAACTCTTGAAATAAATTTGTTTAATAAGACCCGAGGTAAAAAGAATGGGTGGTATTAGTATTTGGCAACTTCTGATTATTGCTGTGATTGTTGTGCTGCTGTTTGGTACGAAGAAACTGCGTGGCATTGGTGGCGATCTAGGTGGTGCTGTTAAAGGCTTCAAGAAAGCCATGAGCGAAGATGAGTCGGACAAGGATAAGAAAGACGCAGACTTTGAGCCAAAAGCGGTAGAGCAGCAGAAAACGGACGCCACTGCTGAAACTAAGAAAGACAAAGAGCAGGCATAGATTGTGTTTGATATCGGTTTTTGGGAACTGGTATTAATCTCTGTTGTCGGGCTAGTGGTTCTTGGCCCTGAGCGTTTGCCCCATGCTATTCGCAGTGTCTCAAAGTTTATTGGCGCAGCTAAGAATATGGCAAACAGTGTGAAAGATGAGCTTTCACACGAGCTAAAGGTACAAGAGCTACAGGATAATTTGCGTAAAGCAGAGCAAGTGGGGATGGAAGATTTATCTCCTGAACTTCGTTCCTCAGTGGAACAGCTCAAACAAGCTGCGCAAGATGTTCAACGTCCTTACGCGAATAAAAGTGGCACGCCGACGAACAGTGCTGAGGAGGTCAACGAAATTGTTGAACCGACTCAAAATACCAATGATTCCGTGGGCGCTGTTGAGAGTATCAATACTCAGCCAGCCCCGCAGGCTGATAAAAAAGCCGAATAGTCTTGTTTAGGAGGAGCTGCACATTGGTAGCTCCTTTTTGATCTTCTAGAATAGAGGTTTCCATGTCTTCTGTTGAGCAGACACAGCCTTTGATCAGCCATCTACTTGAGTTGAGAAACCGCTTATTGCGCGCGATTGTCGCGGTGTTGGTGGTGTTTCTCGGGCTGATCTATTTTGCTAATGATATCTATGAGTTTATCTCCGCCCCTTTGGTAGAAAGGCTACCAGAAGGAGCGACTATGATTGCTACCGATGTCGCATCCCCCTTCTTTACCCCGTTGAAGCTAACCTTAGTTGCTTCTATTTTTCTTGCGGTGCCATTTATCTTGTATCAAGTATGGGCATTTGTGGCTCCGGGCCTTTACAAACATGAACGTCGGTTAATCATGCCACTGATGTTTTCCAGTTCGTTGCTGTTTTATTGTGGTGTCGCCTTTGCCTACTTCGTGGTTTTCCCATTGGTGTTTGGCTTTTTTACCGCGATCTCGCTAGGTGGCGTCGAGTTTGCCACCGACATATCCAGTTATCTTGATTTTGTGCTGGCGCTGTTTCTTGCCTTTGGTATCGCCTTCGAGGTGCCGGTGGCGATTATCTTGCTGTGTTGGACGGGCGCCACCGATCCAAAGAGCCTGAGTGCAAAGCGGCCTTATATCGTGGTGGGTGCGTTCGTTGTCGGTATGATGTTAACGCCGCCTGACATGATTTCACAAACGCTGCTGGCGATTCCGATGTGTTTACTGTTTGAAGTGGGTTTGTTCTTTGCGCGTTTCTATGTGCGCAAAGATGACAGTGAGGATAGTGTCGAAGAGTAGCGCTTTGATTGAACGGTATAAAAAACGGGGTTGATAGTGGACTATCAACCCCGTTTTTATCGGTCAGATCGACTTCGCGAATCAGAGACGAAACAACGTTTTCGCATTCTGGGTGGTCATTGTGTCAACTTGCTCGAGGGTCATCTCTCTTAAGTCGGCCACGCGCTGAGCAACAAGCGAGGTATAGGCAGGTTCATTGCGCTTGCCGCGGTGAGGAACAGGGGCGAGGTAGGGGCAGTCGGTTTCCAAGATCACGTAATCCATATCAAGGTGAGGAATGACTTTGTCCATTCCGCCATTTTTAAAAGTTGATACCCCACCGAGACCAAGATGAAAGCCAAGCCCATTAATCGCCTGCGCTTCTTCGAGACTGCCACCAAAACAGTGGAACACACCAGAGAGTGAACCATCTTGTTCTTGGCGTAGTAGGGCAAGTGTTTCTTCAATCGAGTCGCGCGTGTGGATCACGACTGGAAGTTTCAGCTCTTTGGCCCAGTTGAGCTGAGTGACAAAGGCCATTTCTTGTTCTGCTCTATAGGTTTTATCCCAATACAAGTCGATGCCGATTTCACCCACCGCGATAAAGTTGTGCTTGGCAAACCAGGAATGAATGACTTCCAGACTATGTTTGACATTACCATCAACGTAGCAAGGGTGAAGGCCCATCATAGAGCGGCACACTTGAGGAAACTGAGCTTCAGTCGCCAACATAGGTTCAATCGATTCCAAGTCGATATTGGGCAGCAGAATTTGTTCGACGCCTTGTGCCAGAGCGCGTTGAACCACCTCTTCTCGGTCGTTATCAAACTCATTAGCGTAAATGTGTGCGTGGGTATCAATCATGGTCAATCTCTTGCTTGATAGTGAAGCGCTAGTATACGGCAGTGTGAGCCTTGGGTCATTTTTTGCATTTTTCGACGTTGTTGCTAGCGTCGCTGATGTGGAGTGATATTATGCAAATCCAAGCACTTTCACCAGACAAGGAGAATAGAGTGTCAGTATCGATTCAAGGTCAATTCCCTGGCCGTCGTATGCGTCGTCTACGTAAACATGACTTTAGCCGCCGTTTAATGGCTGAAAACCAATTATCGGTGAATGATCTTATCTACCCTATGTTTATTTTGATGGGCAAGGATCGTCGCGAAAGCGTTGAGTCTATGCCGGGCATTGAGCGTTTGTCGATTGACTTAATGCTCGAAGAGGCACAATACCTTGCGCAGTTAGGTGTACCAGCGATTGCTCTATTTCCTGTGGTGAATCAAGATGCGAAGAGCGTCTGTGCAGCAGAAGCCTACAATCCAGAAGGTTTAGTCCAGCGCGCGGTACGTGCGCTCAAAGAGCATATCCCTGAAATCGGTGTCATCACCGACGTTGCCCTGGATCCGTTCACGACTCACGGTCAAGACGGCATTATTGATGAAGAGGGTTACGTGCTTAACGACGAAACCACTAAGGTCTTAGTTAAGCAAGCTTTGTCACATGCAGAAGCGGGGGCGGATGTGGTGGCGCCGTCGGATATGATGGATGGTCGCATTGGTGAAATCCGTAAAGCGCTCGAACAAGCCGGGTACATCAATACCCAAATTATGGCGTATTCGGCCAAATACGCTTCCTGTTACTACGGACCATTCCGTGATGCAGTCGGCAGTGCGGCCAACCTAAAAGGTGGTAACAAGAAGAACTACCAAATGGATCCGGCTAACAGCGATGAAGCGATTCATGAAGTCGCGATGGACATTAATGAAGGTGCAGACATGGTGATGGTTAAGCCGGGTATGCCATACCTTGATATTGTTCGCCGCGTCAAGTCAGAACTAGAAGTACCGACGTTTGCTTACCAAGTGTCGGGTGAATATGCGATGCACAAAGCCGCATTTGCTAACGGCTGGCTTAAAGAGCGCGATACCGTTCTGGAGTCGCTACTATGCTTTAAACGCGCGGGTGCTGACGGTATCTTAACCTACTTTGCCAAAGATGTGGCCGAGTGGCTGGCAGAAGACAATGCCCAAGCGGCCACCTTCCTAAAAGCAAACGAAGAGTAAACTGAGTGTTTGGTGAAAAGCTGGCATTTGCCAGCTTTTTTGTTTTGGAGAGAAATCGTGACCATCATCTATCGTGAAGGAAGCTTGGAAGAGTGCGTTCAAGTGGTACAACAGATTAAAGAATTTGCACATAAAGAAACGGTTGAAAGTTTATCTGCCCGTCTCGACGGGAAAGTCCGCTCTTTGGTTCAGGTAGCGCAACAAGGCGATAACCTGCTCGGGTTCAAAATTGGCTATCAGTTAGACGACAACACCTTCTACAGCTGGTTTGGTGGAGTCTCGTCACTGGCACGTAACAAAGGCGTCGCCCAACAGTTACTTGAGATTCAAGAGCAATGGGTGAGAGAGCAAGGGTATCGACAGCTAAAGGTGAAATCTCGCAATCAGTTTCCATCTATGCTGCGCTTGCTGCTGCGTAATGGTTATATGATCGAAAAGTTTGAGCCGAAACAGCCGCTAGAAGAAAGCCGAATTCACTTTATGAAGCAGATGAGTAGCGAGCAATAAAATTAAATGAGACTTTTTCTCATTTAACTGTTGACCAATTAAATGAGAATGGTTATTATTTATCTCGTCTTAGGGAATGAGAGAAGTTCACAAGGACGTGCAAAACCGATTTCATCAATGAATTGGTCGAGCACATGACTGAGAGCTTGCACGAATTCTTTTTGACACGACATTGCTCACATTGCTTCCAGTGTAATTTATAGCTTTATGGCAAAGCAGCTCTTTATGAAATCGCTTTGACCCTTTTTTGCTAGGCGACATCGAAAGGTGTCGCTTTTTTTATGCCTTCGATTTGGCAATGAACAAAAGGGCACCAATAGTCTTTTCCACAATCCAGGATCAAGAATGGATCGATCTCTGCCTGATCGATCAATAATTAAGTCCATAAAAAACAGTAATTTAAGGTGCTATTGAGTAAAAATAGCAGGGTATTAATATCCTGTGGGTAAATACTATGAACAGAGTTATCCACAGCTGGTGGGTGAGGCTGGTGTGAAAAGCAACAAATATGTGAGTAACCCATCAAGAGTTAAAATGGATTCACTGAGTCAGTCATGGCATCCTAAGCAGATCTTTTTGCATTTTCTTTGGATACGTAAAGACTATGGCTCATATTCCTGATAATCCGTTAATTCTGATCGACGGCTCTTCTTACCTTTATCGCGCTTTTCATGCCTACCCTGGCACCATGAGCAACGGTGATATTCCGACTAACGCGGTGTATGGCGTGGTAAACATGCTGCGCAGCATGATGCGTCAATTTGCATCCGATCGAATTGCGGTGGTGTTTGATGCCAAAGGAAAAACTTTCCGAGATGAAATGTTTCCTGAATACAAAGCTAACCGTCCACCGATGCCGGATGATCTGCGTTGTCAAATCGAGCCATTGCACAACGTCATTCGAGCAATGGGCTTGCCGTTGATCTGTGTACCGGGTGTTGAAGCGGATGATGTGATTGGCACTCTGGCTCACCAAGCGTCGCAAAATGGTGTCCCTGTGCTGATCAGCACTGGTGACAAGGATATGGCGCAGCTGGTCGATGACAATATTACGCTGATCAACACCATGACCAATGTAGTGCTAGACCGTGAAGGGGTGATTGAGAAGTTTGGCATTCCTCCAGAGCTTATCATCGATTACTTGGCCTTGATGGGTGATAAGGTTGATAACATTCCGGGCGTTCCTGGCGTCGGTGACAAAACCGCTACTGCGTTGTTGCAAGGTATTGGTAGCTTAGAAGAAATCTATCAGAATCTGGATGACATCGCGGGATTGGGCTTCCGCGGCTCGAAGACTATGGCGAAGAAACTGATCGACAATAAAGACAACGCCATGATGTCTTATGAGTTAGCGACCATAAAGTTGGATGTGGAGCTCGAGCAAAGCTACCAAGAGCTAGTGAAATCCGTTCCAAATAAAGATGAACTGGTGAAGCTTTACGGTGAGCTGGTGTTCAAATCGTGGCTTAACGAGCTGCTTGAAGGTGGAACTGGTGTGGTTGAAGCCGACGAAAAGTCAGGGGCGATGCGCTCATCTAACACCACGACTAAGGCCCCGGAGCTGAATGTATCGGCGGTCAATATTGACCGGAGCCAGTACCAAACCATTCTCGATCAGCAGACGTTTGCCGCTTGGCTTGATAAGCTCAAGGCCGCCGACGTTTTTGCCTTTGATACTGAAACCGATGGCCTAGATTACATGGTGGCCAACCTGGTCGGGGTGTCTTTCGCGACCCAAGAAGGTGAAGCGGCTTACGTGCCGGTGGCGCATGACTATTTGGATGCGCCGCAGCAACTCGATCGCGATTGGGTTCTTCAGCAGCTGACGCCTATCCTGGAAGATGAGAATCAAGCGAAAGTTGGGCAAAACCTCAAATACGACGCCAGTGTGCTCGCACGCTACGGTATCGAGATGAAAGGCATCAAGCATGACACCATGTTGGCCTCTTACGTTTACAATAGCGTTGGCGGCAAACACGACATGGATAGCTTGGCGCTACGCTTCCTTCAACATAGCTGCATCTCCTTTGAACAGATCGCGGGCAAAGGCAAAAAGCAACTGACCTTCAATCAAATTGAATTGGATGAAGCCGCTCCTTATGCAGCCGAAGATGCCGATGTCACATTGCGCTTGCATCACCGTTTGATGGAAAACATCGAGCAGGATGAAAAGCTGAAAGCGGTGTATGAGAACATTGAGATGCCTCTAGTGCCGGTATTGTCGCGCATTGAACGCACCGGAGTGCTGATTGATGACATGAAGCTCGCAGCGCAGTCTCAAGAAATTGCGAAACGTCTTGATGAACTTGAGCAGAAGGCCTACGAAGTGGCCGAGCAAGAGTTCAATATGAATTCGCCTAAGCAGCTTCAAGCTATTCTGTTTGAAAAAATGGGCCTGCCTGTGGTTAAGAAAACCCCATCTGGCACCCCATCGACGAATGAAGAAGTGTTGCAGGAGCTGGCGCTCGACTATCCGCTACCTAAGCTGATTTTGGAATATCGCGGTCTGGCTAAACTGAAGTCGACTTACACCGATAAGCTGCCGAAGATGATTAATCCAGAGACAGGCCGAGTGCACACCTCATATCATCAAGCGGTGACAGCCACCGGGCGTTTATCATCCACCGATCCAAACTTGCAGAACATTCCAATTCGCAACGAAGAAGGACGCCGGATTCGTCAGGCATTTGTTGCGCCGCATGGTTTCAAAATCATGGCTGTCGACTACTCGCAAATTGAGCTGCGTATTATGGCGCACTTGTCGGGGGATAAAGCACTGCTCGAGGCCTTCCAGCAAGGCAAAGACATTCACGCCGCCACTGCCGCTGAAATCATCGGTGTTGATATTGACCAAGTGACCAGTGAGCAGCGCCGCCGAGCTAAGGCGGTGAACTTTGGTCTTATCTACGGTATGAGCGCGTTTGGTTTGGCTAAGCAGCTAGGCATCCCACGTGGGGAAGCACAGCAGTATATGGACACCTACTTCGAGCGTTACCCTGGGGTGATGCAGTACATGGAAGGTACGCGCAGCGCTGCCGCTGAGCTAGGCTATGTCGAGACCATTTTTGGTCGTCGTTTGCACTTACCGGAAATTAAATCGCGCAATGGGATGCGTCGCAAAGCCGCTGAACGCGCCGCGATCAATGCGCCGATGCAAGGTACAGCCGCCGATATCATTAAAAAGGCGATGCTGCTGGTGGATCAATGGATCGAACAAGAGGGCGACGGCCGAGTTAAGTTACTGATGCAGGTGCACGATGAGTTGGTTTTTGAAGTTCAAGAGTCAGCTTTAGCCGAAATTGAAAGTAAAGTACAACAATTGATGGAGTCTGCCGCTGAGCTTGACGTTCCACTCGTCGCTGAGGCTGGTCACGGGGATAACTGGGATCAGGCGCACTAGACAAAATTCCAACTGAAATAGCGAAATAACATGAGCCAGTGCACAAACACTGGCTTTTTTTTATATCTAAAAAAGTTAGTGGCAATAAGTGCTTGGTGTAGTTTAATAAAATTTTAATGAAAAAAAACTACAAAAATGGTTTTCATTTCTGACCAATTGTTGTACATTAATCGACGTAGGGTACAGAGGTAAGATGTTCTATCTTTCAGACCTTTTGTTTCACGTTATTGGATTAGGCTGATTCAGCC